>CAZZYH010000016.1:0-37961 GCA_964658225.1 Vulcanimicrobiota bacterium | reverse complement strand
CAGGCCGGGCGAAGACGCCGGGCGAAACAAGGCCGGGCGCACCAAAAGGCGGGAACAGGGATAACCCGAGTCAACCAGCTCGAGGAGGCCAGTTTTGACAGCAAGGGACGAGCAGGCGCAACAGGAAGTGGTCCCGGTAGCGGTGGGGGTCGACGGCAAGCTCAGCGACGGCCGGGCCAAGTCGGCCGCCGAGCGAAAGCGCTCGCGCCACCTGGGCGAAGACAAGGGCTTTCGCATCTTCTCGGGAGGCGCGAACAAGGAGCTGGCCAACGAGATCTGCCGGCACATCGGGGCGCCGCTCGGCGAAACCAAGCTGCAGCGCTTTGCCGATGGAGAGATCTACTTCCAGCTGCTTGAGAATGTGCGCGGCGCCGATGTTTTTGTGGTGCAGCCGACGTGCAAGCCGGTCGATCAGAACCTGGTCGAGCTCCTGATCATGATCGATGCGCTCAAGCGGGCCTCTGCTTCGCGGATCACGGTGGTGGTGCCTTACTACGGGTATGCGCGGCAGGACCGGAAGGATCGGCCCCGGGTGGCGATCACGTCCAAGCTGGTGGCCGACCTGTTGACCACCGCGGGGGCCGACCGGGCGCTGTTCGTCGACCTGCACGCGGCGCAGATCCAGGGGTTTTTCAACATCCCCGTCGATCACCTGTTTGCCTCGCCGGTCATGGTCAGCTACTTCCGGGAGCTGGACCTGCCGAATCTGACCGTGATCTCGCCCGATGCTGGGGGTGTGGAGCGGGCCCGGTTCTTCGCGACCAAGATGGGTGCGCCCCTGGCCATCGTGGACAAGCGCCGCACGCAGATGAATGTGACGGAAGTGATGAACGTGATCGGCGACGTGCGCGGGCGAACCTGCCTGGTGATCGACGACATTGCGGACACGGCCGGCACGCTGGTCAAGACGGTCGACGCGCTGCTTTTGCAGGGAGCAACCGAGGTGTATGCGTGCGTCTCGCATGCCGTGCTCTCGGTGCCGGCCATTGAGAGGATCATGGCCTCGCCGCTGAAGGAGCTGGTGGTGACCGACTCGATCCCTCTCAATGAAGAGGCGCAGAGAGCCCAGTCGGCCGGCAAGATCAAGGTGCGCTCGATCGCCGGGCTGCTCGGCGCGGCGATCGAGAGTATCCACATGGAGACCAGCGTGAGCACGCTGTTCAGTTAGGACTGCCTCGGAACGAGGGCAGTTTGTGATGCGCAGGCGCGAGCCGCGCGGAGTTTGCGAGTTGGCAGCAGGCCGGATCGCCAGGCAAAGGGAGCGGGGAGACCCCGTGCCCGAAGGAAGAGGAAACCGTGAGCACAGCAAAAGAAAAGAAGGGCCCGGAGGTGGTCGTCGGCACGCCGCGCGAAGGCAAGTTCAACAAGAACGCGGCACGCCGTGTGCGCATGCGGGGCAAGCTGCCGGCGGTGGTCTACGGCGCCAAGGAAGCCTCGATCGCGCTCGAGCTTGACCCCAAGCAGATGCTGCGCATCCTGCACTCGGAGACCGGTCACAACTCGATCTTCGATCTTGAGATTGCCGGGTCCGGTCCCGGCTCGGGCGCCAAGGCGAAGGCGATGATCGTGGACTGGCAGTTCGAGCCGATCAAGGACAAGCTGATCCACGTGGATCTGAAGCGGATCGCGCTGGACGTGGCGATGCAGGTCGACGTGCCGGTGCAGTTGATCGGCACCCCGGTGGGGGTCAAGATCGACGGCGGCGTGCTCGACCAGGTGCTGCGCGAAGTGGGCATCGAGTGCATGCCCGGGGATATTCCGAGCCACATCGATGTCGACGTCAGCGAGCTGAAGCTCGGGGACGGCATCCGCATCGCGGATCTGCCCCACGGTGGCAAGTTCAAGTTCCTCGACGAGGAAGACGTGCTGGTGGCCCACGTGACCCTGGTCAAGGAAGAGGTGGTGGAGACGGCGGATGCGCTGGCCGCCGAGACCCCGGCCGAGCCCGAGATTGCCAAGAAGGGCAAGGGTGAGGCTCCGGCTGCGGATGCCGCGGCGACGCCGGCGAAGAAGTAGGCGGTGTTCCTGGTTGTCGGGCTGGGTAATCCCGGCATCGAGTACCAGTTCACGCCGCATAATGCCGGATTTCTGGCCATCGACCGCATCGCCTCGCGGCTGGGTGCTGTGGTGGGCAATCGCCGGGGACGGGCGCAGACCGCAAGCGTGTTGCTCGGGGGAAGGCCAGCGGTGTTGGCCAAGCCGGAGACGTTCATGAACATGAGCGGGCTTGCGGTGGCGGCGCTGGTCGAAGAGCTGTCGGTAGATCCGGCGACCGAGCTGGTGGTGCTCTATGACGAGCTGGCGCTGCCGCTGGGATCGATCCGGGTAAGACCGGGGGGAAGCTCGGGCGGCCATAACGGGGCCAAGTCGATCAATGGCGCGCTGGGCACGGAAGCCTGGCCGCGCCTGCGGATCGGGGTTGGTCCGGATGCGGGCCAGCCGGGACGCCGCGGCAGCGGGTATCTGCTGGCGCCCCTGCGGCGGATGGAATTGGGTGTGCTTGACCCGGCGCTGGATCAGGCAGTCGAGGCGGTGGAGGTAATCGTGGCCGAGGGGGTAGCCGCCGCGATGAACAGGTTCAACGATGGGAAGCGCCGCGAGCCAAACAGCTCGGCGCCCCCGGGTGCAGCGGAATGAGTAACCGCGACGGTAGCGAATACCGGCGCGAGGGGAAGAGAGACGGAATGGATCGCTTTTACGAAGTCATGTTTATCGTGCGTCCGGACATACTGGAAGAAGATCTCGACAAGCTGGTCGAGAACTTCACGGGCACCGTCACCTCCGGAGGCGGGGCTGTCCGCGCGGTGGAGAAGCTGGGTCGCCGCAAGCTGGCCTACACGGTGCGCAAGTTCAACGACGGCAATTATGTGCTGCTGACCATCGACGCCGATGGCCCGCTGGTGGCTGAGCTCGAGCGGCGGCTGCGCGTGTCCGAGCCGGTGATCAAGTACATCACCGTGCGCATGGACGAGGAAGAGAAGCGCTTGGACAAGGTGCGTGCGCTGCGTGCGAGCAAGAAGAAGCTGAGCGCGATGCCCCCGGCCGAGGCGCAAGCGCCGGCGGTTGCGGCGCCGGCCGTCGCGGTACAGGCTCCGGAAGAAACAACCGCCTAGGCTCCGCCTGCGGGCAGGCGGGACGGACACTTTTCGATCGACGAACGAGTACCGACTCGCGGGCGCCATCAGCGCCGGGGCGGACCAGGGATACACAGGGATACATACATGGCAGACGAGACAACGACACCGCGCTCTGAAGGCGCATCGCATGCTTCCGGCTCATCGAGTGCCGGGGGACACTCCTCAACAGGGCACAGCGCGGGCGGCCACAGCGGACCCGGCTCCGGTGGACCGGGCGGCCCCCGCCCCGCGGGTGGACCACGCCCGGGCGGCGCGGGCGGCCGCAAGTTTTTCCGGCGCAAGAAGGTTTGCAAGTTCTGCGTCGAGAAGATCGAGGCGATCCCCTATCGGGACGTGCGCCTGCTCCAGCAGTTTGTTGCCGAGCGTGGCAAGATCACGCCCCGCCGCCTGACGGGTGTCTGCACCACGCACCAGCGCCGCTTGACCCGCGCCATCAAGCAGGCGCGCAATATCGCGCTGCTGCCCTTCGCAGCGCGCTACTAAGCAGAGAGAACAGCGGGCCGGTGCGCGGGAAACGCGCGCGCCGCTCGCAAGAGGGAGTCTGGCTATGGAAGTAATTCTGAAAGAAGACGTGGAGCATCTCGGCCACCGCGGCGATGTGGTGAAGGTAGCCGATGGTTACGGCCGGAACTACCTGCTGCCACACAAGTTGGCCATGCAGGCCAACGCCGCCAACAAGGCGGTCATTGAGCAGATGAAGAATTCGGCCTTGCGCCGGACGGCCAAGGAAAAGGCGGAGGCCGAGACGCAGGTCTCTCTGATCGAGGCCATCTCGCTCGAGTTTGCGCGCAAGGTCGGCGAGAACGAGCACCTTTTCGGCTCGGTCACCTCCTCCGACATCGCGCAGGCGCTGGAGGCGCACGGCTTTTCGCTGGATCGCCGCAAGATTCAGCTCGAAGAGCCGCTCAAGCAACTCGGCGAGTTTCATGTGCCGGTCAAGCTCCACCGAGAAGTGACGGCGCACGTGAAGGTGACCGTGACGAGCGACGCTTCGGCAGCCTAACCGCTTCCCGGTAAAAGCCGCTCTCCTTGTCGAGGGGAGCGGCTTTTTGCATGCTGGGCCGCATCTTTCTGTGCAGGATCGGAGGCCCGTGCTTGTCCAAGCCAATTGCCATTTACTACGAGCAGCCCCACTGGTTTCGGCCCCTCTTTGCGGAGCTCGAACGCCGCAACCTGCCCTTCGTCAAGCTCCATGCCGCCGAGCACACCTACGCCCTGGAAGATCATCCGGAGCAGCACTACGCCCTGGTGGTGAACCGCATGAGCCCCTCGGCCTGGAACCGTGGTCATGGCGACGCGATCTTTTACACGCTCGGCTACCTGGACCACCTGGCGCAACGTGGCGTGCGGGTGATCAACGGCAGGCAGGCGTACCAGGCCGAGTTGTCGAAGGCTGGACAACTGGCGCTGCTCGATGTGCTCGGCCTGGGTTATCCGAAGACGAGGGTGATCCATCGCGCTGCGCAGGCGCAGGCCGCGACCGAGGGGCTTCGCTGGCCGATCGTGGTGAAGCCGAATATCGGCGGGTCGGGTGCGGGCGTGAAGCGGTTTGATGTGCCGGATGCGCTGGAGCGGGCGGTTGCGGGCGAGGAGCTGCAGTTCGGCCTGGACTCGACGGCGCTGGTGCAGGAGTTTATTCCTGCGCGCGGTTCCTATATCGTGCGCTGCGAGGTGCTGGGTGGGCGCTTTCTTTATGCGATCAAGGTCCACATCACGGGCGAGACCTTTGACCTGTGCCCGGCCGATATCTGCCGCACGGCGGCGGGCGTCGATCTCGACCGCGCGGCGTGCGCGCTCGATGCGCCGAAGTCAGGGATTCGTGTGGAAGGCTATCAGCCGTCTCCGGCGATCATCTCGGACGTGGAACGCATTATGGAGGCCGCAGGTATCGAACTCGGCGGGGTAGAGTACATCGTCGATGCGCGAGAGACGCCCGAAGACCAGCCGCACCGGGAAGGGCGTCCGCTGTACTACGACATCAATGCCCTCTCAAACTTTGTTGCGGATGGCGAACGTGTGGTGGGGTTCGATCCGTTTACCAGGCTGGTGGACTGGTTGGAAGTCGAGGCAGCGAGCGCGAACGCGGCGCGGTGGCCCCGAGAGCAGGCGAGCCCGGCAGAGAGCAAGGTCTCCTCATGGTGAGCAGTATTGGTCCGGGTGCGAAGAAGATGCGGTTCGGTTTCTGGCTGCCGGTCTTTGGCGGCTGGCTGCGCAATGTGGACGACGAAGGCATGGAAGCGAGCTGGGCGTACTGCAGCCGGCTGGCGCGCCGGGCAGAAGAGCTGGGCTATGACCTGACGCTGATTGCCGAGTTGAATCTGAACGATATCAAGGGCGTGGATGCGCCCTCACTCGATGCATGGTCGACGGCTGCGGCGCTGGCGGCGGTGACGAGCAAGCTCGAGCTGATGGTGGCGGTGCGGCCCAGCTTTCACAATCCAGCGCTGCTGGCCAAGCAGGCGGCCAATATCGACCACATCTCCGGCGGCCGGCTGACGCTGAACGTGGTGTCAAGCTGGTGGGCTGACGAGGCGACGAAGTACGGTCTGGATTTTGACCGGCACGAGGATCGCTACGCGCGTACCGAGGAATGGCTGGAAGTGCTCAATGGCTGCTGGGCGCAACAAGGGTTCTCTTACCAAGGCAAGTACTACAAGGTGCAAGACAACGTGCTCTCGCCCAAGCCGCTCGGCCGGCCGCGGCCCACGCTCTACGCGGGCGGCGAGTCCGAGACGGCCAAGCATCTGATCGCCTCCAAGTGCGATGCGTACCTGATGCATGGCGATTCGCCCGCTACGGTCGGACGCAAGATCGAAGCGATGCGGGAGCGCCGCGAGCGCGCCGGGCTGCCGCCGATGGTCTATGGCGTGGCTGGGTATGCGATCGTGCGGGATACGGCCGAGGCGGCGCAGAAAGAGGTGGTGCGCATTACCGATGTGCAGCAGTCTGCGAGCGGCTATCAGAACTATCAGCAGTGGGTGACAGGGTCGAAGCTCGAGCAGAAGATCTCGCTTGAGGATTATTCGGTTTCCAACCGCGGGCTGCGCTCCGGACTGGTGGGCACACCGGACCAGGTGAAGGAGCAGCTAGCTCATTTTGCCCGCGTCGGCGTGGATTTAGTGCTGCTGCAGTCGAGCCCGCAGCGGGAAGAGATGGAGCGGTTCGCAGAGCAGGTGATGGGCTCGTTCGACAACGCTAAAGAACGTTTGCAACCGCTCTGATCGCGTCCTTCTTGGGCGCAGGTGGAGCGGAAAGCGCCTGCTGCCATGCAGGATCGGTGGCGGATGCAAACAGCGTTGTTCTAGGCGGGCTCTTCTGCCCGCACGACCGCTCTGACATCGCGGGTGCGCATGCCGGCCCGGAGCGCGGCCTCCAGACCTTCTGCGGAGTCTTCAAAGACGATGCAGTCCGCGGGCGCGACCTTCAGGCGGTGGGCCGCGTTGAGATAGATATCCGGCTCGGGCTTGCCTCGCTCTACTTCATCGACGCCGACCACTGTATCGAAGAGTGCGAGCAGCCCGGCGCCCTCGAGGCTGCCGACCACGTTTGCACGGATACCGTTGGATCCGACAGCCATCGGCACCTGGCCGAAATAGGTGCGCGCAACGTCGGCGACCGCGGTGATCTCGCGCATCTGCGGAAAGGCGGACCGGTAGGCGCGGGCATGGGTGGCGACTGCGTGGTCGACATCCAAGGCGATCTGGCGTTCGGCAAAGAATGCGAGCAGCAGTTCGCGCGCCGGCACGCCCAGGCGCGTGCTGTACCAGTGCCAGTGCATCCGTTCACCGGCCTCGGCAAGCGCAACATTGTAGGCCGACAGGTGTGCGCGCGCCGTGTCCACCAGCGTGCCGTCGCAATCGAAGATGAGGGCGCGAAAGGGCTCGTCAAGCGAAAAGCGGAGTGCCATGCGTCTATTTTGGCATCTTCCCGGAGCCTGGGGCGTTCCTGGCGCGCTTTGCCGCTGGCTCGTATCAGAGTCCGGACCAGGGAGCGCCCGGCACCCTCTCGGGGGAGCGGGCGCGCGCGACCCCGGGGCGCTGGTCAGCGCGCGCTTCCGATATGTGCCAACTTCTGCTGAGCTCGAGGCCGCAGCATCGTTTACAGACGAGCCGAGACAGCCGGGCGGCTCAACCAGAGCAGGCCTGCTGCCGCGATGGCCAGGATCGCCAGGGCCTGGGCCTCAGTGAAGGCGTTGCCTACAAGCGTTTCGCCGGGCAGAGGATAGCGGAGCTGATCGAGCAGCACCGTGCCCAGGCCTGCCGTAAAGAGCCAGAAGGCCGCCGCGGCTCCGCTTGAGCGTGCCCGAAACACGAGCCAGGTCGCGCATGCGGCTAGCCCCAGATGCAGCAGTGCCGCGTAGAAGGCGACCGGGATCAGCGGGATCCCGAGGGGCGTTCCCGATGCGCGCGCGGCCGCGCGGCTGGTATACGTTAGGCTCCAGGCAGCCGTGGTGGGACGGCCGAAGTCGGCACCCGCGGCAAGGTTGCCGAGGTGCAACAAGGCAAGCGCAAGGCCGGCTCCGGGGCTGAGCGCGTCCAGGACCGACCGCCAGGGAAGATGCCAGGCCCATATGTAACCAGCGCCGGCACAAAAAGCCAAAAGGACTCCGCCATAGAAGTAGCGCTCATCGCGCACCACCGCGAGACCCAGCATCCAGAAGGGGTGGCTGAGGAAGTCACGCAGGTTGAAGGCGACGACGAGCATGCGCTCGCCGAGGAAGAGGGTAAGCAGGCTGGCGAGCCCAAGGTTGGAGAGCCGGTCTGGATGGAGGCCGCGTAGTGGAGCGAGCACGCAGGAGACTTGCAAACCGGCCAGGATGCCCAGGGCGACGAGCACGCCTTGTGTCGCAACCGCGATGGGACCGAGATGGAAGAGGATGGGGTGCAAGGATCCTTGCAGGGAAGGCTTGGCACGCCCGGTCCGATAGCACCGGAAGGCGGCTTGCTCGCGATGCGCTGGCAGGTCTGGCGAAAACGTCTCTGCGCCGAGAGCTTTCTTAAAGGGCGATGCCAGAGAGGCAGATTGGGTGAAAGACTGACCCGCGGGGCCGTACACGAGCGTGCCGGTGAACCCGTCCTAGGACGGCGGGAACTCTCCGCGGCTCTTTAGGCATTCCGAACTGGCGGACACTGCGCACCGAGCCGATTGTCGAGTCGAGCTCCCTGTTCAATGAATTATAGGTTCAACCGGCATGAGCTCCTTGCACCTGCTTTGCAGGCCAGTCTTACACCTCGGATGCTAGCGAGACCCGCGTCCAAATGCAAGTCAAGCCGCGCTGACGTTGGTAAGGCAGAGATTAACCGGTGCGGCGTGTATCATGGCGCGGTTCGCCGGCGTCGCTGAGCACGTCGTCGAGCAAGGTGTTGAGGGAGTGGGCGCGGGTCTGGAGCGAGCTCTGCGAGGACTCGAGTTTGCCGGCGAGGGCGGCATGCTTCTGCTCAAGCGTAAGCAGCTCATCGGCTACGTTGAGCGCGGCCAGCACGGCGACGCGCAGCGAGTCGACGGTTGAGCCGTGGGCGGCGACGGCGCGCATCTTGGCATCGACCAGGTCGGCCAGCTTCTGGATGTAGGCCGGATCTTGTCCGCGCAGATGGTAGGTCTGGTCGTAGATCTCGACAGTGACGTACTGGTTGTCGTTTGTGGCGGCCATGCGGTTCCCGATCCGTCCGCTAACTGAATGCGTCGAGCTGCTTCATCATGCGCTCCACGCGGCCGCGTACCTGCTCGCGCTCCTGCTCCAACCCCTTGAGGCGGGCTTCGGTGTCGGCCAGCAGCTGGGATTGCTCGTCGAGGAGCTGTTGCAGGGTAGTCGCTGTGCTTTCGGCCGCGGCGCGGATCTCGCGCTCGGTCTTCAGCAGTTCGACTGCGCGTAGCACGCGCTGCTCAAGGAGCGAGAAATCATCATCGGCCGAGCGGGCGGCAGGGCTTTCGGCGGGCGTCTCAGACGGGGTCAGCGCAAAGGTGGACATCGGGGCCTCTCCCTCGAAGTATAGCGCGGGAAAAGGTGCTTTTCTTGGGCCCCGGTGTGGAGCAAGGTACCCTGGCCTAGTAGAATCGAGAGAGCGTTTGGGGAACAGCCTGCGGGCCCGGCACGATGGCGCAGGCTGCTCCACCCCGCGACCCTTCCTATGGCAGACGATCAGAACCCGCAACTTCCTCTTGGCGACCCAGGCGAGGACAATCCAAACGGTTCCGGCAGCCCGGGAGGCCCATCGGGCCCGGGCGCGGCCAACCTGATCTCGATCAATATCGAAGACGAGATGCGGCGTTCGTATCTCGATTATTCGATGTCGGTGATCATCGGGCGCGCGCTGCCTGACATTCGCGACGGCTTCAAGCCGGTGCATCGCCGGGTGCTTTACGGCATGCACGACATGGGCCTGCAGCCGAACAAGAAGTACACCAAGTGCGCCAAGGTGGTCGGGCACGTGATGGGCAACTATCACCCCCACGGCGACGCGTCGATCTACGACACGATGGTGCGCCTGGCGCAGCCTTTTTCGCTGCGCTACCCGATGGTTGACGGGCAGGGAAACTTCGGCTCGGTGGATGGCGACCCGCCGGCGGCGATGCGGTACACCGAAGCCAAGATGGCGAAGATCGCGGGCGAAATGCTGGCCGATATCGACATGGAGACAGTCGATTTCGTCCCCAATTATGACGAGTCGACGCTCGAGCCGTCGGTGCTGCCGGCGCGCATTCCGAACCTGATCGTCAATGGTTCGAACGGGATCGCGGTGGGTATGGCGACCAACATCCCGCCGCATAATCTGACCGAAGTGATCAATGCGACGATCTCGCTGGTCAACAATCCCCAGGGCGGGCTGGCCGAGGTGCTCGAGCACGTGCAGGGTCCAGACTTCCCGACCGGCGGCTTTATCTATGGCCGCTCGAGCATCGCACAGTCCTACCGTACCGGGCGCGGACGGTTCCTGATGCGCGCCAAGTGCGGCATCGAGCAGATCACGGGCGGCCGGAATGCGATCATCGTCACCGAGATTCCCTACCAGGTCAACAAGGCGAAGCTGCAGGAGCGAATCGCCGAGCTGGTGCAGGAAAAGGTGATCGACGAGATCAGCGATGTGCGCGATGAGAGTGATCGGGACGGTATGCGCATCGTCATCGAGCTCAAGCGCGGCGCCGAGGCGCAGATCGTGCTCAACCAGCTCTACAAGCACTCCCAGCTGCAGGAAAGTTTTTCGATGATCTTCCTCGCCGTCGTCAACGGCCAGCCGCGCGAGCTGCCCCTGCCCGATGCGATCCATCACTTTATCGATCATCGTGTGGACGTGGTGCGGCGGCGAACCGCGTTCCTGTTACGCAAGGCGCGGGATCGGGAACATATCCTGATCGGCTACCAGATTGCGCTCGATCACCTGGACAATGTGATCCGGATCATCCGCGGATCTTCGTCGCGGGCCGACGCGCGCGAGAACCTCTTCCAATTTTTCTCCGGCCGCACGCTGACGGTGCGAGGCAACGTGTTTGAAGGCGTGACGCTCGATCCGGCGAAGTACCTGACCGATGGCATCACGACGGTGCCGGCGACATTGATCCTGAGCTATCGCCAGATCGATGCGATCCTCGAGTTGCAGCTCTATCGGCTGACCCAGATCTCGATTGACGAGCTGCTGCGCGAGCTTGGCGAGGTGCGTGCAAGCATCGCCGAATACGAATCGATCCTGGCCTCGGAGGCGAAGCTGCGCACCGTCATTGTGGCCGAACTCGAAGAGATCCGCGACAAGTACGGCGACGCTCGCCGCACGCAGATCCTCGACGAAACGGCGGAACTGCAGCTCGAGGACCTGATTGCGGATGAACAAGTCGCAGTGACTGTATCGCATTCCCAGTACCTCAAGCGCACCCCGATCTCGATCTATCGCCAGCAGAAGCGCGGTGGGCAGGGCCGCCTGGGCATGAAGACGCGCGAGGAAGATTTCGTGCAGCAGCTGATCGTCAACTCCACGCACGCCTACCTGCTTTGCTTTACGAACACGGGCCGGGTGTACTGGTTGAAGGTGTACGAAATCCCGGATGTGGGTGCGGCGGGCAAGGGCAAGTCCATGGCCAGCCTGCTCAGCCTGCAGCCGGGCGAGCAGGTACGCAATATTCTTCCCGTGCGCAATCTTGAAGAAGAAGGCAAGTTTATCTTCTTTGCCACGCGCAAGGGCACGGTGAAGCGAACGCCGCTCAAAGAGTTCTGCAACGTGATGGCGCGAGGCATCATCGCGATCGGCATCGATGACGATGACGAGTTGATCGGGGTCAGGATTACGGACGGCAAGCAGATCGTCTTTCTCGCGACCCACGATGGCATTGCCATCCGCTTCAACGAGAACGATGTGCGTTCGATGGGGCGGCCTGCCTACGGGGTGCGCGGCATTGATTTGGGCAAGAACGATTACCTGGTCGGGCTCGCCGCAACCCCGGCCGAACGCACGGCGAGCGATGACGGCGGCAACATGCCGTCGCTCATTTTGACGGTGACTTCAAACGGCTTCGGCAAACGCACCGATGTCGACCAATACCGCCTGCAATCCCGCGGAGGCAAGGGAGTCATCAATTTGAAGACAAGCGCGAAGAACGGAAAGGTCAATGCGATCCAGCTGGTGGATGAAACCTCCGAGCTGATGGTGATCTCGCAGTATGGCAAGATCATTCGCATCGACACCAAGACCATTCGCGCGGCCGGCCGCTCGACCCAGGGCGTCAAGCTGCTGAACCTCGATCCGGAAGACAAGGTCGCGGCCGCCGTCGTGATCCCGCCCGAGGAGTTGAAAGTCGAAGGCGATGTACCGCCCTTGCTTCAGTAAGCAGCGCTTCAGGAAGCAGATGGAAAAGACCAGGCGCCGGACGCATCCCTGCGGCCGGCGCTTTTTTTTGCTGCCTGTGCCGGCGGCTTGACAAATGGGGTGCCAGGTCGGAAACTCCTCGCGTGCGCTGCTCGCTCTTTGGCAGACGCGCTCGATGGAGAGCACGCCCGTGTCGAGTCTTGAAAGCACGCCGGTGGTCCCGCAGCTAAGCCCCGCAGGGCGACTGCTTGCGGCCTTTGTTTCGCCTTCGGCCCTGTTCGCCGATCTCAAGCGGGACGCGAGTTGGTGGCCTGCCTTTGTGTTGCTCCTGCTGAGCGGGCTCGTTTTTTCCTACGCGGTCCAGAAGCAGGTGGGCTGGGCTCACGCCTACGAGGCGATCGTGCGCATGAATCCCAAGCAGCAGGCGCAGTTTGCCCAGATGCAGCCGGCCCAGGTGGCGAGCGCAAAGGCAATCGGAGCCAAGGTCACCGAGGCCGTGGCCTGGGGCTTTCCTCTTGTCACCCTGCTGACCACGGCGGTTTCGGCAGCAGTGCTGCTGGGCACCCTGAACTTTGCTTTTGGCGGCAAGGCTCGCTACGGCCAGCTCTTCGCCGTCTCTATGTTCGCCAGTCTGCCGTTTGTGCTGCATGCTCTGCTGGCGGCGGTTGCGCTCTTTGCCGGGCTGGACAGCGGATCGTTTTTTATCTCGAACCCGGTGGGCAGCAATGCCGGCTACTACCTGGCGCCGGAGACCGCGCCGTGGATCATGGCGCTGGCCAGCGCGATCGATGTGTTTACGCTGTGGATGCTGGCGTTGCTGGTCCTCGGCTGCTCGATCGTGGCGCGGGTGAGCCGGGCTTCGGCCGCTGTTGCGGTCCTGGGCTGGTGGGTGCTGATCGTGATCGTGAAGGTGGGTGCGGCGTCGATGCAGAGCTGAGGGCGGCTGCCGGGCCGCAGGCACCGCCACCCGCAGGCGCAGCCAAGACGCACCCCGAGCGCGGCCCGTCGCGCAGGCGGGTTGCCCTACTCAGCCCAGCGTTTGAAGATCAGCGAGCCGTTTGTCCCGCCGAAGCCAAACGAGTTGGACAGGGCGTATTCGATCGCGGTCTCGACAGGACCATCGGCCACATAGTTCAGCCGGCAGTCATCCACATCGACGTTGGCCAGGTTGGCCGTCGGGGGCGCGACCTGCTTTTGCAGCGCGTAGATCGCAATGCCTGCCTCAAGCCCGCCGGCGCCACCGAGCAGGTGCCCGGTCATCGATTTGGTCGAGCTGACCAGCAGCCTGCCCGAGCGGGCATGATCGCCGAACAGGTTTTCGATGGCCGCGCTCTCGCTGCGGTCGCCCAGTTGGGTCGAGGTCGCATGGGCGTTGACGTACTGGATCTGTTGCGGCTCGAGGCCTGCGCTGTGCACGGCGTTGCGCATCGCGCGGAAGCAGCCCTCGCCCTCAGGCGCCATGCCGGTAATGTGGAAAGCGTCGGCGCTCATCCCGTACCCGACGACCTCGGCCAGGATCTTTGCGCCGCGTGCGCGTGCGAATTGAAGCTCCTCGAGAATAAGGATGCCCGCGCCCTCACCGATGACAAAGCCGTCGCGATCCTTGTCCCAGGGCCGGGAGGCGGTGGCCGGGTCTTCGTTGCGCGTCGAAAGCGCGCGCATGGCCGCAAAGCCGCCCACGCACATGGGGGTGATCGCGCCCTCGGTTCCCCCTGCAATCATGACGTCCGCATCCTCGCGTTCGATGATCCGGTAGGCATCGCCGATCGAGTGCGCGCTGGTCGTGCAGGCGGTGGCCGCCGACTGGTTCGGACCCTTGGCGCCGTAGCGGATGCTCACGTGGCCGGCAGCCAGGTTGACGATGGTCGCAGGAATAAAAAATGGTGATATTTTGCGCGGACCGCCTTCGAGAAAGGCGGAGTGCTCACGCTCGATGACATCGAAGCCCCCGATGCCCGAGCCAATGTGCACGCCGACGCGCTCGGCGATCTCCGGGGTCACCGACAGGCCGCTGTTCTCCATCGCCTCGGCAGCAGCCGCCATGGCAAGGTGAATGAAGCGCCCCATCTTGCGCGATTCCTTCTTTTCGATGAACTGGAGAGGATCGAAGTTCTTGACTTCGGCCGCGAACCGGACCGAAAATCCGGTCGTGTCAAAGGCGGTGATCGGGGCGATGCCGCTCTTTGAAGCAAGCAATCCATCCCACACCTCCGGCGCCGTATTGCCGACGCCACAGATCAGGCCGACGCCGGTAACTACCACTCTTCGCTTCACGAGCTACTTGCCTGCCTTGGCGTGCTTCTCGATGTACTCCACCGCGTCCTTGACGGTCTTGATCTTTTCGGCGTCTTCGTCGGGAATTTCGAGATCAAAGGCTTCTTCAAACTGCATGACCAGTTCAACCACGTCGAGCGAGTCAGCGCCCAGGTCCTCCTGAAAGGATGCGCCCGGGGTCACCTCGGCTTCATCCACCTGCAGCTGTTCGACGATGATCTGCTTTACCTTTTCTTCTACCGCTGCCATGCGCTTCTCCTCGTGCTTTTGGGTGTGCTTCTTAAGGGATGCTGATCGGGACCAAATCGTTCACGAAGCTCTACCAAAAGGCACACGCGTGCCAAACTCCGGAATCCCAAGTCTACTGAGCGCCCACGGCAGTGTAAAGCAGCGCCGGGGCGCGAGGCGGCGAGCCGGCGCATGGCAGGTATCGAAAGGTATTTGTCCTCGGCGTTCCGGAGTGGCACACTAGTCGCATGTCTTCTCCTTTTATTCTTCCCCTCGCGGCCCTGGTTCTGGGGATGGCGGCGGGGGCGCTGGCAGCCATGCTGGTCGCTCGTTCCATCGGCCGGCAAACCGTCGCCGGCCTGGCGGAGCGAGCGGCGGCGGCGGCGGCGGAGCACGCCAAGCGCACCGAGGAGCTGGCCCAGGTCCGCGCCGAACACGCCGGGCTGGAGCGCGAGCGGGACGAGCTGCGGCAGGCTCGCGAGGAGGCGCGTGTCGCCCATGCCAGGGTTGAGGCGGAGCTGGACGGATTGCGTCAGCGGCAGGCCACGCTCGAGCAGACGGCACGGAAGGCGGTCGAGGAGCACAGGGAGCTGCAGCAGGAGCTGGGAGAAGCGAAGGCGGCTTTGCGCGAGGCGGCGACCCAGGTGGCGGCCGGACGCGAGAGTGCCGAGCGGCTGATGCAAGCCGAGCGGAGCGCTGCGGCGGCACGGCTGGAGGCGGAACGGTGCGCGGCCAACGAAAAGCTCTTGTTGCTGAGCGAGGCCCGGGCGGAGCTGGCCAACCAGTTCAAGACGCTTGCGGCGGAGATCTTCGAGGAGAAGTCGAAGCGGTTCGGCGAGCAAAACCACACCCAGATGGACTCACTGCTGGCGCCGCTGCGGGAGAAGCTGGGCGAGTTTCAGCTCAAGGTAGAAGGGCTGCAGAACGAGGGCGTGGTGGGGCGCACCGAGCTGCGCGCGCATATCGAGACGCTCTCGAAGCTGAACGACCGGCTCTCGGCAGAGGCGAGCAGCCTGGCGTCGGCGCTGAAGGGTTCGTCGAAGAAGCAGGGCGATTGGGGCGAGGTGCTGCTCGAACGGATGCTGGCGGACGCAGGGCTGCGTGAGGGTGAAGAGTACCGCGTGCAGGCGAGCTTCAGTCGAGACGACGGCACGCGCGCGCGGCCCGACGTCATCCTGAACCTGCCCGGTGAAAAGCACCTGGTCATCGATGCGAAGGTCTCGCTGCTGGACTACAACGCCTACTGCGACTGCGAGGACGAGGCGTCGCGAGCGGTGTCGCTGGCCCGGCATGTAGCCTCGCTGCGGGAGCATATCCGGGGGCTGTCCAAGCGCAAATACCAGGCGCTCTACCAGCTGCAGTCCATCGACTTCGTGGTGATGTTTGTACCCATCGAGCCGGCCTACCTGCTCGCACTCTCCAAGGACGGCCGCCTTTGGCAGGAGGCGTGGGAGAGCGATGTGCTGCTGGTAAGCCCCGGGACCCTGTTCCCGGTCATCCGCACCGTCGCCCACCTGTGGCGGCAGGAGCAGCAGAATCGCAACGTGCAGGAGATCGTCTACCGGGGCGGCGAGCTGTATGACAAGCTGGCCGCCTTTGCCGCAGACGTGATCAAGATCGGCGACGGGCTGGACACCGCGCGCACCTCCTACGACCGGGCGATGAACAAGTTAAAGACCGGGAAAGGAAATGCCATCCGCCAGGCGGAACTGCTTAAGGGGCTCGGTGTGAAGCCGTCTAAGCAGATGCCGAAGGAGTTGCTCGAGTCCCTGCAGGAAGAACTGGCGCATACGCTGGTGGAGGGAATCGACAGCGCTGCGACGGTCGAGGATTTCTCTGGTTAACCCCACGCTCCGGGCGGCTACTGGCCGCCGCTCGTCCCGGTCGAGGAGCCCGTGGAATGGTAACCGGCGGTCGTCCCCCCGGCCTGCTCCTCAAGGCGCTTGGCGCGCTCAGCGGCGCCCTCCTGCTCGGACCCGCTGACGTTCTGCTGCAGCAGGTCTCTCTGCCGGCCGGCTGCGGCGCCGGCGGCCTGCGGGTCCTGGGGCTCGATCGGCTCGACGCTGGTGGGCGCGGCCTGGGCGGCTGCTGCCGCTTCTTCATGGACGGGGTGGCGGGCCAAGTGGTCCGCGGTCTCTGGCTGGACAGCTCCGGTCTGCGGGTCGGTCTCGGTCATGTCGGTCTCCCATGCTTGTGCCGTGTTTGTGCCTTGGTCCTCGCTTGGATGCCGGATAGCCGCCCTTCGGCCAACGCTGAAGAGCCCGGAGAGGACAGGCACAAAAAAAGCCGCAGAACGAAGCCCACGCGGGCGCGATCGAGACAGCGACCGGAGAAGGACCTGTTGCAGTCGCGCGCGGCCGTGTCTTCGCGGACCCGGGTGGCTCTCCGCCCGGCGACGAGGCTCTGGCAGAGGCGGCGCGAGCGCCGGTTCGGGGTGCGGCAGCGCTATTGCACCGCGGCGAAGGCTTCGCGCAGGCGCTGCCAGGTCTGTTCGAGCGACTCGGGCAGGGTGCGGGTCTCGCTCACCACGGTCATAAAACTGGTGTCGCCGGTCCAGCGGGGCAGCGCATGCAGATGCAGGTGCCCGGCTACGCCCGCGCCTGCCGAGGCGCCGAGGTTCATGCCCAGGTTCAGCCCGTCGGGGGTGTAGACCCGGCGCAGGGCGCGCTCGGCCCGCTGCGCGTGGTCGACCAGCGCGTGGGCGGTGGCCGCGGGCAGCATGGCGAGCGAGCTCTGGTGCTCGTAGGGCAGGATCATCAGGTGGCCGGAGTTGTAGGGGAAGCGGTTGAGGCAGACAAAGACTTCCCTGGCCCGGTAGACGATCAGTGCTGCGCGCTCGGCGTCTTCCGGCGCCATGCCGTGGGCGATCGCGTGGTCGGTCGAGGCGATGAGATTGCAGAAGACACAGTGCAGATCCCCGGGCCAGGCATCGAGCGCGGCCGGTACGCCTTTGCGGGTGGTTTCGGCCTCGGGACCGGTGCCGGTGATGTACTGGTAGCGCCAGGGGGTCCAGAGGTAGTCCATGGCGTTGAGTATATGGGTAGCGGTGCGGTGAGCCCGCCGCCCGGGCGCGGCCGGCTCTCGGTGCCCCGGGGCCGGGAAACGGCTTACGAACAAGACGCTTCGGGTGCAGCGGTCTTCGTTTTCGAGGCACTTATACTGGGGGCATGGCCGCCTCGTCCCTCACTGCTTTGCTGGCACGGACCTTTGGCTTCGCCTCGTTTCGGGCCAACCAGGAGGCGGTGTGCCGCGCGGCGGTCGAGGGGCAGGACGTGTTGCTGGTGATGCCGACCGGCGCCGGTAAGAGTCTGTGCTACCAGCTGCCGGCGCTGGCGCGCGGGGGCACGGCGCTGGTGATCTCGCCGCTGATCGCGCTGATGGATGACCAGGCGGCGAAGCTGGAGGCGCTGGGATTGCGGGTGGCGCGGATCCATTCCGGGCTCCCGCGGGAGGCGGCCCGGGAGAGCTGCCGGGCGTATCTCGAAGGGGCGCTCGATTTTCTGTTTATCGCGCCGGAGCGGCTGCGGGTGCCGGGCTTTCCGGAGATGCTGGCCAAGCGCAAGCCGGGGCTGATCGCCATCGATGAGGCGCACTGTATCTCGCAGTGGGGCCATGATTTCCGGCCCGATTACCGGATGCTGGGGCAGCATCTTGGCGCGCTGCGCCCTGCGCCGGTGATCGCGCTGACCGCGACCGCCACCTCGCAGGTGCAGGACGACATCATCGCGCAGCTTGGGCTGGGGCAGGGACAGGGTCGATTTCATGGCGCGCCGGCGCGCTTCATTCATGGCTTTCGCCGGGACAATCTGGCCATCGAGGTCGTCGAGGTGCCCAAGCCGCGAAGAGCAGGCTTCGCCTCGGAACTGCTGGCCGATCCGGCGCGCCGCCCGGCGATCGTCTACGCTCCGACGCGCAAGGATGCCGAGATGCTGGCGGCCGAGCTGGGCCGGGAGGTTGCCGCCGCGGCCTATCACGCCGGGCTCGAGGCAGATCATCGCGAGCGGGTACAGCGCGAGTTTCTGTCCGGGCGCCTGCAGGTCGTGGTGGCTACGATCGCCTTCGGCATGGGCATCGACAAGGCGGATGTGCGCACGGTTCTGCACGTGGCGCTGCCCGCATCGCTCGAGAGCTACTACCAGGAGATCGGGCGCGCCGGGCGCGACGGCCTGCCGAGCCGGACGATCCTGATGCACTCCTTTGCCGATCGGCGGCAGCATGATTTCTTCTTCGAGCGCGACTACCCGCCGGTGGACCGGCTGGATGCGATCTACCGGCGGCTGGGCGGGAACCCGCTTCACCGCGAAGAGCTTCCGGACCTGCTACGCAGGCGGGAGAAGCTCTTGCTCGACCAGGAGGAGTGTGACAAGGCGATCGAGAAGCTGGTGACGCATGGCGGCGCGGCACTCGACTACCAGGGCTTTCTCACCCGCGGACATGACCAGTGGCGCGGGCCCTATGTCGCGCAGTCCAACCATCGGGGGTCGCAGCTGGACCGGGTGATCCGGTTCACCGAGTCCTGCGAGTGCCGGATGCTGGGCTTGATCCGCCACTTCGGCGATACGGAAGACGGGCGAAGGGGGTGCGGGGTGTGCGATGTGTGCGCGCCCGAGAGCTCGATTGCGCAGAGCACGCGCGGGCTCGAGGATGCGGAGCGGCGCCTGGCGCACGGGATCGTCGCCGCCCTGGGCGGGATGGGCAAGTCGACCGGCAAGCTGCACGCCGACCTGTGCGCGCGCAACAAGGTGAGCCGCGACCACTTTGAAGACCTGCTGCAGGCGATGGCCACTGCGGGGTTTGTGCGGCTGGAGGAGGCGAGCTTTGAGAAAGACGGGAAGACGATCGGCTACCGCAAGGCCAGCCTGACGCACGAAGGCGCATCGTTTTCAGAACGCGACGCGGATACGGTGTTGCTGCGCGAGCTGGTGAGCGAAGCCGGACCGGAGCCGAGTCGCAGCCGGGCCAGGAAGCGAGGCTCGCCCGGCGGATCCGCCGCGGGCGCGACGCCGGGGCGCGGCGGCGCTTCTCGGTCGGCGCGACGGGATGAGGATGAGCCGCTCACAGCGGCCGGTCGCGCTCTGGAAGAAAAGCTTCGCGCCTGGCGCAAGGCGGAGGCCGCCAAGCTGGGGCAGCCGGCCTTCTGCGTGTTTTCGGATAGAACGCTGCGGGCCCTTGCCGCCGAGCGGCCAAGAAGCGAGGAGGACCTGCTCGGGGTGGCGGGCTTCGGTCCGGCCAAGACGGCCAAGTTCGGTGCGGCCGTTTGTCAGATCTGCTCTGCGATGTAGGCCTGCGAGCGGGGTAGTTTCATGGCAGAGATCTCATTCACGCATACAGTTCCGCTTCTTTGCGGGCTCACCTTGGAGCCGGCAATCGACTTTTCCGCGCGGCTGGGATTGACGCCTGTGGTTGGCTTTGCCCCCTACGCGCCTCTTGATCGAGCAGGCGTGCGGGGTCGCGCGGCTGGGAGAGCCGGCGGATCAACCGTACGGTGTACGAGAGTGCGCGCTCAGCGGCCCTGAGGCAATCTGCTGCGCTTCGGCGAGATGTTTCGGGTAAGGCCCGTTCTTCTGCTTGCTCCGGCTACGTGCCGAGAGCGGCAGGCGAAGAGCTCGTCTCCCTGGTCTCCGCGCTTGCCCCGTGCGAAAGGCCGCGCCCTGTGAAATCCGCCCTGTGAAACACGCAATGTGAAACCTTGGTTGCAATCTGCGACACGCAGCCTTCGCGCGTTGACACGCATTTAGGGCGGTTCTATAGTCGTACCAGTGGGTTCACATCCGGGAACCAATGCTGGACCCGTGATCGCCGACTCTGCTATCCCCTCATACCGGTAAGCCAGTCTCTCCGAGCCCCGCGCTCGCTTTTGCTGTCCCGTCCCGAAGGGTGTGCAGGATCGTGATGCCGAAACTTCGCGTGCCAAGGTAAATCCAATCTTTCGACGCAAGATGCGGCAACCCGGGCCTCGGCAGCGCCATACCGCTGCTGCCCAGGGCCAGGCAGGATTGATTCCCAAGAGCTGAATGCATGGCAGACACCCCTAATCCCTTACACAACGAGAGCATCCCTCTGAACACCGAACTCGAAACCCCTATTCTGGAAGCAGCGACGGAGCACGAGGAACACACCACGCCGTCTCCCCAAACCACCACCCACAGCCCGGAAGCCCCAGCCGCCGAAGCCGGCCAGGCAGAAGCGACGAGCTCCCACGTGGAGGCACCCGCGCCCACCGCCTCCGGGCAGCCATCGAGCCCGGCTCCTGTTGCCACCCTGGCCCCGACGGAGCCCGCCACGGAAAACTCCGACGTGGACATGGACGACTTCTCGGACTTCGCCGCCGCGCTCGAGTCTTTCGACCGCGAGCAGGCCGCCGAGGCCGCCGGTCAATCCTTTGACGATCAGACCCTGGTCTCCGGCACTGTGGTCAAGCTCACCGACAAGCACGTCGTGGTGGACGTGGGTTTGAAGTCCGAGGGGCTGATCCCGCTCGACCAGGTCATCGACCATGCCGGCGTCTCCAAGCTCAATCCGGGCGACGCGGTAGAGGTGGTCGTCGAGCGCGAGACCGATGAAGGCTTCCTGCTGAGCTATGAGAAGGCGCAGCGGCACAAGGTCTGGGATGTGATCGAGAAGGCTGCCGCCGACAAGACGCCTGTGACGGGAACCGTGCTGGGGCGCGTCAAGGGTGGGGTGACCGTCGATGTGGGCATCAAGGCTTTTCTGCCCGGCTCGCAGTTGGAGATTCGCCCGGTCCGCAATCTCGATGCCTACATCGGCACGCAGATTGAAGTGCGCATCATCAAGCTGAACAAGAAGCGCGGCAACGTGGTGGTGAGTCGTAAGGAGCTGCTCGAAGAGGAGCAGAACTCCAAGCGCCACGTCACGCTGGAGCACCTCGAAGAGGGCTCGATCCTGACCGGCACGGTGAAGAACCTGACCGACTACGGCGCGTTCGTGGACCTGGGCGGGATCGACGGACTGCTGCACATCACCGACATGAGCTGGGGCCGGCTGACGCATCCGCGCGACCTGGTCAACGTCGGCGATGAGATCCAGGTCAAGGTTCTCAAGTTCGACAAGGAGAAGCAGCGGGTTTCGCTGGGCTTCAAGCAGCTGACCCCTGACCCGTGGCTGGACGCGGTCGAGCGCTACCCGGTTGGAGCGCGGGTAGGCGGACGGGTGCTCTCGGTGACCGACTACGGCTCGTTTGTAGAGCTCGAGCAGGGGATTGAAGGCCTGGTGCACGTCTCCGAGATGACCTGGTCCAAGCGGATGAAGCATCCCTCGAAGATGGTCAAGCCCGGCGATGAAGTCGAGACGATCGTGCTGAGCGTCAACCCGAATGATCGGCGCATCTCGCTCGGCATGAAGCAGCTGCTCGAGAATCCCTGGGAGAACCTGTCGGAGCGCTACCCGGCCGGGACGGTGGTCGAAGGCCGCGTGCGCAACCTGACTGACTTCGGGGCGTTCATCGAGATCGAGGACGGCATCGATGGCCTGGTGCATGTGTCCAACCTGAGCTGGACCAAGCGGGTCAAGCACCCTTCCGAGGTGTTGAAGAAGGGTGAGAAGCTGCGCGCGGTTGTGCTCGGCGTGGAGCCGGAAAACCGCCGCCTCTCGCTCGGCATCAAGCAGCTGCAGCCGGATGTGTGGGAGACCTTCTTTGCGCAGCATCGCGTGGGCGATGTGGTGCACGGCAAGGTGCTGCGCACGGCTCAGTTTGGCGCCTTTATCGAGATTGCGGAGGGGGTCGAAGGTCTCTGCCATATCTCGGAGGCGACCGATGCGACCGGCGGACAGGCGCCGCTTGAGGTCGGACAGGAGCACGAGTTCAAGATCATCAAGATGAACCAGGAAGAAAAGAAGGTTGGCCTGAGCCTGCGGGCAGTAGGCGAAGAAGCCAGCCGGGCGGAAGTGGAAAACTACAAGGCGCCCGTCTCGAGCTCGACCACTACCCTCGGTGACCTGATGAACTGGAAACGCGACCAGTAGAGACCGCTAAAACAGCCAAACCGCTTTGCTTGACGCCACCTCCCACCGGAGGTGGCGTTTTTCTTTGAAGTGTCTGTCGAATCTGCCGAAGAACACTTTGCCTGACCGAAAACTCGCGGTCTCAAGGGGTGGTAGACCCCGGCGCAGAGCATGCAAGTCTTCCTCAGATCGCGCTGCGTGACCGCAACCAATCGGATCGGTGACACCAAGCACAACAACAGAAACAACCTCCAAGAAGGTGCGAGGGGTCAACTCGCACCTCCTTCTTTAGCGTGGAAGTTCGCTGGTACACTCGCTCGCATGCTGAGAACGCTGGCCGCCTCGCTCCTGCTCGTCTTCTGGCTTGCCGCCGCACACACTTCGCCTGCCCTTGCCGGGCCGGGATGGACGCAACTGTTCAATGGCCGCGATCTAAACGGCTGGAAGCATGTAGGGCCGGGTGGCATGACGGTGGTCGATGGAGAGATCCATACCGCCGGCGGCATGGGCCTGCTCTATTGGGGCGGCGCCCCGATAGGCAACTGCACGCTGCGCGTGGTCTACCGGATGCGCGACGAGAATGATAATTCCGGGGTCTTTATTCGGATCCCGATCGAGCCCCGCGAAGAGTGGATGCCGGTTTACTACGGGTACGAAGTGCAGATCGATGAGCGGGACGACGACTATCACCGCACGGGCGACCTCTACTCTTTCAACAAGGCCCAGGCAAAGTCTGGCAAGCCCGGCCCTGCTTGGAACGTGATGGAGATTACGCTTCGAGGCAATCGCACCCTCGTCACTCTGAACGGAAAACAGGTGACCGACTGGACCGACACCCCGGCCGCGCAAGCCAGTGCTCCCGCGAGGGTGCACACCTATGAGCCCCAACGGGGTGTGCGGCCGGATCGAGGCTGGTTCGGCTTGCAGAATCATTCAGATGCCGACGTGGTCTACTTCAAGGAAGTCGCGATCAAGCCGCTTCCCGAATAAGCGCTCCAAGTACCAGCCGTGCGGCCGGTCTGGGCGTGCGCCCCACAGTACACTGGTCCCATGGCCGACCTTTCGCTTGCGTCTCTCGCCTCCTCTGAAGTGCTCGCTCGCGCCCGCAAGATCAAGCTCTTTCTCATGGATGTCGACGGCACGATTACCGATGGCGGCGTCTGTCTGATCTCGACCCCATCGGGGGAAGGCGGCACGCCTGGGGTCTCGGAGATGAAAGTCTTCAACGCGCAAGATGGGCAGGGCCTGACACTGGCGCACACCATGGGCATCCAGACCGGCTTCATCACCGGGCGCAAGTCGCCTGCCGTCGCCCAGCGCGCGCAGGAGAACAAGGTCACCTATGTGTATCTGGGACAGGCGAAGAAGACGCAGGCCTTTGAAGAGTGCATGGAGAAGGCGGGTGTGACCGAAGAAGAGGTTTGCTACATGGGCGACGATCTGCCCGACATTCCTCTGGCCGCCCGCGCGGGGCTGGCCGTGTGCGTGGCGGATGGTGCGCCGGAACTCGCGGCGGTCTGCCACTATGTGACCCGGCGCGCTGCAGGCCGGGGCACGGCGCGTGAGGTGATCGAGCTGATTCTCAAGGCGCAGGGCCGTTGGGAGCAGGCGGTGCCGCTGGCCCTGGCTTAGCGAGACCCGCAAGCCCGCGCGTTGCGCGCCATACGCAACGCGCCGGCAGCGATCTAAGCCCTGATCACGCCAGGTGAACCTTGTGCTGCGCGAGTGCCGCCTTCACCTTTTCCACCTTGGTGCCGTGCACACGAATCGCCTCGTGCAGCACCTCGCCGGTCACGCCGAACTGCTTGCTCCAGTAGTGAATGTCGGAGGAAAGTTTCGGGTTGATGTTCTCAGGGTCGTGCGGGCCGTGTTCTACGTTGTCTGCCATGTGGAGGTACACCTTTCGGGGCGATGGCCCTGCCTAGAGTGTAGTGTGCGGCGGCTGTCGAAAACGCAACTCCGGCCGGCCTTTCCACGCCGCGTGGAGCCACGCAATTGGCTCCAAGCATCGCCGTGCGATAGCCTTGCAAACAGAATGAGCGGAATCAAGGCACTGATGATCGGCGGCGGCGGCCGGGAGCACGCGCTGGCCTGGGCAATCGCGAAGTCCTCGCGGGTCGCAGAGATAGTGTGCGCGCCCGGCAACGGCGGCATGGCGGCGATTGCGCGCTGTGTTCGGACGAACCAGAAAGATCTCGACGACCTGTTGCGGGTCGTAGCCGCCGAGCAGCCCGACCTGACGATCGTGGGGCCCGAGGTGCCGCTGGCGCTGGGCCTGGTCGACGAGCTGCAGCGGCGCAGCCTGCCTGTTTTCGGACCCACGCGGGCGGCTGCCGCGCTCGAGACAAGCAAGAGCTTCGCCAAGCGCTTCATGCAGCGCCACGCCATCCCCACCGCGCACTACGCGGTCTGCTCGACCGAGAGTGCGGCCTTGGAAACGCTTGAGCTCTTCTCCCTGCCTGTGGTCATCAAGGCAGATGGGCTGCAGGCGGGCAAGGGCGTGCTGATTTGCGAGTCGAAACAGGATGCCGAAGCGGCGATCAGCGGCCTGTTCTCGGGCCGGCTGCTGGGCTCGCCCGAGACCGGCATCGTGATCGAAGAGTTTCTCGAAGGGGAAGAGCTTTCCTTTCTCGTCCTCTCAGACGGCAGGCACGTAACGCCGCTCGTGCCTGCGCAGGACCATAAGCGGATCGGTGAAGGCGATACCGGGCTCAATACCGGCGGGATGGGCGTCTACTCTACCGACGCCATGCTCTCGCCCGAGATGCAGGACTGGATCCTGCACCACATTGCGCAACCGACCGTGGACGGCATGGCTGCCGAGGATACTCCCTTTGTCGGCGTGCTGTTTCTGGGCCTGATGATGACGGCGCGCGGACCGATGGTGCTCGAGTACAACACCCGCTTTGGGGACCCGGAGACGCAGGCGATCCTGATGCGACTGCACAGCGATCTGCTGGAGGGGCTGACGGCGTGCGTGGAAGGCAGGCTGAGCGAGACGGAGTTTCGCTGGCGTCCCGGCGCCTCGGCCTGCGTCGTGGCGGCCGCAGCCGGGTATCCCGGCGACTACGCGACCGGGGCGCGCATCAGCGGGCTGGCAGAGGCTGCGGCGATCGACGGCGTCGAGGTCTTTCATGCAGGCACAGCCGTGCTTGATGGCGAGTACCGGACGGCCGGGGGACGGGTGCTGGGCGTCAGCGCAGCCGGGCCGACGCTTGCGCAAGCCGTGGAGCAGGCCTACCAGGCAATGGCCTGCATCCGGTTTGACGGCATGTACTATCGGCGCGATATCGGGCACCGCATGCTCACTCCCAAAAAGTAACAGTCTCAGTGCCACATGCGAAGCCCGAAGCACGCTGCGGGCAGACGCAGGAAAGAAAAAGATGATTCTCAAAGATGATCTGGTCGTCGATGTGCCCACCGCAAACGGCCCCATGCGCACCTACTTTTTTCATCCCGCGGGCGCGGGCACCGCAAGCTATCCCGGCGTCATCCTCTACTCCGAGATATTCCAGATGACCGGACCTATCAAGCGCTTTGCCTCCTTTGTCGCCGGGCACGGCTATCTGGTCGCGGTGCCGGAGATCTACCACGAGCTTGAGCCGGCCGGCACGATTCTGGCCTACGACCAGGCCGGGTCCGACAAGGGAAACTACGACAAGTATGCAAAAGAATTAAGCGCCTACGACGACGATGCCAAGTCGCTGCTGCGGCACATGGCCACCATGCGCGAGTGCAACGGCAGGCTGGGCGTGGTCGGGATCTGCCTGGGCGGGCATCTTGCCTTTCGCGCGGCAATGAACCCGGAGGTGCGCGTCGCAGTCTGCTTTTACGCCACAGATATTCACACGGGCACGCTGGGCAAGGGCAAGCACGATGACTCGCTCGCGCGCGCGGGCGAGATCCAGGGCGAGTTGCTGCATATCTTTGGACGGGCCGACCCGCATGTCTCGCTGGAAGGACGCCGCATGCTGCAGCAGCGGCTGGATGAAGTGCAGGCGAACTACCAGTGGCTGGAGGTAAACGGCGCGCACGCATTTATGCGCGATGAAGGCTACCGCTACGATCCCGAACTGGAATATCAGCTGAAGGGGATGATGCTGGCAGTACTGCACCGAAAGCTCGCTCTAGGCGCCTGAGTGGGCAAACCGATCTCGAGGAGCTCGCAGCGAAGCCACGCGCAAGGGGAGCGTATCGCGCCTATCTTCGCCGCCTGCAGCCGCGTATCCGGTCACAGGCGCGGGCCGGGGAAGGGAGATCACTTCCTGAGAACCTACCTCAGCTACCGGGCAGCCGCGCGGTCCGGGACCGGAGAGGAGATCCTGCGGCCGGGCAGAAAGCAGTTGGCCCACGGCTTCGAGTAGCCGGTGCGGCCCCTCTTCGACAGCAAAGCGATCCTCCACTTCAACCGCCGCGGCGCGGCTTCCGGGCGCTTCGACGAGAAGGATCCGGATCGCAGGGCAGCAGGCGCGCGCTTCGCCACACAAACCGGGCAGATCCTCGGCCTGGATGGAGTGGCAAAGGATGAGGAGCTCAAACGGGCATTGCCTGAGTAGCGGCAAGCCGGCCTGCAAGGTTGCGTTGGTCACCGGCGCGCCCGTTCTCGCGATGACCATGGCGCGGGTGTAGAGCAACGAAGGATCCGTACCGACGCACAGGATACCGGGCATGATTGTTTCCTCCCTGGGCCGGGTGCAGCGCCGTTCCGGACCTGCTCCGCATGCGATCGCCTGGCGTTGGAGTGCCAGCGGTCCGGCCTGCAAAGGGCGGCAGGCGCTTTGCGTGCTACGGAAGTCTTGCTGTTCAGCGTGACGGAAGAACGTCGCATGCGCGACAGAAGGATTAATAAAGTGCAGGATAGAGGCGGTTATAGATCTCGCGGATGATCGCGTAGCACTCGCAGGACGCACCCTCGAGCAGGTCGCGATTGATGATCTCGACGCGGCCCCGGCTGTAGGCGATCATGCCGCTGCGCTGGAGAGCGCCGGCAGCCACGGTCACGGTCGAGCGGCGGGTTCCGAGCATCTGCGAGAGCAACTCCTGGGTCAGGTACACACTCGAAGACTCCATCAAGCCGCCCGCCATGAGCAGCCAGCGCGCCAAACGTGCTTCTACCTCGTGCACCCGGTTGCACACGATCAGCTGCGTGGCCTGGGCCATCTGGGCGTAGAGAAAGTCGTGTATCACCTGCTGCAGGGGCGCGCTCTTGAGGAATGCCTCGCGGAGAATCGAAGCGCGAACCCGAAAGCCATTGCCCGCGCCTTGCATCAGGATGTGATTTTGCCCCTGGGGCTGACCGAGCAGGGCGCTCACACCTATCAGGCCTTCGCGGCCGATCACCCCGACCTCGACAGCCTCTCCTTCTTCTGTTGCACTGGTGATCGAAGCCATCCCTCGTTCGAGGAAGTAGATCCAGGTGATCGGCTGCAGGGGCTTGACGAGCGAAGTCCCTTGCGGCAGGTCGGCGCGAAAGAAGTGCGGCGCCAGTTGATCCAGCACAGACTGGGGCAGCCGAGAGAGCGCAAAGTTGTGAAGCGACTCGGGAAGCCGGTTGCCGGAGTACGGGAACACCGTCTCCCCCGCAAAGGGTTCACTTCTGTGCACAGCCGTAGTCTCCGCGTGGAATGGGTAGTCGTCCACCACAATCATCCCACCTTACCTGCTACCCACGACGATGCTCTGTCAGCTACCGAGCATTGCAAAAAAAGAGGGGAGCCCGTTCTCGGGCCTTGCGGCCGCCGGCTCCGGGCGCTGCGGGTCCGGAGCAGAAGGCCTGCTGGCGGTTGTTCTGGGAAGGAGGCTCCCTTTAGGCGTCTAGCTTGCGCGCAACCAGTTCGTTGAGCAGCGCGGGATTCGCCTGCCCCCTGCTGAGGCGCATGACCTGGCCGATGAAGAAGGCGGCCACCGTCTTTTTTCCGCCGCGATACTGCTCTACCTGTTTGGGATTGGCTGCGATCACCTCGTCGATCATCGCCTCCATAGCGCCCGTGTCCGAGATCTGCTGCGGCTTCTCACGCTGATAGACGGGGCCAAAGTCCTCGCCCGTCTGAAACGCGCTGTCAAACAGTTGCTTGAGCTGTTTGCTCGAGACCTGGTTGTCTTCGGCAAGGTCGGCTGCCTGGGCGATGCCGGCCATCGAGATCGGCGATTGATCGAGCGTGAGGCCATGGAGCTTGAGGCGCGAGGTGAGCTCGGAGAGCACGAGGTTGGCCACGCGGCGCGGGTTCTTTGCAGCTTTGGCCGCCTGCTCGAACCGGTCGGCAAAGGCGCGCGTGGCGGTGAGCGTGTGCGCGTCCTGCGGGGCGATGCCGTAGTCGGCGATCATGCGGGCGCGGCGCGCCTCTGGTAGCTCCGGCAGGGTGGCCGCGATCTCGGCCTGTCGGGCCGCGGAGACAACCAGAACCGGGAGATCGGGCTCGGGAAAGTACCGGTAATCGTGCGCCTGCTCTTTCGAGCGCATGGCATACGTGCGACCTTCGGCTGCATTCCACAAACGTGTTTCCTGCACGACGCGGCCGCCCCCTTCGATCTGTTCGATCTGCCGCTCGATCTCGTACGCGAGCGCGGCGCGAATGTAGCGAAAGCTGTTGACGTTCTTGACTTCCGCCTTGGTGCCGAAGCTCTGCTGTCCGCGCGGCCGCACACTCACATTGGCGTCGCAGCGCAGGGAGCCTTCTTCCATGTTGCAGTCCGAGACCCCGGTGTAGAGCAGGATCTCCTTCAGTTTGGTCAGGTATTCGTAGGCCTCGTCGGGGGTGCGGATGTCGGGCTCGGAGACGATCTCGATCAGGGGGGTGCCACACCGGTTCAGATCGACCGAGGTCGAGCTCGCCGAGTCGTGCACGCCGTCATGCAGGCTCTTGCCCGCGTCTTCCTCCATGTGCAGACGGGTGATGCCGATGCGTCGCGGGCCGCACTCGGGCGTGTCGATGTCCAGGTAGCCATGCTCGGCGAGCGGCTTGTCAAATTGCGAGATCTGGTAGCCCTTGGGCAGGTCCGGGTAGAAGTAATTCTTGCGCGCAAACACAGAGACCTCGCGGACCTGCGCGTGGATGGCCTTGGCGGCGAGGGTGGCGAATGCAACGGCGCGCGCGTTGAGCACGGGCAGGGCGCCCGGCAGCCCGAGGCAGACGGGGCAGACGAGCGTGTTTGGTTCGGCGCCAAAGCGGTTTTCGCAGCTGCAGAAGGCCTTGGTGCGGGTCAGCAGCTGGACGTGGACTTCAAGGCCGATGACCGGTTCGTACTTTGCGAGGATCGCGGGGGGCAGGCTGGGAATGGTCGCCATATCCTGACCATGGTACCAAGGTGGTCCCAAGCCCCGTGCGCGGCGGTTCGCAGGAGCTTCAAGGCTCCGAGCGCGGCCGCCGCGCTGCTCGCACTTTGCGCCGCGCGCTGATTCCTGGGGAGGCTGGAAGCTTCGGCGGCCGCTCTGCTGAGAAGGCAAGTTATTTCCTCGGGATGGGCAGGTCAGCGCTTACCTGATCAGGATTTCTCCCGCGTTGGCGGCAGGTGTCCAAGATGTCTGCCGCTCTCGAAGCACGAGCGATCGCGCATGGTCTGGTGCATGGTGCGATCCTCCGACGCCGCTCCCCGAGGCCCGGGTGGGAACCCTGCGAGGAACGAGCCAGGCGTGGACGTTATGGAGTATTCTCCGTGGTGGCCGGCGGCACTCGCAGCTTCTTCCCGCTGTTTCTGCCTCGCGGCTTCCTCCGGTGCTCTTACAGGCATCGCCGCATCCTCCATTTTCCGCAAGGACGATCCATACATGATGAAGCTACTGAAATCACGCAGTACCCGCACCGGCCAGTGCATGCAATCCATCCTGCGCAAGAGCCTCGGCCTCGCCCTGCTGTGCGGAGTCGCGCTCACTCCGAGTCCTGCACCCGCGCAACTTACCACGGCAGACATCCTGGGCACGGTGACCGACGCCAGTGGCGCGGTGGTGCCGAACGCCGAGGTGATCGTCACCAATCTGGGAACCAACGAGCGGCGCGCCGCCACCTCCAACAGCAGCGGCGACTACCAGGTCACGCTGCTGCCGGTGGGCCGCTACTCGATCACGGTAAAGGCGCCCGGCTTCAAGACATCCTCCACGCCCGAGCTTGCGGTGGAGGCCGGCGACCGCGCGCGCAACGATGTGCATCTTGAAACAGGCGGCGCGTCGGAAACGATCACGGTGCAGGCGACCACGCCTTTGCTGCAGGCCGACAATGCGACGGTCAGCTCGACGGTGACCGCGAAAGCCGTGCAGGACCTGCCACTGAACGGGCGTAACTTTGTCCAGCTGGTGCAGATTGTTCCCGGCGCCAACGAGGGGCCGGGCAATGGCTTGACCAGTGGCGGCCGCCCGGATGATCGCCGCATCAGCGCCAGCTTCTCTGTCAACGGGCAGGACGACACGCTGAACAATTACATCGTCGACGGCATTGACGATAACGAGCGCGTGATCGGGACCATCGGCGTGCGGCCGAGCGTGGAAGGCATTCAGGAGATCACGGTAGAGACCAACAGCTACTCGGCCGAGGCGGGCCGCACGGCCGGCGGCGTGGTCAACATCATCACGCGCTCGGGGACCAATCAGTTTCATGGTTCGGCCTACGAGTTTTTCCGCAACGATATCTTTGACGGCCGCAACGTGCTGCAGACCACCGGGGCCAAGCCGGAACTGCGGCAGAACCAGTTCGGCGGCAGTATTGGCGGGCCGATCTTTCGGGATAAGACCTTTTTCTTTTTCGATTATGAAGGCTACCGGGAGGTCAACGGGCTCACCTATACCAGCACCGTGCCCACCATCGACGAGTACAACAACATCCACTCCATCGGCGGGGGAAGTCCGCAGGCGCTGGTCCTTGCAGGTAACGGCACTGCCTCGTATGCAGCTAACATCGACCCTGTCGCGCTCGCCTATCTTCAGCTCTTTCCTGCGCCAAATACCGGGGCAGCCGGCCAGTTGACCAACAATTACGTTGTCAGTCCCAAGCGGACGCAGTACTCGAATACCTACGACTCGCGCGTAGACCATAAATTCAGCCCGAAGGACCAGTTCTTCGCGCGCTTCGACTACAACGATGTCAACACAACGACGCCGGCAGCGCTCGGCAACCAGGATGGGCTCGACATCAGCGGTGGCCGTTACATCTTTGCCGGGCCGGCCACAGACAAGGAGTTGCAGGGAGCGCTCGGCTACACGCACCTTTTCAGCCAGAACGTAGTGCTGGACCTGCGCGCGGCCTATACCCGCATCAACAACCTGTCACTGCCGCTCAATTACGGGACCAGCCCGGACACCAAGCTCGGCTTCCCTTCCAATATGAACTTCAACAGCTTTTCGAACTTCCTGACGCCGATTGCCTTCGGGCCCTTCTCGGACATCGGTGACGGCGCCTATGTACCCCTGCAGGATATCGACAGCACCTATCAGTATGCCGGTGCGCTCAGCTACACGCTCGGCAACCACAACATCAAGTTCGGCGCGGGCCTGGTGCGCCGCCAGGCGCGCAATGTGCAGAGCGCTTTTGCCGCCGGGCAGTATGGCTTCGGCTTGTCAACGGACTCTTGCACACAGGCGTACACGATCGCCAACGGCGCCTACCATTGCGCGGCGCCTGCCAGCTCCAAGCAGACCCAGGATAACCAGCTGGCCTCTTCGCTCATTGGCGCATTCTCCTCAGACAGCCGCAACTATGACCTGAACCCGCCGGACTATCGCAGCTGGGAGCCGAGTGCGTTTGTGCTCGACAGCTGGAAGGCGATGCCGAACCTGACCATCCTCTACGGCGTTCGCTACGACGTCTTTACCCCGTTTACAGAAGCGCATAACCACATCTCGAACTTCAACTTTTTTCAGGCCCTGGGAGCAGCGCCGGCCCAGGTGAACAGCGCGCTTCTGGTGGCCGGGGTCGACGGCGTCAGCCAGACGGCAGGCATTGAGACCGATTACTCGAACGTCGCGCCGCGTGTCGGCTTTTCCTACTCGCCGCGCCCTTCGACGGTGCTCCGCGGGGGCTATGGTCTCAGCTTTTTCCCGGGCAACTATACCTCCAACGCTGACCTGAAGAATGCGCCGTTCGTCTCCGTCTTCAGTCCGAACTGCGTCTCGCAGCTTGCGTACAACATCATCACTACGAACAACGCCAGCTCCACGCTGCCCAGCGGCCAGAACTGCGGCAGCGCCACATCGCCCGGGGCCCCGGCGACCTTCGATGCCGGCCTTCCCCTGCCGGCGGCGCAATCGATCACCAGCCCCTCGCTCTCCTTTTATGCCGAGGACCCGCACTTCCGTTCCGCGCTCATCCAGCAGTTCAACCTGCAGGTGCAGCAGGAGTTTGGCGCCAACGTGCTGACCATCGGCTATGTCGGCAACATCGGCCAGCACCTGCCGGAGACGATCAACAATATCAACGCTCCGCTGCCCTTCGACTCGACCTCGGCGGCCGCGCAGGATCCTACTTCGCCGGTCGGCAAGTATCTGCTCTACGGCCAGGGCAAGCTGACCAACCTGTCCAGCGTAGCCTGGCTGCAGAGCGAAGGCGTTTCCAAGTACAACGCGCTGCAAACCTCCTACCAGCGGCGCTTCGTCAACGGATTGGCCTTTGACGCGAACTATACCTATGCCAGCGCGCTGAGCGATGTGACCGGCTTCTCGCAAGAGGGCGCCCAGGGATGGAGCAACGCGAATGCCTTCGCGATCAATACGATCGATTACGGCAATGCGGAGAACGAGATCCGTCACCGCTTCGCACTCACGCTCAACTACCAGCTCCAGTACGGGGCCAACTTTACCGGCATCAAGCGGCAGGTGCTGCACGGCTGGGAGTTCAACACGCTCGCGGTTTGGCAGAGTGGCAAGCCGTTCTCGATCCTGAACGGGGGCACGGGGGACGTCACTACCAGCGGCTCGGGCGCGGGTACGGTGTATGGCAACCGCGCGGTGCCGAACAACAATGCCGGTGCGGATCGTCCGGACACCATCGCCAATCCCAAGCTCGGCAGCCCTTCGCTGCACGAGTACTTCAACACGGCAGCGTTTGCTCCGCAACCGCTCGGCACCATCGGGGATACGGAGCGCAACTCGCTCTTCGGTCCGCACTTCCGCCATGTCGATGTGTCGCTGTTCAAGAATTTTCCCGTGTCGGAGCGGCTCAACATGCAGTTCCGCGCCGAATCGTTCAATGTCTCGAACACACCCAGCTGGATCATTACCCAGGGCAGCGGCAATGCGCAGCTCGGCAACCCCGCCTTTGGTACCGTGACCAACTATGACCCCAACTACACGCCTCGCCTGATCCAGTTCGCGCTCAAGGCCCAGTTTTAAGGGAGCGCAAGCCGAAAGCGGGAACGCGGCAGTGCTCCCCGGAGGGCTGCCGCGTTTGTCTTGCCCTCGATGCCAGGCGCCGGGTCGCGAGGCTGCGAGGAGCAGGAGGCTTCGCACGGACACCTGGCAACTCGATTTTGCTAGACTGGCCCCGGAGGCGATCGATGCGCGCTGGTTTGCCCTCGGCGGGCGTCCGGTGTCAGCGCTGCCCGCGCCCATCGGCCGATCGGCCGTCGATGGAGCTTCCCAGAACCCGCGCGCTCCCGCAACAGCTTTCGGGTGCCGAAAAAGGTGAGGTGCTTTGAACCCTCTCGCTACGCAGCTGCGTCTCAGCGAGATTGCCCCGACCGTCATCCAGTCCGAGATACGGGCGATGTCCGTCGAGTGCGATCGAGCAGGCGGAATCAATCTCGCGCAGGGCATCTGCGACACGGAATTGCCTGAAGTTGTCGCAGACGCGGCGATTGAAGCCATTCACGCGGGTTTCAATATCTACACGCGTCTGGATGGCATCGGCCTGCTGCGCCATGCGATCGCCGCGAAGCTTGAAAGCTACAACGGCCTCGCGGCCGATCCCGAATCGCAGATCCTGGTGACCAATGGCGCCACCGGCGCGCTCTATGCTTCGTTGCTTGCGCTTCTCAACCCGGGCGACGAGGTGATCTTGTTCGAGCCGTTCTACGGCTATCACGTAAGCACTCTGCTCGCCCTGCGGATGCAGCCGGTCCTGGTGCCGCTCGAGGCGCCCGGCTGGGAGGTCGACCTCGATGCCGTGCGCGGAGCGGTCACCAGCCGCACCCGGGCGATGCTGATCAATACCCCGGCGAACCCATCCGGCAAGGTATTCAGCCGGGCTGACTTGAAGGGGCTGGCCGACCTCGCGATCGAGCACGACCTCTTCGTATTTGCCGATGAGATCTACGAGTACTTTCTCTACGACGGCGCCAGGCACATTTCGCTCGCTACGCTGCCGGGCATGGCCGAGCGGACCATCACCATCTCCGGCTTGTCCAAAACCTTCAGCATCACCGGGTGGCGGGTCGGCTACCTGGCGGCCGCGGCGCAGTGGATCGCGGCGATCGGCTACTTCCACGATCTGACCTATGTGTGCAGCCCGGCGCCGCTGCAGCATGGCGCAGCGGCCGGCTTACTGAAGCTGTCGGAGACCGACTTCTACCGCGCACTGTCGGCAGACTACCAGGCGAAGCGCGACCAGATGTGCGCGGCTCTGACCAGCGCGGGGTTGACCCCTCAGGTTCCCGCCGGCGCCTACTACGTGCTGGCTGACGCCGGCCGCCTCGAGGGCGCGACTGCGCGCGAGAAAGCCCGCGCCCTGCTCCAGCAGACCGGCGTTGCGGCCGTGGCAGGCTCGGCCTTCTTTCGCAAGGGTGGCGGTGAGCAACTGCTTCGCTTCTGTTTCGGCAAGAGGCCTGAGGACCTCGACCGCGCCTGCGCGCAGCTCGTGGGTGCCTTTGGAGGCCAGGGCGGGGAGGGCTGAGCGCGAAGCCCCGCGCACGGGCGCGCTTTCAGCTCGGGCGGATCAGGGCCCGCCGCACCAGGTCGAGAGCTTGCTGGGCGGCATGCTGGCGAATGCGATCGCGGTCGCCGGTAAAGTGTTTTTCGACCACCTCGGTCTGCTTGCCGTCGGTCAGTGCGATATAGACCAGGCCCACGGGTTTTTCGTCCGAGCCGCCGGTCGGCCCCGCGATGCCCGTCACCCCGATGCCGTAGGTGCTGCCGACGCGCTCGCGGATGCCGGAGGCGAGCGCCTCGGCGACTTCGCGGCTGACCGCGCCGTGCTGCTCGATCAGGGCTGCAGGCACGTCGGCAAACAGCGTCTTCAGCTGGTTGGCATAGACGATGGCGCCGCCCAGAAACGACCGCGAGCTGCCGCTGATCGAGGTCAGCCGCTGGGCGAGCAGGCCGCCGGTGCAGCTCTCCGCGGTGGCGAGCGTGGCGCCGCGCAGCTCCAGGTGGTAGAGCACGATGCGCTCAAGCGTGTCGCCCTGCGAAGAGTAAATAACTTCTTCGAGCTCTTCTTCGATCGCGCTGGCCAGCTGATCGACGCGCCGTTGCGCCTGCTCGGGCGTGGGCTTGGCGCAGATGAGCGAAAGCTGGATGTCGCCGATGTGCGCGAGGATGGTCGTCTCCACGTCGGCGTACTCCTTGTAGATGGGCGCAATCCGGGCGTCGGCCGCCGACTCACCGATCATCGCGGCCTTGAGGGTGCGGGTGGCGATGTGGCGGACGGGCAGCACCGCGCGCAGACGGGGGGTCGCCTCCGCGTCGAACATGGGCTTGAGCTCGCCGGGCGGCCCGGGAAGCAAGAGCACGAGCTTGCGATGACCGCCGAACACCGTATCCAGCCACTGGCCGGGAGCGGTGCCGTTCGGGTTCGGCAGGGGCGTCGCGCCTTCGAGCATGTCGGCTTGCTTGCTGTTGTTGTCGGTAATGGGGATGCGGCGCGCGGCAAAGCGTGCATACAGGGCGGCGACGATCTCCTGGTTGCGGCGCAGCCGGACGCCGAGCGCCTCGGCGACGGCCTCCCGGCTCAGATCGTCTTCGGTCGGGCCGAGTCCGCCCATGGTGATGACGATGTCGACCCGGCCGAGGGCGTGGCGGACCGCGTCGACCAGGTGTTGTTTGCGATCGCCCACGATGGTCTTGAAGGTCACCCGTACGCCGAGCCGGTTAAGCTGCTCGGTCAGGTAGAGCGAGTTGGTGTCCTGGCGAAAAGGGGTGAGGAGCTCGGAGCCGATGGCGATGATTTCACAGTTCATAACTTTGGAGAATGCTCCTTTAACCGGAGGGTCCACCTGCCACACAGTGGCCGCCGGTCTGCTGCCCTTCCATGCGCACCCGGGGGCCTTGGCCGGGCTCGGGAGGAGAGCCAGGGGCCCCGGGATGCGCTTGTCCCGGGGCGCGCGGCTAGAACAGCCGCAGCCCTTCCACCCCGAGCGAAAGCCCGTACAGCGCCTGGTTGGTCGCCACTACGGCGTCGCCCGCCGGCATGAACGCCAGGCCCACGATGCCCGACCCGGAGGCGACCAGCGTCGCCTCTCCATCCAGTCCGATCTGCACGATGCCGCGGCGTCCGCCGAGTGAGGCGGCCAGGTACACATTGCCGGCGATGTCGAGCGCGAGGCCCTGCGGGCGGCCCAGACCACGATAGTGGGCAACCGGGGTGCCGTCCTGCCTGATGGCGTACAGCACGTCGTTGCTGGAGGTGGTGGGGCCGGTGACAAAGAGTGTGCCGTCGAGTCCAAAGGCTAAGTGATAGGCCGCAACCGACGGCTCGAGCGTGGCGAAGACGAAGATCTGCCGGTCCTGCGCGATCTTGAAGATGGTCCCGCTGCGATCGCCCACATAGAGGTTGCCAATGGGATCAAAGGCCATGCCCGTGGCGACGCCCATGCCTTCGGAAAAGGTCGAGACGGCGCCCCCCGGCGAGACGCGATAGATGGTCCCGTCATTGCGCGAGGAGACGTAGACGTGGCCATCGGGCCCGATGGCGAGCCCGGTGGCGTTCACAATGCCGGTCACGAAGGGTTTCATCTCGCCATCGGCCCCGATGCGAAAGACCGAGACCGGGGTCTCCTGCCCGCGCGGGCCGGAGAAGGTCGCGAAGATGTTGCCTTCGGCATCGATGGCCGGGTTCGAGACCTGGTGGATCCCGCTGGCCACGAGCGAGGCGATGTCGATGGCCACGCTGTTGCTCTGCGTGCCGTTCTGCAGCACGCGCAAGGCGCCGGACTCGGCCTCATCCGGCACGCGCAGCAGCAGGCGCTCGGAGCGCGCGAGCAGCACCGTGGCTGCCAGGTCGCCGACCATGGCAACCGGCTGGCGGTTCGCGAAGGGGCCAAGCCCGGTGCCGCGGACGCCGATCTCGCCGCCGGGCAGCGCGGCGACCGGGTCAACGCTTGCAATGTGCGGGGTGTGGAATGCTTGCTGTGCTTCTGAATTCATGTTGCTCGTATCCTGGGGGCCGGTGACCAAGGCGGCCTTGTTGCATCGCCTCGAGGCCCGGGCCGCTCCGCATCCGCGTGTGTGCGCAGGCGCAGCGCTTCTTCTACTACTGTAGACGAGCCCACGGGCCCGAGACGAGCGGCTTTACCACCAGCGCAGCAGCAGCGTTGCCAGCAGCAGGGCGTAGGCGCCCGCCGCGACATCGTCAAGCATCACGCCGGCGCCGCCCGGCAGCTTTTCGAGCTGCCGCGCGGGTGGGGGCTTGGTGATGTCGAAGAGCCGGAAGAG
>CAZZYH010000015.1:17279-38534 GCA_964658225.1 Vulcanimicrobiota bacterium | reverse complement strand
TCGGCACCGCGATCGAGGCGCTCCCTTACTGCAGTGTGCTGGCCTCTGCTCCCGTCCCGGCTGCGGCGCGGAAGCCCGCCCCCAATGAAATCCTTTCCGCGAACCGCACCGGGATGCGCCGCCTTCGCGATGCTATGCTGAAGCCAAGGAGAGATTCGACAGCGCGGGAAGTACCATGCCTGCGCCGTCCCTCACATACCTATGGCGACAACAGTGGCAGCACCCACAGAATCCAAGCAGCACGTCAAGCACCACGTGAAAGACCTCGCCCTGGCAGCGCAAGGCAAGCAGCGCATCGAGTGGGCCGGTGAGTCCATGCCCGTGCTCGCCCAGATCCGCGAAGACTTCAAGAAGTCTCAGCCCCTCAAGGGCATCCGCGTCGCCGCCTGCCTCCACGTCACCACCGAGACGGCAAACCTGATGATCGCCCTCAAGGCCGGCGGGGCCGATATCGCCCTCTGCGCGTCCAATCCGCTCTCCACCCAGGACGACGTCGCCGCAGCCCTGGTCGCCGAGTACGGCATCTCCACCTTCGCCATCAAGGGCGAGGACCACGACACCTACTATCAGCACATGGCGGCTGCCATCGACCACAAGCCGCAGTTCACCATGGACGATGGCTGCGATCTCGTCACCCTGCTGCACACCAGACGCCAGGACGCCCTCGAAGACGTCATCGCCGGCACCGAGGAGACGACCACCGGCGTCATCCGCCTGCACGCCATGTCCAAGCAGGGCATCCTCCGCTACCCCATCATCGCCGTCAACGACGCCCTTACCAAGCACATGTTCGATAACCGCTACGGCACCGGCCAGTCCACCCTGGACGGCATCATCCGCTCCACCAACGCGCTCATTGCCGGCTCCCGCTTCGTCGTCGCCGGCTTCGGCTGGTGCGGCCGCGGCCTGGCTTCGCGCGCCCGCGGCATGGGCGCCGAAGTCATCGTTACCGAGATCGACCCCACCCGCGCCATCGAAGCCGTCATGGAAGGCTATCGCGTCATGCCCATGGAAGAAGCCGCCAAAGTAGGCGATATCTTCGTCACCGTGACCGGCAACAAAGACGTCATCCGCAAAGAACACTTCGAGTCCATGAAGGACGGCGCCATCGTCGCCAACTCCGGCCACTTCAACGTCGAGATCGACATCCCCGCCCTCGAGGCGCTCTCGACCTCGACCCGCAAGGCGCGCGAGTTCGTCGACGAGTACGTGCTCGCCGGCAACCGCAAGGTCTACATCCTCGGCGAAGGCCGCCTGATCAACCTCGCCGCCGCCGAGGGCCATCCCGCCTCGGTCATGGATATGAGCTTCGCCAACCAGGCCCTCGCCGCCGAGTACCTCATGGCCGAGTACAAGAACCTGCCGAACAACGTCTTCCCCGTCCCCGAGCACCTCGACAAGCGCGTGGCCAAGCTCAAGCTGGATGCCATGGAGATCGGCATCGACACCCTGACCCCGGCGCAGGAAGCCTATCTGGCGGGCTGGTCGGAAGGCACCTAGCGAGACGCCGGCCTGCTCACCCGCAGAACAGGCACAAGAAAGCCCCGGCGCACCCGTCGGGGCTTTCTTTTTGCCCGCAGACGGGGCCAACCCGATAAGCTGCTGGCGCGGTGACTCACGGCATCCTACTGGTGCTTCTACTCGGCTGTGCGGGTCGCATGGCCTTCTGCTCACCTCACTGCCTTCCGGAGAAAGCTCCGCCTCTATGTCGATCGCTGATCTGCTGCTTGGCCGCCCCCTGGCTACCTCTGAAGAACGAGCCGAGCATGTGGGCCCATCGGCCGGCGTGTCCATCTTTGGCCTCGACGCGCTCTCCTCGGCCGCCTACGGCCCGGAGGCAGCCCTGACCCTGCTCATCCCCCTCGGCCTGGCCGGCGTGCACTACATCATGGAGATCAGCGCGGCCATCGTCGCGCTGCTGATCATCGTCTACTTCTCCTATCGCCAGACCATTGAGGCATATCCGAACGGCGGCGGCTCCTACACGGTCGCGACCGAAAATCTGGGTGACGGCGCGGGCCTGCTGGCAGCGGCCGCGCTGATGATCGACTACGTCCTGACAGCCGCGGTGGGCATCTCGGCCGGCGTCGGCGCGCTCATCTCCGCCGTACCCTCGCTGCACAACCATATCCTTGCCATCTGCCTGGGCATCCTGGTGCTGCTCACGCTGGTCAACATGCGCGGCGTGCGCGATACCGGCATCATTATCCTGGCCCCGACTTATCTGTTCGTGCTCTCGCTGCTCGGCATGATCGCACTTGGCCTCTACCACTCGGTGGCCAGCGGCGGCCATCCGGTGCCGGTCCTCCCGCCACCGCACCTGCCTGCCGCCACGGCCACGCTCAGCTTCTGGCTGCTGCTGCGGGTCTTTTCGAGCGGCTGCACGGCGATGACCGGCGTGGAGGCGGTCAGCAACGGGGTGACCGCCTTTGCCGACCCGCGCACCGACAACGCCAAGAAAACGCTGACCATCATCATCGCGCTGCTCATCGCCCTGCTCGCCGGGATCGCCTTCCTCTGCCACCTCTACAGGATCGGCGCCACCGATCCCAGCGGCCCGCAGTATGAGAGCGTGCTCTCACAGCTGCTCGGCGCGGTCGCCGGCCGGGGCGTCTTCTACTACGTCAGTATGGCCTCGATTCTGCTCGTGCTCGCCCTCTCCGCCAACACAGCCTTCGCCGACTTTCCCCGCCTCACCCGCGCCATCGCCTCGAACGACTTCCTGCCGCACGTCTTCACCCTGCGCGGCCGCCGGCTGCTCTACTCCTGGGGCGTGTACGTACTGGTCGCGCTCACGGCTGTCCTGCTGATCCTGTTTGGCGGCGTCACCGACCGGCTCATCCCGCTCTACGCCATCGGCGCGTTCATGGCCTTTACACTCTCCCAGGCCGGCATGGTCGTGCACTGGAAGAAAAATCCCGGCCCCGGGTCCTCGCTGCGCATGGCTGTCAACGCGGTCGGCGCCGTGGCCACCGGGGTCACGCTGCTGGTCGTGCTGGTCACCAAGTTCGTGGCCGGGGCCTGGATCACGGCGCTGCTGGTGCCGTGCATGATCGGCATCATGGTCATGATCCGCCGCCACTACCGACGCGTCGAGACCGAAACCCATCTCGACAAGCCCATGCACCTCACCAACCTGAACCCGCCACGGGTGATCGTGCCGGTCGATCGCTGGAGCCGCATCACCGAGAAGGGCTTGCGCTTCGCCCTCACCATCTCGCCCGACGTGCAGGCCGTGCACATCGATCTCGAAGAAGGCGAGTCCAGTATCTGTGACGTCTGGGAGAAGCATGTCGCCGGGCCGCTGCGCCGGGCCAACATGGAGGTACCGGAGCTGGTGCGGCTCAAGTCGCCTTACCGGTTCGTGCTCCTGCCGATCGTCGACCACGTGCTGGCCCAGGCCGAGCTGCTGCCCGATCGCCGCGTCGCCGTCATCGTACCGGAGCTGGTCGTCAACCACTGGTATGAAAACCTGCTGCATAACCAGCGCGCCAACGTGCTCAAGCTGCTGCTGCTGGTACGCGGCAACCGCAAGATCCTGGTCATCAATATCCCCTGGTACCTGTAGGCGCATCCAGGCGCCGCGGGCGAGCTTCGCGGGCAGACCATCGGGCGGCAAGGAAACCGGTGCACGGCGCCCAGAGCCCCGTGGCGCAGGTCTCCGCAGCAAGACTCCCGGCGATCCGGAGAAGCGCCCGCCATCAACCGGGCCACAAGCATGCGCAGAGCCACGCCTCCAGCCGAGAGGGCCTGCCGACGCCGGCCCGCGACCCGCCCACCTACATCGGCGGGAGCTTCGTCGTATCCCACCCGCCCCCCAGGGCCCGGATCAGCTGCACGCTCGCAGCAAACTGGCGCGTGGTGATATCTGCCTGCGTCCGCTGGTTGGCCAGCTGTGCCTGCTGCGCGCTCAGCACCTCGAGGTAGGTCGCGACGCCACCCTTGTAGCGGTTGGTGCTCAGCTGCAGGGAGCGATTCGCCGCGCTGAGCGCCGTCGCGGCGGAACCCGACTCCTGGGCCAGCACGCGCAAGGCGGCCAGGTTGTCTTCGACCTCCTGAAAGCCGTTCAGCACCGACTGCCGGTAGTTCGCGACCGACTGCCGGTAGTTGGCCCGAGCCTCGTCGGTGATCGCACGTCGCCGTCCCGCGTCAAACAGCGTCTCGGACGCCGAGGCGCCGAGCGACCAGAGCTCGCTCGGCCCCTGCAGCCAGGTCCCCGGCTGGGCGCTCTCAAACCCGCCCCCGCCGGTGATGCTGATATTCGGGTAGTAGGCCGCCAGCGCCACGCCGATCTGCGCATTGGCCGCCTGCGCCTGCCGCTCGGCGGTCGAGATATCCGGACGCCGCTCGAGCAGCGTCGAGGGCACCCCGGTCGGGATCGCCGGGAGGTTCGTGGTCTGGGGCAGAGGGGGCAGCGCAAAGCTCGAAGCCGGCACGCCGATCAGGGTCGCCATGGCATGCTGGTACTGCGCTCGCGCCACCGCGACATCGATCGCCTGGGTCTGCGTGGTGGCCAGCTGCGTCTCGGCCAGCGCCACATCGGCCTCGGTCGCCACACCGCCCCGGGCGCGGCGATTGGTCAGGTCCAGATACGCTTTGTAACTCTGCACGGTCGTATCGAGCAGCTCCTGCTGGGTATCGAGGCCGCGCATCTGGTAGTAGTCCAGCGCCAGCTCGGCGCGCACGCTCAACTCCACATTGGCAAGGTCGGCCGCGCTGGCCTGCCGGCTGGCCCGCGCCGTTTCCACGTTGCGCCGCACCCTGCCCCAGAAGTCCGGCTCCCAGTTGGCCGAACCTGACAGCACGAAGTCGTTGTACTGGTTGGGGGAGAGATTGCCGACGCGCGTGGGCCGGTTGTAGGACAGGCGCTGGCGCTGGATATCGGGTCCGGCGGCGAGCGTAGGGAAGTAGTCGGCCCGCGCCTGGCGCACGACCGCCTGCGCATGGACGTAGCGCTCGACCGCTGCCTGCAGGGTCTGGTTGCCCAGGCTCAGTCGCCCTTCGAGGTCGGTCAGCTGCGGATCGTTGAACAGCGTCCACCAGTCGCCGCGCAGGGTCGCATCGGCGGGCGAAGCGGCCTTCCAGCTGCCATTGGGCGGGGGTGGCGGCGGGGTTTCCTTGTAGACCTGGGGCACGGCGGCTGCCGGCCGCTGATAATTCGGCCCCACCACGCAGCCGGCAAGCAGCAGCGAAGCAGCGGCAAGCGAGCCCAGCCGGCCCGCGCGCGCCGCCAGGATCGATCCGGGCCTCACTGCGCGCCCCCGCCCCCAGGCCCTTGCTGGTTCTGCTTTTGCGGCTGCACCGGGTGCACCAGTTCCCCATCGACGATCGAGTCCGGCGGATCCTGGATCACCAGGTCGTCCGGCTTGAGTCCCTCGATGACCTCGACCACGCGCCCGTCATCCTGCCCGACCGTGATCGGCACCATCCGGGCCTTGTTGCCGCTCTCGACCACCGCCACGCGCAGCCCTTCTGTCCGGAAGAGCATCGTCGATACCGGGATGATCATCACGTTGCCCCGCGTGTTCAGCTTCAGGTGCACCTCCGCGAAGGCCCCGGGCATCAGCTTGCCCGAGCGATTGTCCACGTCGATTTCCACCAGAAGGGTCCGCGTCGTCGCGTCGATGGCATGCGAGGTGCGCACGATCTTGCCGTCAAAGTGCTGCCCCGGATACTCGGCAAAGGTCAGCTCGGCATGCACGCCGGGCTTGGCCGCGAGCGAGTCGATCTGGGGCACGGCAACGTAGACGCGCAGGGTCGAGACCTGCGCCAGGTGGAAGATCTCGCGGCTTGCCCCGGCGTCGATCAACTGGCCCTGGTCGATATCGCGCGCGGTCACCACCCCGTCAAAGGGCGCGGTCAGCTGTTCGAAGCCGACCAGTTGTTCGAGCCGCTGCACGTTGGCCTGCGCCGAGCGTACCTGGGTTGTGGTGGCCGCCTGCTGGGTGACGAAGTTGTCCGTATCCTGCTTGGACACGGCATCGCCCTTGAGCAGGTCCTGGTAGCGCGCGGCCTGCACCGCGGCGTTGTTTGCGTTGGCCTGCGCGGTCGCCAGATCGGCCCGCGCCTGCAGCAGCTGCTGGTCCACTTCCGGGCTTTCGATGACTGCGAGCAGCTGGCCCTTGTGCACATGGGCGCCGATGTCCACGTACCAGTGCTTGAGGTAGCCGCTGGTCCGGGCGTAGACCGAAGAGTCTACGTAGGCCTGGAGCGCGCCGGGCAGCAGCAGCTCCTGGTCGGGCTTGCCGAGGGTCGGCTTCTCGGTCAGCACATCGGGCGGCGCCAGCGCGGAAGTATTGTTTTTGAGCGTCTTTTCGGCATGCAACCGGGGCAGGATGCCGAGCACGGCGAGCAACACTGCCACGCCCAGGCCGGCGAAGATCAGCACCAGCGCCAGCTTGCCGGAGAGCGGCCTGGGCTGCTCTTGGCCCCTCGGTGCCTTGTCTTGCTGCTTGCCCTCACCCACTGGCTGCGCGCCTTTCTGGCCCTTCTCACCTGGTTGGTTCATGCGGTCGCGTTCTCCATGCGCTCTGCCTGTTTCTTGTTCCCGGCGCGGTCTTCTTTTTCATCGCGTTTGCGCGCCAGCCGCGAGTGGATCACGCTGAAAAATGTCGGAACGAAGAACAGCGTCGACAGGGTTCCGAAGAGCAGGCCGCCGATCACCGCGCGCCCCAGCGGTGCGTTTTGCTCGCCGCCATCGCCGAGCCCGAGCGCCATCGGCACCATGCCGATGATCATGGCCAGCGCCGTCATGATGACCGGGCGAAAGCGCGTCGAGCCGGCCTCGATGGCCGACATGCGCGCCTCGCCCACATTCTCTTCCAGCTTCTCGCGTGCAAAGCTGATGACGAGAATCGAGTTCGACGTCGCCACGCCCATGCACATGATCGCGCCCGTCAGTGCCGGCACGCTGATACGGGTGTGCGTGAGGAAGAGAAACCAGACGATGCCGCTCAGGGCCGCCGGCAACCCGGAGATGATGATGAACGGGTCCAGCCAGGACTGAAAGTTGATCACGATCAGCAGGTAGACCAGCGCGATGGAAAATGCCAGCCCCGCATAGAGCCCGATAAACGAAGAGTGCATCGTTTGCACCTGCCCGCGCACCACCATCCGTGAGCCGCGCGGCAGCTGATTCTTCATCTCCCCCAGCACCTTCTCGATGCCGTCGGCCACGCTCTTCAGGTCCGTGTGCGCCACGCTGCCATAGATATCGATGGTCGGCGCGATGTTGTAGTGGCTTACCGTCGCCATCTCCGAGCCCTCGGTGAACGAGGCGACGTTGCCCAGGATCTGCGCCGGCGGCGTTCCCATGAGCATGCTCGTCGGCATGATGCCGGCCAGGCTCGCCGGCGCCGGCGATGCGGGGCCTGCGCTCGCCGTCGCGCCGGAGCCTGCGCCTGTCGCCGCGCCCCCGCTGCCCGGGGTCAGAGGGATATTGGCCAGGTCCTGCAGCGTGTCCAGGTTGTACTGCGGCGACTGCACCGCGATGTTGTAGCTCACGTTATTCTTCGGATCGAGAAAGAAGGTCGGCGAGGTCTGGAACGAGCCGCTGGTTGCGGTCAGCAGGCTGTTCGTCACATCCCTCTGCTGCATGCCGAGCTGCGCAGCCTTGGTGCGATCGATATCGACAAACAGCCGCGGATTGTTAAACGGCTGCTGGATGCGCAGATCCACCGTTCCCGGCACATACTTGATCTTATCGAGCAGCTTGGTCGCGAAATCGCGATTGCCGACCAGGTTGGGCCCGACGATCTGGATATCGATCGGAGCCGGGGCGCCGAAGTTCAGAATCTGCGTGACCATGTCGACCGGCAACTCGTAGAACAGCGTTCCCGGGAAGCGCTGCGCGAGCTTGGTGCGCAGGGCGTCTACGTAGGCCGGCGTGGGGTGATGCTTCTCCGAGAGCGAGACCTGGATGTCGGCGTCCGCCGGCCCGATCGTCGCCGAGTTGCTGTAAGCCGTGTTCAGGCCGCTGTACGGCAGCCCGATATTGTCGATGATGGTCACCACTTCGCTCTTCGGGATGACCTCGCGTATCGTCTGATCGACCTCGTCGCAAAGCCGCGCCGCCTCTTCGATCCGCATGCCGGTGCGCGCGCGCATGTGTAACTTGAACTGACCGCTATCGACAGACGGGAAAAAGTCCTGTCCCAGAAACGGATAGAGCCCCGCGGCGGAGAGCAGCGTAAAGGCGAAGAACAGGGCCATGAAGACTCCCGCGTGTTCCAGGCACAACTCAAGCGTGCTCTGGTAGCCCCGGCGGATGCGCTCGAAGACCCTTTCAAAGAGCAGCTGGAAACGCACGAAGGGATTCTTGCTCGATTTCTGCCTTTCCGAAGCCTCCTCGTCATGCTCCTTGAGCAGGTAAAGCGCCATCGTGGGCACGATGGTGCGGGAAAGGATGTAGGAGGCGAGCATGGCGAAAACAACCGATTCGGCCAGAGGCACGAAGAGGTACCGTGCGACCCCGGTGAGGAAGAACATCGGCACAAAGACGATGCAGATCGAGATGGTCGAAACCAGCGCCGGAATCGCGATCTGCGAGGCGCCGTCGAGAATCGCCTGCTCGATCGCCTTGCCTTCTTCAAGATTGCGATTGATGTTCTCGACCTCGACGGTCGCGTCGTCGACCAGGATGCCGACCGCGAGCGCCAGGCCGCCCAGCGTCATGATGTTGATCGTCTGGCCGAGCGCTGAGAGGACAAGCAGGGAGGAAAGAATCGCCAGGGGAATCGAAACAGCAATAATGATCGTCGAGCGAAACGAACCGAGAAAGAGCAGGATCATCAGCGCGGTGAGGCAGGCCGCGATGATCGCCTCCCGCACCACGCCATTGATGGATGCGCGGACGAAGACCGACTGGTCGCCCAGGGGCGTGATGCGCAGGGCCGGGGTGAGCTGCGCCTGCACCTGGGGCAGCTTCTGCCGGATGCCTTCGGTGATGTCCAGCGTGGACGCGTCCCCGGTCTTGATCACGCTCAGCAGCGAGGCGCGCTGCCCGTCGACCCGCACGATATTGGTCTGGGGCGGAAAGCCGTCGCGCACGTGCGCAACATCGTGCACGTAAACCATCGCGCCGTTGACCGAGCGGATGGGCAGGTCGTTCAATCCATCGATGGTAGCCGGCGCGCTATTGGTCTCGATCTCGTACTCCAGACCGCCTACCTTGGCCGTCCCCGAGGGCAGGATCAGGTTCTGGGAGCCGATCGTGTTGACGACATCGGATGGCGAGAGCCCCTTGGCCTGCAAGGCCTGCAGGTTGATATCCACCTGCACCTGGCGCTGCTTGCCTCCATACGGGTAGGGAATGCCGGCGCCGGGAACGGTCACCAGCTGGGTGCGGATAAAGTTCAATCCAAAGTCGTTTAACTGCTGCTCGGAGAGCCCCTGGCCGGAAAGCCCGAGCTGCAGGATCGGCACGCTGGAGGCGTTGTACTGGATGATCAGCGGCGGAGTGGTGCCGGATGGCAGCTGCCGCAGCTGCGTCTGCGCGATCGCCGTCACCTGGGCGACCGCGGTGGCGATGTTGGCCTTGGGCTGAAAGAAGATCTTGATCACGCCGATACCGTTCATCGACTGCGACTCGACATGCTCGATGTCGTTCACAGTGGTAGTCAGCGTGCGTTCCGAGAGCAGCACGATGCGGTTGGCCATCTGCTCCGGCGACAGCCCCGTGTACTGCCACACCATCGCGACCACGGGGATATTGATATTCGGAAAGATGTCGGTCGGCGTGGTCAGGACCGCCAGCGGCCCGATCAGCATCAGCAGCAGCGCCAGCACGGCAAAGGTATAGGGCCGTCGCAGCGCGAGGCGGACAATCCACATAGGTACTCAGGGCTCCGGGGTGTTTGCATGCGCCCCCGGATAACTCAGGGGCGACCGACGAGTGTGCTTTGGACGCGTGTGCCTCTCACGCGTGTGCTTTTTAGGATAGATGCCGTTCGGCGTATGCGGGCGCCCGCGCCTGCCCGGAGCCGGTCCGGAGCCTGTCCGGAATTCCTACTGGCGACCTGTCCCATGCGAAGACGAGCCATGAGGCCGGGAAGACTCCTCGCCCGGGGACTGCCGTTTTGTGCGCATCAACGCGGCGCCCGGGGGGGCGCTCGGGCCGCGCAGCAGCGAGGGGGCAGGCGGCCGGGCGCAGCCGCCTGCGTGGCCACCGCAAACCGGCCCGCCTACATATTCATGTTTTTGAACATCCGCCCCGGCACACTCCGCACCGCGAACATGATGACCGCCCAGAAGCCAGGCAGGTACACCACATCCCTGCGCCTCGCCACCGCCTTGAGGATCCCCCGCCCGATCACGACAGGCTGCGCAAACAGCGGGCCGCGGGGGATATGCGCGGTCATCGGTGTGGCCACAAAGCCGGGCTTGATGGTCAGCACATGCACCCCCGCCCGGTCGATCCGGTTGCGCACTCCATCGACAAAGATCGAGAGCGCACCCTTGGAAGCTCCGTAGACGTAGTTGCTCTTCCGACCGCGGTCCCCGGCAACCGAGGAGATCACCGCCAGGCACCCCGCACCGCGCAGCTCAAAGTAGTTCGCCAGCCAGGTGATGAGCGAGACGGGAGAAAGAAAGTTGGTCCGCAACACGGCCTCTGCGACCGGGTAGCTCGACTCCGCAGCTGCCTGCTCGCCGAGCACCCCGTGCGCCAGCAGCGCCAGATCGATCTCGCCCAGCGACTCGACCGCCATCTGCAGCATCTGCGCATGCAACGCGGTGTTGTCGAGGTCGGCCACGTAGCCGCGCACGGCCTTCGCGCCGCGGGTGAGCAGGTCGGCGCTTACCGCCTCGAGCTTGGACTTGTCACGCGCCACCAGAAAGAAGCTCGCACCCTCGCGCGCCAGAAGCCGGGCCGTGGCCGAAGCAATCGCGGACGTAGCGCCCAGGATCAAGACACGCGCTGGATGGACCGGGGCGAACTTAGCCACGACCGGTCACCCGCTTCCAGAACGAAGAGTCGAACGCCGGGTCCACATACGGCGCAAACCGCTCCCACTGGGGATAAAACGTCTGGAACTGGTGCGCGGTCATGCGCGCATCCTTGGCCGGGTACATGCGGCCGCCATGCTCGAGGGTGATCTCGGCCAGACGCTGCAGCAGATCAAAGCTGATCTCGTCCCGGATCGGAAAATCGAGCGCCAGCGTGAGGCCGGGAATGGGAAAGGAAAGCATCCCGGGCGAAGGCACATCGCCGAACACCTTCAGCACCGCCAGAAAAGACGCGAGGCCGGAGGCCGTGATCGCCTTCATGATCTGCGTCATGCCATGATTGTCCGCGTCCCACGGCAGCGCGCACTGGAACTGCAGCAGCCCGCTCTTTCCATACATCTTGTTCCACTCCAGCACCGAGTCGAGCGGGTAGAAGAACGGCTCGTAATCCACCACGGAAGAGACGGTCTTGGAGAGCTGCTTGTTGTAATAGGCGAAGTTGAACAGCCCCACGGTCGCCTTGTTGAGTACAAACTCCGGGAGGTCGATCGGAAAGACCAGCTTCGGCTCCTTGCTGGCCTTGAGCAGGTCCGGAGTCTCCGAGTGCGTACCCTGCATGAAGATGCCGCGGGCAAAGTTCTTGCCGGTCGAAACACAATCCAGCCAGGCGACCGTGTACTCCACGTTTGCCGCCGACCTTGAGATCGCCAGAAACTCATCGAAGCCGACAAACTTGTCCCCGCGATAGTTGATCTTGCGGGAGACGATCGGCCGCAGGCGCAGCTCGGCCCAGGTGATCAGCCCGGTCAGGCCCATGCCCCCGATGGTGGCCGCAAACCAGTCCCGGTTCTCGCGCGGTGAGCAGATCAGCCGCGAGCCGTCCGAGCGCACCAGCTCAAAGCGCAGCACGTGTCCGCCAAAGGTGCCCGCCACATGATGGTTCTTGCCATGGATATCGTTGGCGATCGCGCCGCCGATGGTCACATACTTGGTGCCCGGGGTGACGGGCAGAAAGAAGCCCAGCGGCACGCCGAAATCGAGGATCTCAGCCAGCGTCACGCCCGCCTCGCAGCGCAGGATCCCTGTGGCCGGGTCAAAGTGCAGCAGGTGGTCCATCCCGCGCGCGCCGAGCAGGGTGCCGTTCTCGAGCAGGCAGCTATCGCCATAGCTGCGCCCCGCGCCCACCGGCAGCATCTTGGTCGTCACCGGGTGCTTGAGCGGAAAGTCTGTCGTCCAGGAGAGCGGCGCGATCTCGGCTTCGAGGGTTGGATAGCGGCCCCAGGATTCAAATTGCGGGCGGGCGTTCTTCTTTGCCATACGATAGGGCTCCGTTGATGTGGGCGCTGGTGCGAGCGCGGGGTGTGCTTCCGAAGCGTGGGTGCTGCGCGCCCGGGCGTCAGAGAACCGCGAAGAGCGCGATCGCCGCCACCGCCGCCCCGATCAGCAGGCTGGGCTTGTCGGTCACCGCGAAGATCACCGGATCTTCGTCCAGCTCGCCGCGCGAGGCCAGCAGCCATACCCGGCTCAGCCAGAAGATCATCAGCGGGGTGATCAGCCACAGCCGCTGCGGATGCGCATACAGCTGCGAACCGGCCAGGCTGCTGATATAGAAGGAGAAGACCACCACCGCCGCATACGCAGCCGAGGTCCCAAAGGCACGCAGCTGCTCGATGTCGCTGGTAAGGTAGCCCCGGCCGTTGGAGGGCGCATTGCCGGCCGTGCGCAGATTCTGCATCTCGCTGAATCGCTTGACCATGGCCAGGGACAGGAAGAGGAAGATGGAGAAGCCGGCCAGCCACGGGGAGATCGTCACCCGCTCGGCCTGCGCGCCCGCCAGCAGGCGGATCGTGTACAAGCCGGAGAGCAGCATGACATCGATCAGCACGATCCGTTTGAAGTAGAACGAGTAGCTCAGCGTGGTCACCAGGTAAAGCGCCAGGTAGACGAGAAAGCCCCCCGGCAAGAGCAGCGCGGCCGCAAAGGAAACGAGCAGAAAGCTGCCCGAGATCAGCACCCCGGACTTGGCCGACAGGTCCCCGGAAGCAAAGGGGCGATAACGCTTGCGCGGATGCCGGCGGTCTGCCTCGATATCCAGCAGGTCGTTCAGAATATAGGTCGCAGACGCACACAGGCTGAAGCAAAGAAACGCCACCAGCGCGCTGAACAGCGAAGGCCCGGCGAGCGTATGCGCCAGGATCAGCGGGAGAAAGATCAGCGCGTTCTTGGCCCACTGATGAAGCCGGAGCGCCTTCCGCAGGGTGCGGGCCAGCGATACCCGATCATCAAAGCGCGCCGCCACCTTGAACTTGCCGGCCCGTATGGCCGCGGTCAGAGCCCCGTCCGGGTTGGCCACCATCGCCCGGCCCGCCGCAGCCAGCAGGGGCAGGTCCGGCCGCGCGTTCCCGATATAGTCAAAGCCGGTCTTCGGGAAGTGCTTCTGGAAGCTCTCGAGCTTGTTCGAGCCCGTCAGATTTGTCTTGCCATCGCTCGCGAGCACCCCGTCAAAGAGCCCCGTATGCTGGGCCACGCGCACGGCCAGGCCGGTATCAGCGCCGGTGGCCAGGTAGAGCTTGCGCCCGGCCCCATGCTGCTGCTCGAGGAAGCCGAGCAGCGGCTTGTTGTAGGGCAGGTGGGAGACATTCAACTGGACCCGCTCGGTTACCTGCGCCTTGAGCGTAGCCTTGCCCTTGGCAATCCAGCCCGGCACCTTCAGCAGATCCAGCGGGTGCGTGCGCACCATCACCAGCAGTGAATCGACCAGCGTATCGCTCTTCACCAGCGTTCCGTCGAGATCCACGCAAAGTGGACGCTCCTGATCCGCGTAGAGCGCGCCGAGGACAGGCGCGGGTACGGCCGTGGCTGAAAGCGAATCGGGCATGGGCAGGGTAAGTATAGCATCGGCCCTCTGCAGGACCCGCCGGCCCGGCAGACTCGCGCGCCTCGGTGTACCATTCCAAGACTCGGGCGCGGCGCTCTTCCCGCGCCCCACCAGCTCTCAGCACGCTACCCCGATCCGCGTCTGCTCGATATAGCTTTCGAGCGACTGGGCCAGCTGCGCGTCCACTTCGTCGGCGATGGCCATCACGCCCGGCAGCACCATGCTGAAATCCATCGTGTGCATGTTGTTTTCCAGCGCCTGGAAGAGGCTGACCTGCAGCATCCGCGACTCCTCTACGATCATGCTGGGGCTGTATCCCTGCTGCCGGCGCCGGTACCCGTGGGCGGCCGCAGACGGAGAGCTCCGGGTATGGGTGCCGAGCGCGGTCGGGTCCTGCAGGCGCGCAACGATGTCCTTGATGAGCTGCGGCAGATGCGCGCTTCGCTCTCCGTCGTCGAGTCGCACCGCGTGCAGGGCCGGCTCGCGCGCTACCCGCTTGAGCCAGTCTGCGGTGATGGCGGCCGCCTCGTGCTCGAGGATGGCCGCCATGCTCTCAACCGTACGCGCCGGCGGCTTGCCCAGGCGCATGCGCTCCCGGATGGTTTCAACCAGGCGGTTGACGGCCAGCGGTTTCACCATCACCTCGTCTGCCTGCAGCAGAATGGCGCTGGCTGCCTCGCGCATCCCCGGGTACCCGCTGAAGATCAACGTGACCGCGTCGGGATTGGAGTGGCGCATCGCGCTCACCACCGTCAGACCGTCTCCCGCATGCGGCATGTGCAGATCGCTCAGCAGCACGTCAAAGCTGCGCGAGGCGATCAACTGCAGCGCCTCCCGGACATTGGACGCTTCGACGACAGCGAAGCCGTTATGCTGCAGAACCATGCCGAGCGAGCTGCGCACCGATTCGCTGTCGTCCACCAGCAGAATGCTCGGCTGCGCGGCTGGACTCGTACTTTCAATCGCTTCCTGCGAGTAGGACATGGCCGTACCTCACACCGGTTGCAACACCAGTTGCATGCTAGAAAGCTGGAGAGACATCGGAAGCGAGACTTCCCTGAGACATGCTTGGCCTGCCGGCTCCAGCAACTTCGCCTACCGGCTCCAGGAAGAACTCGCCGATCGCCGGGGAAGAAAGTACCAGGTAGGCCACCTGCGCGGTGGTGAGCCAGGGTCCGCGGAGCTGTGCGTCGCGTATGCGCTGCATGCTCCTTCTGTCCATTTTGGGAAATCGAAGGTAACGCGCTTGGTGGAGACTCTACGGCAGCACTTTTCGAAAAGCAAACCTTTTCGGGGCGCAGGTGACTTTAGATTCTCCCCGCTTGCCCGGCCCCTCCCCTCGCCGCTCACGCCCCCTTCGCGAAGGGCCCGCGAGCGGGCACGCACGTCTTGCTGAGCGGGTTCCGGCCAGACCTGTTCGCGGGCGACAGGGCGAGTTCGCTTGCCGCTAGGCGAACCGGTCGCCTGCGGAAAAGCCGCGCGCGCATTCCTGCTTCCTGCCTGGCCCCGACCACATCCAAAGAGGAAAGAGGTTCCCTGCCATGCCCAAGCCCGCCTCCCCCACTCTCCGCCTCTCGGTGCTCGACCAGGCGCCGGTGGCCGAGGGATCCAGCCCGGCGCAGGCGCTCCAGAACGCCATCGAGCTCGCCCGCCACGCCGAGCAGCTCGGCTACCGCCGCTTCTGGATGTCCGAGCATCACGCCATGGATTCGCTCGCCTGCACCGCGCCCGAGGTTATGCTGGCCCGCATCGGCGCCGAGACCCGGACGATCCGCATCGGCTCCGGCGGCATCATGCTGCCCCACTACAGCCCACTCAAGGTGGCCGAATGCTTCCGCACCCTGCACGCGCTTTACCCGGACCGCATCGACCTGGGCGTGGGCCGGGCCCCGGGGGGAGGACCGGTCGAGTCGCAGGCCCTGCGCCGCGACCGCCCCGGCGCGCCTTCAGGCGCCGGTTCCCCGCCGGCCGGGGCCAGTTCCTGGCTCGACGACTTTGGCGAACAGCTTCCCGAGCTGCTGGGCTTTCTCGATGGCACGCTGGCCCCCGGGCACCCTTTCGCCCGCGTCGCCGTCTCGCCTGCCATGCCCGGCAGCCCGGATGTGTGGCTGCTCGGCTCAAGCCTCTGGAGCAGCCACGCCGCCGCCCAGCTCGGCCTGCCCTACGCTTTCGCGCACTTCTTTAGCCCGCTGCCTACGCGCCAGGCGATCGAGGCATACCGGCACGCTTTTGTCCCCAGCCGCCACCGCCGGCGCCCGGAGGCGATGGCGGCAGTCGGCGTCATCTGCGCACCCACGACCGAGGAGGCCGAGTACCTGCATGCCAGCCTGCGGCTGCTGCAGCGCCGCATCCGCCTGGGCGACCGCAGCCCCGTGGCTCCGCCGGACGAGGCGTTGCGCGAGCTCGCCCGGCTCGATCGCAACCCGTTTGCCGCCGCTCGGGACGAAGAAGGCGAGTGGCCACGCACAGTCGTTGGCGATCCCGTCAAAGTGCATGGCGAGCTCACCGCGATGGCCGCCGGACTCGGCATCGAAGAGGTAGTGGTGGTGACCATCACCCATAGTCCATCCGCCCGGCTGCGGTCCTACAGCCTGGTCGCCGAAGCCTTCTCCCTTGCAGAAGGCGAGCGGCCGGCGGCGGACGCGAGACCGGTCCCGGGACTGGCCCTTGCCTGAAGAGTTCCACCAGCACAGATCCACAGATCCATAGATTCATCGATCCACAGATCCTCTGTAACGCAGCGGTACCGCAGCAACAGATTCGCAGAACAGTTTGAAGGAGAAACAGGTGACAGAGCAGCAAGCCGCGCCAAAGAGAGTCAACATCATCCTGGTTCACGGCGTGTGGTCCGATGGGTCTACCTGGCGCGGCGTGATCGCCGCGCTCGCCCGGGCCGGGCACCCGGTGTACGCCGCACAGATGCCGCTTACGTCCTTTGACGGCGATGTTGCCGCCGTCGAACGTCTGCTCGACCACGTGGTCGGCCCGCTGCTGCTGGTCGCGCACTCCTACGGAGGAGCGGTCATCTCCGCGGTCGGCGGCCACGAGAAGGTTAAGAAGCTGGTCTACCTGACCGCCCTTGCGCCCGAGAGCGGCGAGCCGTTCGGGTCTCTGCTGATGCTCAACCCGCCCGCCGCCCGGGTCGAGCTGAGCCCGGACCAGCACGGCTTCATCTGGGCCACCCCCGCGGTCTTCGCCGACGCCATCGCGCACGATCTGCATCCCGGCCAGGTCCAGCTGGCCGTGGCCATGCAGAAGCCCTACGCTCACAAGCTCTTTCTCTCGAGCGTGTCGGCGCCGGCCTGGAAGACCAAGCCCAGCGCCTACCTCATCACGACAGAGGACCGTATCTTCAGCCCCAAGACCCAGTACATGCTCGCCGAGCGGATCCGCGCCACCACCCGGGAGATCGCCGGCAGCCACATGGTCATCACCGCCCACCCGGATGAGGTAGCGTCCTTTATTCTGGACGCGGCAGCCGGACTCTAAGCGCGCAAGGGCAGGGCATCGTGCTGCTTCTCTCAAGCGCGATGGCGGAACGGCGGCGCAGCCGGCGACCCCCCACAAGAAGCCTTTCTAGGGCAGGACACCCCGGCGCGCCTCGCTTCATCGCGTCTGCAGCAGCATGGCCCGCGCAGCCGCGTATGCCTCCGGCACGTCTGTCTTCTGGCGGGCCTGCTCGAGGGCATCGAGCGCCGTTCTGCCCTGGCTGTTCCGGATCCGCGGGTTGGCGCCCATGGCCAGCAACGTCTTCAGGATCTCCGGCTGCCAGTACCGGTCCACCGCTATCGCGAGCACCGTGTTGCCGTCGCTGGACACCGCGGCGACATTGGCGCCGCTTCTCTGCAGCAGCAGGAGCTTGGCGACCGGCTGCTCGGTGCTCCCCGCCGCGGCAAAGAGCAGCGTCTCCCCGGCACGCGAAAGATGCGCCGCGTTGGCCCCGGCGGCCAGCAGCTGGCGCACCTGGTCGAGCGATCCGGCGCCGGCGGCATACATCAGCGCGGTCCAACCGCTCGCATCTTCCGCCTCGATGGCCACCTTCTGCGCCAGCAGCAACTGCACCGCGCCGCCCGGCGTGGCCGCGGCCCGCATCAGGCGGGTGCGCCCCGGCTTCGGCAGGCGCGCATCGCCGCCAAGGTTTCCCCCGCCGAAGAGCTCCCTCGATGGGTCGCCATGGCGCCAGCGATGGGTGTCCGCCGTTGCGTCGATACGCTCGTCGAAGTCGCGCAGCCAGGCCGGCGCGCTGAGAGCATAGTCGCTCACCCGGAAAACACTTCCGGCAATGCTGACCGCCGTGCGGTAGGTCGGCATATCGGTCACAGGCCGTTTGTAGTCGCCGCAGAGCGAGTTGAAGCCATGGTCCCGCAGTTGCTGGATCAGGTTGGCGGCCGACCCCGGGTCTAGCTGCGCGCTTGCGTCCCCGGGAACCGCCACGTGGCTCTCGCCATGCCACTCGACAGCCCCGCTGCCATAGAGGCGCACGGTGTAGGCCGGGCAGCTCCCCCGGCAGGCGCTCCGCTGCAGCTCCACCCAGTCCCCGCTCCCCACCGAGCTCCCGGCAGGCACATGGGCGAGCGGCTCGGGACACTGGGTCTGCACCACGTCAGCGGGCTGGATCAGGGGGCTCGATCGCGCATCGGGCGGGGCGTCCAACTGCTGCTGGGCGCTCGCACCCGCAGCCGCCAGCAACAGCCCGAAAGCAGCCAGCCCGCGACCCAAATGGGTGGCCGCCTGGCCGAGCCTGTGCGCAGTCCTCCGGCCGTCGCCGCGCTCCAGAGCCGGCAGGCAGCGGGGAGAGGCGGGGAGCCTGGGACGTCGCTCTTGGCCGGGTGCCCGGTCCTTGCCGATGGCGCACACTCCTCGATGCCCGCCAGGCCGGCTGCTTTGAGCAGGCCACAGAGCAGGGCGGTCCACTGCTGAGCGAGTCCTGGCCCGGGGGGGAGGCTCGATTGCGACCAGCATACTTCGAGTCGGCGATGCTTGGATAGAGCCGCCTGGCCTGGCGTTCTGGCCCCGTTTGCACAGGGCAGCCGAACTGCCCGCAGGCGGCTGCTCCCGCCCGCGCGCAGCCCGGGGAGGCGTTCGAACCGAGGTCTGTGCGAGCAGCCTATAAGCCGAATTTTGTCTGGATTTGCATCCGCGGCGACCATTCCTCTAGGCGACCCGTTACCGGGCCGCTCCAGCAACCTACCCGAAGGTTTCCGCCGCACGCGCCCTTAGCGGGCGAGAGCGGGGTCCACGTTGGCGCACCGGGCCGGCACGCACAGCGGCTCCCTGGACCTGGCCGCTGTTTCCTTCCTATTTGGTCTTGCTCCGTGTGGGGTTTACCATGCCCCCGCTGTTACCAGCGAAGCGGTGCGCTCTTACCGCACCTTTTCACCCTTACCGTCACCTCGGCCTTGCGGCCTCGGTGCTTGGCGGTATCGTCTCTGTGGCACTGGCCGTCTCGCGGCCTTCACGCCGCGATCCCGGACGTTATCCGGCACACTGCCCTATGGAGTTCGGACTTTCCTCCCCCGTGTCGCACGCTCACGCATGCGACAGGCGGCGGCCGCCCAGCTGCTCGCACCTCCCATGGTACCGCGGGAGGCCCTGTTCTGGGCCGGGGCGGCGGGCGGCTACGCGGGCGCCGCGTTGGGGACGCCCGCCTCTCCCACCGGGGGCCTGGCTCGTTGACAGGGTAAACAAAGAAACGTTTCCCCCCGAATATCGATTCGAACTGTATGATCGGAAGGCCTTGCCGGAGACTCCCTTCCTTGCGTCTGGAATCGATCCTGCGACGGGTGCACGGCTCCTCGCGCCGACGATCTTCGTCTTCGCGAGGAAACTTCCGCACCATAAGGCAAGCTCGATGAGTGTGCACCTGGTCAATCCCAGCGACAACGCCTTCGGCACCGCTGTCATTACCCCTCGCTGGTTGTTTGTGCTGGCCGCTGCCACACCCGCCTCGGCCGGCGACCCGATCCTGGTCGATGAGTCGATCGAGCAGCTTGACCCCTTGACGATTGCCGCCGGAGACGTGGTCGGGATCAGCGTCCACACCGGCAATGCGCTGCGCGGCTATGAAGTCGGGCGGATTGCGCGGGCGCGCGGGGCGTGGGTAGTCTACGGCGGCATCCACGCGACCTTGTTCCCGGAGGAGTCGTTCGAGCTGGGCCAGGCCCATTGCGTGGTGACCGGGGATGGCGACGTGGTGTGGGCCCAGGTGGTGAACGACTGCCTGGCGGGCACCCCGGGGCGCCTGTACGGGGGCGGCAAGCTCGAGGGCGACCAGTTCCTCGCGGCGCGCTGGGACCTGATGGACGCCTCGAAGTACATGTGGGCTTCGGTGCAGACGATCCGCGGATGTCCCAAGCACTGCTCGTTTTGCTCGGTCTGGCGGACCGATGGGCAGAAGCCGCGGCAGCGATCCTTCGAGCGGGTGATCGACGAGATCGTCGACCTGCGACGCAAGGGCTTCCGGTTCATCGCGCTGGCCGATGACAATTTCTACCCGGTGACCAAGACCGATCTGCGGCTGGCCCGGGAACAGGGAAATGCGGAGAAGGTTGCGGCGTTGACCGCGGTACGCGAAGAGCGCTTCCTGCTGATGGCCGAGATGGCCAGGCTGCCGAAAGACATGGTCTTCTTCACGCAGATCACGATGGAGTCGGCCGAAGACACCGAGTTCCTCGACGCGATGAAGAAAGCCAACATCAAGGGCGCGCTGGTCGGGGTCGAGGCGGTGACGCCGGAGGGACTGAAGGCGGTCTTCAAGGACTTCAACTACTCGGGCGACCGGCTCATCGAGCAGCTCCAGACATTCAAGAGGCACGGCGTGCACGTGCTGGGCTCGTTCATCTTCGGGCTGCCGACGGACAAGCCGAGCACCTTCGGCGCCACCGTCGAACTGGCGCTGAAGGCGGATGTGACCTTTGCACAGTTTGTCATGATGACGCCGTTTCCCGGCACGGTCGACTTTATCAAGTGGGAGAAGGAGCAGGCCGAGCATCCGACGCTGGTCAACGGGATCCCGATCACCCGGTACTGGCTGATCCCGATCGCCGACCGGCCCAAGATGTTCACCCCGCACCCGATCATGACGGCGGAAGATATCAAGGCGCGGACGCAAGGGGTTTGGGACCGCTTCTACGAGTGGGGGCCGATCTGGCAGCGCTCTGCCTGCACGCCGAATTTGAAGTCGCGCGTGGCCTTCATGCTGTTGTCGAAGCTGTACCGGCAGATGTATGCGGGAACCGGTATTTCGACCGACAGTGCGCGCAAGAAGAAGGCGAAGACGAGCGCGCGATGGATTGCGCGGCAGGCGCACAAGTTGTTTGTGGCCAAGCCGATGCCGGAGCTGGTGGAGCGGGTGTGGGCGCCGCGCGCCGGGGTGTCGACGCCGCGGCCAAAGCTGGTCACGCTGGGGTAAGCCGGCCCGGCGAGTGATGGGG
>CAZZYH010000015.1:16543-17269 GCA_964658225.1 Vulcanimicrobiota bacterium | reverse complement strand
CCCGTCGCACCGCATGCCCGCCTTGAGTGATGATGATCCGGGCAACAAGTGGCCTGAAGGACAGTGTAAAAAGTCCTTGAAAAGGTCTCTTTCCTCACAAGTTGTGTGTACTATGGTGCGCGGCAAGAAGGTCCCTGCTCGCACCCCCTCCCAGCCTTCGCTTCGCCCCAAAAAAAGCCGCCACGCATACGCACTTCGGACCGCCATCCCTTCGCTTCCATGCCGGGTTCGTCATCCACTGCGTTTCTTAACCCCAATTCCAAGGAGTACCTCTGCGATGAAGCGCCTCTTCTCTCTCTGTTTGATGAGCATGCTGGCCATTCTGGCGGGCTGCACAGGATATCCAGACTTTCAGCCGGGGCCGACAGGTGTTTCGGCCAGCGCGGGAAATGGCCAGGTGTCCTTGACCTGGACGTCGGTAGCAGGCGCAAGCAGCTATGACGTTTACTACGCGACGACCACGAACGGAAAAACGCCAACCAGCTACGGAGACTCCTTGAATGTGAAGGGCAACTCCTTCACCAAGACCGGTCTGACCAATGGCACGACCTATTACTTCGTGATCACCGCGCAGAGTACAAGCGGCGAATCGGAACCCTCAGCGGTGGTCTCGGCGACACCGGTCGCGTCGGGGAACAACGCGGCTCCGCCGGCGCCCACGGGGCTGACAAGCACGCCGGGCGATACCCAGGTCGCTCTTTCTTGGACAGGCTCAAATGGCGCATC
>CAZZYH010000015.1:0-16533 GCA_964658225.1 Vulcanimicrobiota bacterium | reverse complement strand
CGATCTCCTATGCAACCGCGGCTGCTGAAGCGACCAGCAACGCCGCAACCAAGATTAAGGGCATCAGCGGAACGACCGCGACGGTCACCGGACTTACCGACGGGGTGACCGATTACTTTGCGGTGACCGCAGTCGGCCCCGGGGGCGAGTCGGGCTACTCGAACATCACGAGCGCGACGCCCTCCACGGGAACCACCGTCTCGCTCACCCCTGGCAAACCAAGCACCGCGACGCTGCAAGCAAACAGCAGCACCTCGCTTACCTAACACTTCGCCGCAGATGCTGTCTCTGTGCCGACGATCGTGACCATCGCAGCGATCCCGGAGGCCAGCTTGCCCAAGCCTCTGCCCCAGCCCTCCGACACGTTCGTCGCTTCCTTCCTGATCACCAACAATCCCGGTAGCGTTACCGCCTACCAGGCCGCCGTGGGTGTGGCCGGGTCGGTCTCGACGAGTTTCACCAGCGGCACCACATTCGACCTGGCAGTGCTCAGCGGCACAACCTGGACCAACGTCGCGACCTTTGTCGTCGGAGCGAACGGTACGATTGTCGAGAACATCGCCTCGCTCACTCTCCCCGGGCTGCTCGCCCCGGGCAGTTACCTGCTCTACGAACCGGGTACAGGCACCACCACCTCCGTCTCAAATCTGGGCGTGGTGCTGCTTGCCGACGATGGACAGACGATGGGCGACGGCGCCGACGGGATCCAGGTGATCCAGCTCTATGACAAGAGCGGCAACCTGCTCGCAAACCCTTCTGTCTCCTACCTGGACTACACGTCTGCGTCCGATCTGGATGGGCTTGCACTTACTCCTGACGGCTCCCAGGGCATCATGGTGGATGGGGGCAACACGGTCCGCTTCTTCTCGGGAACCCAGACCGGCACCACGAAAGCATCGACCACAACGGTGAACATTGGCGCCTACGGCGGCGACGGAGACTCGGTTGCCATTCTCCCGAATGGAGATGAGGCCGTAGTTTCAGGCGACGACCCCAGGCTGAATCTGCTGGTTTCCGGCATTCTCTCCGGTAAACCCGTGGCTGCCCAGACCATCCCTGTACCCAGCAAGCGCGACGGGCTGGTGATCTCCGCCGACGGCAAGGTCCTGCTGGCGAGAGGCGGCAGCGGATTGACCGTCTATGCCATCGCTTCCATGACTCCCAAGCCCGGATCGATCGCCGGTACCGTATCCCACAGTTTCACCGAGACCGCGGACCTTCCCGCCCTTGGCAGCTATGACAGTGAAGACGGGCGCGACGGAATGTCGAGCAGTCCGATCGACTCCTCGCGCGCCGTCGTGGTCAACCCGGCCTCCGGCACCATTGAAATGCTCACGGGGTTACCGGGAAAGCCGGTTGTGGGCGCAACGGTTCCACTCGGGGCTACTCCCTATGCGGTATCGATTACTCCCAATGGGAAAATGGCCGCCGTGGGCACGGCTACCGGGATGGTGCTGGTGAGCGGAGTCGACACGGGCAATCTTGCTGTCGTTGGCGGGGTCTATGCCCCGACCTACACAGCGGGGGGCGCCTCCCACACGCTCGGTTTCGTGAGCACGCTCAACATCACGCTGGACAACAAATATGTAGTGGCTGGTGATCTGTATAACCGGGCGCTCGTTGTGGTTCCGTTCACGGCCGCGGGATTTGCAAACGCTCCTGCGGCCGCCCTAGCCAACATCGCTGTTCCCTACAACGATCAGTTAGCCATCCATTAGCGTATCGATGTCCCCGACCTGGGCCGGCCAAAGATCTTTTGGCCGGCCCTCTTTTCTTGAGGGGCTCCGGATTGCGCCGGCAAAGCGATGCTGCTACGCCTCAGGAGACGAGGCTTGCCTCCCGGCGCCAGCCGTAGAGGGGGAAACGCTCCGCCAGTTCGAAGACTTCGGCGCGGATGCGGGTGAGCGCCGCGGGGTCGTTGCGCTGCTCGAGCGCGCGGGTGATCCAGCCGGCGACCTGGCGCATCTCGGGCTCGCCCATGCCGCGGGTCGTGAGCGCCGGGGTGCCGATGCGAATCCCCGAAGGCTTGAGAGGCGGGTTGGTGTCATAGGGAATCGCGTTCTTGTTGACGGTGATGCCGGCTTGGCCGAGGGCCCATTCAGCTTCCGAGCCGAGCATGCCTTTCTCGAAGACGTCGACCAGCAGCAGGTGGGTGTCGGTGCCGCCGGAGACGATGCGGTAGCCTTTGCCGGCGAGCGCGGCGGCGAGGGCCTGGGCGTTTGTGACGACCTGGCGGGCATAGGTCTTGAAGCCGGGCTCCAGAGCTTCCTGGAAGGCGACCGCCTTGGCCGCGATGATGTGGACGAGCGGGCCGCCCTGCTGGCCGGGAAAGACGCTGCGGTCGAGATTGGCGAAGAGCTTCGGGTCGCGCGGGGGTGCGCCTACCAGGATCAGGCCGGAGCGGGGGCCACGCAGCGTCTTGTGCGTGGTCGTGGTGACGATGTCGGCGTGCGGCACCGGCGAGGGATGAGCGCCGCCTGCGACGAGCCCGGAGATGTGGGCCATATCGACCAGCAGAAGCGCGCCGACCTTGTCCGCGATTGCGCGCATGCGGGCAAAGTCGAGGATGCGGGCGTATGCGCTGCCGCCGCCGATGATCAGTCTCGGCTGCTCCCGCTCGGCGATCTGCTCGAGCTCGTCGTAGTCGATCTGCTCGGTATCCTTGCGGACGCCGTAGCTGGCGACTCGGTAGAGCCTGCCGGAGAAGTTGAGCTTGTGGCCGTGGGTGAGATGGCCGCCGTGGGCAAGGTCGAGGCCGAGAATCGTCTCTCCGGGCTGCAGCACCGCCATGTAGGCGGCGGCATTGGCCTGGGAGCCGGAGTGGGGCTGCACGTTGGCGTACTCGGCGCCGAAGAGCGCCTTGGCGCGATCGCGCGCCAGGGTCTCGACGGCGTCGGCGTACTCGCAGCCGCCGTAGTAGCGACGCCCCGGATAGCCCTCGGCGTACTTGTTGGTGAATACCGAGCCGGCGGCTTCGAGCACAGCTTCGCTGACGAAGTTTTCGGACGCAATCATCTCCAGGCCCTCGTGCTGGCGGCGGGTCTCGTTTTCGATGGCCTCGAAGATGGCGGGATCGGCCTGGGCAAGGGGGCGGGCGAAGCGGGCTTCGGTAACAGCAGGCATGTCCGCATTGTAGTCCCGGCAGCCCGGGCTTGGCAGCTCGGTTGCGGCGGCCCGGGCGTGGCCGCTCCCGGCTCACCGTCCGGCCCGCAGCCGTCGCCGGGTTGTGACTGCCGCACGGCAAAGAGGGAACGCCGGTCGGGCGGCCCGGCATCCTAACTGGGGATGGCGAAGGTCCCCAAGAAGCCGGCGCGCACCGGGGCGCACCGGCGGCCGAGCGCGCCCGAGGAACCCGGCAGGGATCCGGAGGAGTCAGCGCGCGAGGCCGGCCTGCGCTACATCACCGATGTGCGTCCCGGCATTGCGCGCAGCAAGCATGGTGCGCACTTTCGGTACACGGGACCGGACGGCGCAGCGGTGCGCGATGCGAAGACGCTGGCCCGGATCCGGTCGCTGGTCATTCCTCCGGCGTGGCAGAAGGTGTGGATCTGCCCGCTTGCGAATGGACACCTGCAGGCGACGGGACGCGATGGGAAAGGGCGCAAGCAGAGTCGCTATCACCCTCGCTGGCGCGCAGTACGCGACGAGACCAAGTACGAGCGCATGATGCATTTCGCCGATGCGTTGCCGGTCATTCGCGTGCGCATCCAGCACGATCTTGCCCTGCCCGGCCTGCCCCTGCAGAAGATCCTGGCCACGGTCGTGAGCCTGATGGAGGCGACCCATATCCGCGTTGGCAATCAAGAGTATGCGCGGGAGAACCAGTCCTACGGGCTGACCACGATGCGCAACAAGCATGTCGAGGTCGAAGGATCCAAGATCACCTTCACCTTCCGGGGAAAGAGCCGCGTGCATCACACGGTCAATTTGCAGGATCGACGGCTCGCGGCGATCATCAAGCGCTGCGTCGACCTGCCGGGTTATGAGCTCTTCCAGTATCTGGACGCGGACGGCGAGCCCCACACCATCGACTCGGCGGATGTGAATGCGTACCTGCGCGAGATCACCGGGCAGCACTTTACGGCAAAAGACTTTCGGACCTGGGCCGGTTCGGTGCTGGCCTACGATCTGCTGCGCGGGTTTGATCCCTTCGAGTCTGCCGCCCAGGCCAAGAAAAATGTGGTGCAGGCCATCGCTGCGGTGGCCAAGCGACTCGGCAACACGCCTTCGGTGTGCCGGAAGTGCTATGTGCACCCGGCGGTCCTCGAGGCCTATCTGGGCGGAATGACGGCGCAGCAGGCAAAGCGAAAACTCGAGGAAGAGATCGAGGAGCATGCCTGCGCCCTGCGCCGGGAAGAAGCGGTGCTGCGGGAGTTGCTGCAGCAGCGGCTGGCGCTCGAGGCCGCTCGCTGAAGGACTACGCATCCGATCCAGGTCAGGAACGGCTGCGCGAGGGAGCCGACGAGCGAAAACGCTGGGGATCTCGGCGCCTGCACGTGTTGCTCGAGCGCGAAGGTCGGCCTTCGCTCAGGAAGAGGTACCTGCTGCCCGCGGGTGCGGGCAGCAGCCAGGCGCGCAGCCGTTTGCTGCGTCCGCGCGAGGAGCCCTCCAAAAGATGAGGCCCTAGTACACGTCCAGCTGGTAGCGCTTTTCCTTCTTCATGGCCGCGATGTACTCAGCCGCCACCTCAGGGGCGCAGTGACGGCCCTTGGCGACCGCATCGTTCAGCGCCGTGTCAACATCCTTGGCCATGCGCGTCGCATCGCCGCACACGTAAAAGTAGGCGCCACGCTCGAGCCAGTGGTAGAGCTCGGCAGCGTTTTCCTGCATACGGTCCTGCACGTAGATCTTGTGACTCTGATCGCGGGAGAATGCTGTGTCGAGCCGGGTCAGGATGCCGTCCTTGTGCATGCCTTCCAGATCCTCGCGGTAGAGATAGTCGGAGGCGCGCCGCTGCTCGCCGAAGAAGAGCCAGTTGTCGCCCGTGTGCCCGTACGCCTTGCGATGCTGCAGAAAGGCCCGGAAAGGGGCGATGCCGGTGCCGGGGCCGACCATGATCACCGGCGTGGTCGGATCCTCGGGGAGACGAAAGTTGTTGTTCGCATGTAAAAAGATCGGCATCGTCGAGCCGATCGGCGCCCGCTCGCCCAGGTGGCCCGAGGCCAGACCCTGCCGCTCGCGCTTGTGCGAGACGTAGCGGACGACGCGCACAATGGTGTGCACCGCATTTTGGACCAGCGCCTGAGACGACGCGATCGAGTACATGCGGGGGGTGAGCCGGCCCAGCACCGTGAACAACTGCTGCGGGTCCGTGATGCCGCCCGGGTACTCGGTGATCAGGTCGATGAATTCGCGCCCGTACACGTACTCCTCGGCCTTGGAGCGGTTTTCGGGCAGGCTGATGCGCAGCAGTTCCGGGTCCTGGGTGAGCTTGGAATATTGCGTAACCGAGCCGCGGGTCAGCTTACCCAGGTTGAGGCGGGTGCGCAGGGCTTCCTCAAGCGAGATCTCGACCTTATAGTGATCGAGCACGCGCTCGGTTCCGGTCATCTTGAGGGCGGCGAGCACCTCCGCTACCTCCGACGGACGGTTCTCAGGCACGATGCCGACCGCGTCGCCGGGCGTGTAGGTCATGCCCGGCTCCAGCTCGAGCTCGATGTGGCGCGTCTCCTTTTCCGAGTCCCGGTCTGTCATCAGAACGTTGACCAGCATGCGCGATGCATAAGGGTTGTTGCGGGTGTACTTTTGCTTCTCTGTGCTCATGTCTCTTCTTAGGCGTCTATCTGGGTGAAGCTCAAGGTTAGCAGCCGAGCTGACGGGGGGGCAACCTTCGGGCTGTAAAGGACCCGGTGAGGCGATCTCCGGAGCACATGCCGAGCAACCCGCCAGGATCGAGTTGCCTGGCCACCCTGCAGCGCAGGCACCCGGTCTGCCGCGTGCCGCGCCGGCCTGCGCTCGAGACGCTGGCTACGGAATAGTTGCAGTCGGTCGTCCAAGTACTTTCGTGCTCTTACCTGATTGAAAAGCCACTGCTACCTTTCTGCTAAGTCCGCGCAGGCTGATCCCCTTGGCTTTGCAGGCTTGGGCGTGCAACCGGAAGGCGGGGCGGGTAGGTGATCGTAAACTTCGTTTTGATGCTGACGATCCTTCTCGGCTGCTGCGCGCTTGCCCTCGATATCGGACTGCTCGAACTGAAACGGCTGCAGATGCAGAATGCCGCAGACGCCGGGGCGCTCGGCGGCATGCAGGAGTTTGACCGCACCTATACCACCGCCGGGACCCCCCCGCTGCCGACGGCGGTAAAAACGGCGGCAGCAGCGGATGCAACCCAGAACGGCTTTACGCAAGGCGTCAACAGTGTGACCGTGACAACCGTAAATGCCCCGGCGGGATACTGGGCCAATGATTATTCCGCGGTACAGACAACCGTGAGCCAGCCGGCTACCTTTGGGTTTGCGGGTATTTTGAGGCCGGGTGCCACAACGGTATCGGCTCAAGCGGTAGCTTACGCAGCACCCTGCGCGTACTTCATGGGTACCTACTACGCGCCTATCTACACCTACAACGGCGCCAGTACCGGCACTTACGCCACATGCCCGATCTATGTCAATGCATCGCTGTATAACGACTACTTTGCTACCGCCCGCGCACGAGCAATCCGTGTGTCTGGCCCGGCAGGTAACTCCAGCGTATCACCGGGCACGACGCCGCCCTACTACAGCGTTCCCTCGCTGGCAGACCCTCTAGGCTGGATCACCTCTCCCACTTTTTCATCCTGTGGCAGCCACCCGCTTCCCACGGTGATCACCCTGCCGACGGTGCCGGTGACCTTGTACCCGGGCACATACTGCGGGGGGATCACGATCACGGCAGTCGCGTTGAGTGCCACGGTCACCTTCAGTCCGGGCCTGTATATCATCACCGGCGGCATCACCTGGCAAGGCGCGACAGTGACCAGCTCCGGCGGTGTCACCCTCTTCTTTACCAAGGGCGGTGGATACGGATATGGCAAAATCCTGATCACAAACAATCCTGCTACCGCACAGCCATCCAACATCTCTCTTACAGCACCAACTACCGACGCGCAAGGAGGGATTCCAGGCATCCTTGTCTTCGGAGACCGGAACTGGGTGCCCCTCAATCCTGTTCTTCCGCGAGACTTTGGTGTGCAATACGCAAACCTGACCGGGGATGGCATCTGGTATATGACAAATACGGGTATTGGTCTAGGCCAATCACTTAACTGGAATTGCCCGAACTACTGCGGCATTGTTACTGACAACACGTACATTTATGCATCGAACATTCGTTGGAACGCCAACTACTCCGTGCTTCCCGGCGGCAACCCGTTTCGGCCGAGAGGGACACTGGTTCAATGAGTGCTCTGCACCAAGAAGAGGGTTCCGCCCTGGTTGAATTCAGTCTCCTGGCTGGGCTGGTTATCTTCATATTTCTTGGCATCGTCGATTTCGGCATTGCAATTCAGCGGGCGATGCTGGTCACCGATGCGGCACGTATCGTTGCCGAGTACGGCACGATCTATCCCAGCACGGAGACAGGGCCGAATGCACTCAACGGCGCCTACATGTCGGGAGCCGCTGCCAATGCCGCGCAAGCCATCAACGGCATGACCGTGACTGCGACATACTTTTATGTCTGCACGCCAGGAGGCGCCCAGGTGAGCCCCACGACCAGCTGTCCAACCAACCCTACGCCACTCTTGTACGTGCAGGTCAATAGCAGCGCCAGCATTCAGGCCCTTGTCGGGTATCCGGGTCTCCCAGGCAGCTTTGCGCTTCAGGGAGTATCGGTGCTTCGCGTACCCTGAGCACCGCAGTGAGAAGAGGCGTGCATTGATGATTTCATGGCCAACTGCATCCAGCGTTGCGCAGCGTCTGCGGTCACGATCCGGCTTGCTTGCAGCCGAAGATGGCAGCTATCTCATCGAGATTGCTGTTGTTCTTCCTGTTTACTTTCTGCTCTCTTTCACTCTGATGAGCTTTTCCATTGTCCTATTTGCGTACTGCAATGCCACGTATGCGAGCAAAGCCGCAGTTCGCTATGCTGTCGTGCACGGCGCCACAAGCACGACGCCGTGCGCGGCGGCCGACCTGCAGGCGATCGTGGCGCCGTTCTTGTGGGGGGCGCCGGCCAATACGGTTGTGACGCCATCCTGGACTCAGGGGAGCAATGCCGTTGGTAGCTCCATCACAGTCGCTGTCGTCATGACCTACAGCACCGATATGCCCTATGGATTCTTGAACAATCTGCAAGTGTCGACCAGCGCACAGGGCTTCATCTTGCATTAGTGTGCCGATCAAGCCTTTCTGGGAGCGTCCTGACTTCTCCAGGCACGTGACTCATTGCTCAGCAGCAAGGCGCAAGCAGGGCCCCTTACCACTGGGCCCGCCAGTGCACGCCGGGTCTTACTCCACGCCGCTTTTTTCGAAAGAAGGACCACGCGTGCAGCTGTGAGTCGGCGTACGTGTGGGAGAAACGGTTGCAGGAGGCGGCGCACCCTTGCCGGGAGACCTAGGCGCTTTAAGGCTGCTTACGGGTCAAGGTCGCGGCATAGGCTCGGCGGCCCTGAGATCCAGCGTGTCGCCGACAACGGTCTTCGAGCGTTCGATCGCTCCCGGTCCCAACTCGAGCACGCTGCGCGTCCTGAGACTGAGCCCGCAGACGCGCCACGGCCCCACGGCATGCCAGACACCCAGGACGGTGTTCGCCCGGTCCAGTGCGACAACATCGATAGGAAAAGTCATCCCCCAGGTATGTACGCCCGAGGAGGGCCGAATGAGCAGGCCTTCTGTGGGTCGGAGCGGCGGCTTGCCGAGCAGCCCAAAGAGCCTGGTCAGCGTAGTGTCGGCTACGAGGGCGCGGGAGCAGACCACGGTCTCCCGGCTCTGGTTCCTAACCCGGACGAACTCTTTTCGCGACTTCATGCCGCGAAGCCGGCGAGCCTAGGCGCGCCCTTCAAAGAGGCTTCACGGCGATCGACCGGCTGCGAGAACCTGCCCGCGGAACAAGGCTCCGGAGACGCCTTGCCGACCATGCCTACAGAGATCAAGGAGGATTCCCCTGCATAGTCTTTCCCTTGGGTGGCATCATCGGAGCCCACCCCGAGCCCAAGACCTCTTTTTGGATGTCCAACCTTAGAGGAGCCCGAACAGACAGGCAATCCTCTTTCGAACGCAAGCAAGCAGGTGCGTGTAGAACGATCTGCCCCACGTGCTGCGACCGCCCGGCTCGATCGAGGCAGTGCGGACACACGCAAGACCCGGGCGTGCCCGGAGCCCGGCTACGCCGGTGCAGCCCTGGCCTATCGAGGGGTGCGGAGACGCCCTCAGGCACGGGAGCCAGGCTGCACGCTCGTGGCGAAGGGGTGAGCTGCATACCTTCGCGGCCGCCGATAGAAGAACGCTCAGCCACAAGTTCTTCGGTAGCGTTTCCCTCGAAACTCTAGGCGAACAGAGCGAGGAGAGGGCTTAGGCCGCCTTCTTGCGGCGCATGACGAGGACAGACAGGACAACGACAAACAGGATCGCTGCCACAACGCGGACGAGAATGACTGTGTTCATGAAGATTTCCTTTCGCGCTCATGAGCGTGGATCCCGTGTTGCAAAACGGCGTCACGGCTCACAATGCAGCTCCTTGCCACGCTCCAACCCACTTGCTCAGGAGAGTTTGCAGACCGGCAAAGGGCTCGCCTCTAGTAAAGCGCGGAAGGCCGCAAACGCGACACGGAATCGGCGGCAAAGGTTACTCTCGATAGGGCTCGCGGGGCATTCCTCCGCCATGATCCTCGACCGTGCGCCGAAGACCGCGGGGCGGCCCCAAATCTTCGAGCGCTAGCGAACAGGCACGCGATACACCGTGACCGAATAGGGAAGCAGGTGCGCCGCGATCTCTCCGGAACTCACCTCGAGGCTGGATGCTGAAGGCGCTATCGCCAGGGGATGTTCGAAACTGTTTTCCCCGTCAGGGTCCGCGCTCGCAAGCGTCGTTACCCTTGCCGCCCCCGATGCCCGCATCCCGCGAAGGTGGATCCTCGCGGAACGATCGACCGCACTGTCGTTGACCGCTTTCACAATCAGTTCGTGGCTTCGCTCATCAAGGGTCGCGCTGGTATAGAGATTACCCTCTGCCTGCGGCGTGACGGGCACCATGCGCGTGCCTGTATTGTTGGCGAACACCTTTTGCACGTAATAATTGGGCGTGCCATAAGCGCGCAGATTATCAAACCAGATCGCATCCGGCTTCCACTGCCACGCATCCGCATGCGCCAGCAGCGGCGCATAGGAAGCCATCCGGACCACGTCGCCGTTGCGCTCCAGCCCTGTCATGAAGGCTGCCTCCGCAAGCGCGGTGGTCCAGTTGTTGCGGTTCATCGAGCTGATCGCACCGGTGGACTGGGCGGCATATTCTCCTGCAAATACCTTCGGCCCATTGCGGTCGTACCGGTCGTAGCGATGCGTATTGCTCAGGAACCATTGCGGGCTCATGTAGTAGTGCTCGTCGACGATGTCGGCGTGGAGCTGCCGCCATGTGGACCACATACTGTCAAAGGTGGCTCCCGAGGGCGAGGGGCCGGCAGCGACGACCAGCTCGATCTCCGGATGCTTGGCCTTCAGCGCCGCCGCAAACACCTTGTAGCGTTCCACGTACTTCGGGCCCCACTGTTCGTTGCCGACGCCCAGCATCTCCAGGTGAAAGGGCGCCGGGTGACCCATCTGCGCGCGCAGCTTGCCCCACGGGGTAGACACGGGGCCGTTGGCAAAGTCGATCAGGTCCAGCGCGTCCTGCACATACTCGTCCAGTTGGTCCAGAGCCGCTGTCTCGCCGGAGTTGAACTCGCACGCCATGCCGCAGTTGAGAAGAGGCAAAGGACGCGCGCCAATATCCTCGGCAAGTTGAAAGTACTCATAGAAGCCCAGCCCGAAAGACTGGAAATAATCCGGCGCCGGCCGCTGGTCGAACTCGTCGTTCCACCGATTGATGATCGTCTTCCGCTCGGCAATATCGCCGACCGTGGTCTTCCACCGATAGCGTGTCAGCAGCTGCCGCCCTTCGACGATGCAGCCACCCGGAAAGCGCACAAAACCGGGATGCATGTCATAGAGCAGCTGCACCAGATCCTTGCGCAATCCATTCGGACGACGCTTCCAGGTATCCACCGGGTAGAGCGAGATCATGTCCAGATCCAGACTCCCGGTACCCTCCACGAACAGATTCAACTGCGCGTTCTGCACCGTCGCTTTGGCGCGGATCGTCGTCTCGTATCGTCTCCACTCGCGGTCGAAATTATGGAGTTGTCCGCCGGCAATCTCGTTGCCTGCCGCATCGGTCACGGTAGCCCGCACCGCTCCCGGGCCAGGCCCCTGGCCGCTCTTCCGCACGTAGGCCGAGAAGCGATACTCGGCGCCATCCTGCACGCCCATACCGCGAAAGCCGGTGTTGTAGAAACCGAATTGCGGTGTGTCGGCGCGCGCCCTCAGGTAGTGCGGGTTGGCTGCATGGAGCGGCTTGTCCGTTTGCACCGTGAGCTCGCCTTTCGGAGACTCGATCCCCTGGCTGTTCACCCCGAGCACCACGTGCCAACCCGTCAGCGGTTCCTGAAATTCGAAGGAGCGATTCTTCACCAGTTCCGGGTAAAGACCGCCGTCGGCCCCGAAATTGATGTCTTCAAAAAAGATGCCGAACATCTGGGGCGAGATGGCGGCACCCGTATGGGCGCCGTCCACGTCAATGGTGATCGCTGTGCTCTCGGTGTTGCCCGTTGCGCGCAGCGAAACAGCGGCAAGAACACAAACAAGCAGCAAATGTATCCTGCGCAAGCGGATTTCCCTTCACGTGGTTGCCGTAGGTTTCCGTACCGCAGCCCCTCGGCTTTTGCGTCGGCCTTCCCGACGGCTTTATAGTCAAGCTTTCTATCCGCTGTCAATGACACGGCTCCCGCGGCCTGCGGGGCCAGATCCCCGAGAAGCGAGCCATCCTGCCGATCGAAGATCCATCTCCCCGCGCGCCGACCAGATCGACGCGGCCGAGCCTTCCCTGCGGCTCGTCAACATTTGCCGGCAGGCTTTGGACTTCCGCCCGGGATTGCTGGCCGCAGCGCCCGCCACCCTCCTCGGTCACCTACAGCCGATAGACTTCAAAATTCTTCAACCGGTTCACCCGCCTGCGGCGCTCATGGATCGCGAGCAGATCGACGCGGTTTGCCGTGCCCAGTCCCAAGCGGCAGAGCGTGGCCGGGGCCGCGTCGTGACCCATACAAGTTATGGGGCCGTCCGTCTTTGCCGAAGTCTGAAGCGGCAACACCCAGCCCACAGCTTCGACCGCGGCGCCCATGCCCCGACGTCTCGCCGACGTCGGGAACCTCCCATCGCCGTTGTTCCGGTAGAGGATGTCCGCCCCCGGGCAATCCGGCCCAACCCACAGGCAATCGACATGGCCTTGCAGGTGCACGGACCATCCTCAGGCAAAGGCGTTGTCTGATCGAAGTCGCCAGAGTTGGCTACAAATAGATCGAGGTGTCCGGGCCCCAGGGGAGCTGTACCCTGCTTTGCACCGGGCGCTCGTTTCGCTGCCTCTTCGAGATGGGCCTGCGCCGATCGTCCGGGCCTTCCCCACGAACGCGGCTTGCCCGGCAACGCAGGCCGCATCGGCCTGCTTGAGCGCAGGATCCTTGGCTGGGCTGGGCGTCGGACGCGGGAATCCAGCCAGCTGAGACGATCCGCGGTGGCGACTACGGCGCATCCGAACCAAAAGCAAGCATTCCGGAGGCGCGGAGCTATGTCAATCCGCCGGCAGACAGTGGCAGGCGGCAAAAGAAGGTTTTGCGAGGCAACTGCCCTTTTTTCGGGCGCTGAGACGGGCGCCCGCGTTCTGCTCCTGCATCGCGACGTCCATCAGCCGGCACACGCCTGTCTGCGGTTTTTCGGCGCAGAGCGACTTGCTGCCTGCAACAGCGCCTGTCGACCCGGCTTCTATCCGCGCTGCGGGAGCGCATGCCTGGACGCCTCGGCTCTCAGACCTTCGCACCGGCAAGGCGGTACGCATCCGCACCGATGGGGCGGCCTGCACCACGACCCATACCCGGCAGTTAGCCGGCCCGGCATGTTCTGGAAAAACCTTGCGGCAGCGGAATCATCCATGGCGGGCTCCACCGGCCCTGGCTTCAGCGGCCCGGGCTTCGGCCGGGCTCCCCCGGCGGATCTGTTTCGGGGCTCGATCGATCCGGACACAAACCGGCCGCCCGCGGTTCCAGTGCGCGGCGCGGTGCGATTCCGGGCTAGCGCGCAGCCCGGGAACCGCTCCACTCAAGCGCAGCAACGACCTCGTCAAAGCCGAGCGATGCATCCGCCATCACTTCCGCGCGGTTTGCGGCCAGGGCATGGATGGCCTGCGCGGCGTCCAGAGGCCGCGCCAACAGGTACCCCTGGAAGAGGTCGCAACCCATCTCCCGCAGCAGCGTGAACTGCTCCGTGGTCTCCACGCCCTCGGCCACCGCCTGCACGTTCAGGCTCCGGGCCATCTGGATGATGGCTCGAATGATACTGTGAGACCCTGCGCCCTGCTCAAGGCTCTCCACAAACGATTGGTCAATCTTGAGGGTCTTGATGGGTAGCTCGCGCAGACGGGCGAGCGAGGAGTAGCCGGTCCCAAAATCGTCGATTGCAAACGCGATGCCTGCCTCGGCCACCGGCGCGCGCTCGGTCATCACGGTGGTCTCTGTCAGCTCCAGCTGCAGCATCTCCGGCCGAAGCCCGTAGCGGCTGAGCAGCTGCAGCACCTCTTCGGCAAAGCCCTTGTGGAGCAGCTGCCGCCCGGAGACGTTCACCGCTACCTGGCACGGATACATGCCGGAGGATTGCCACTGGGCCATCTGCCGGCAGGCCTGCTCGATCACCCAGCGGCCTACCGGCACGATCAGCCCGCTCTCCTCGGCCACCGGGATGAACCTGGCCAGGCCGACCTGCAGCAGCCGCTCGTCAGTGGTCCGCAGGAGGGCTTCAAAACGCCGGATCGCTCCCACCCCGTCGTAGAGCGGCTGATAGTGCAGCGTGAACTTGTCGGTCCGCAGACCCTCGCGCAGAGCCACCTCGATCAGCGTGGCCATCTCGCTCGCCTCGGAGATGGCCTCGGTGGCGAAGATGGCGCGGTTGCGGCCGGTTCTCTTGGCTTCAAACAGTGCCTGGTCCGAGCGTCTCTGCAGGATCTCGCTGCTGGTGCCATCGTCGGGATAGATGGCCCCGCCAATGCTGACCGTAATCGGGATCTCCTGGCCGGGCACCGTCACCGGGTCGTCGAACAGGGCAAGCATCGCTGCCGCTACCCGGCGCGCGCTCTCGGCATCCGGCAGGCAGCCTACCACCAGCAGAAACTCTTCGCCGCCCGTCCGGGCGATCGTGTCCATCTTGCGTATCCGGCTGCGGAGACGGGAAGCCACCGCCTTCAGGCATTCATCGGCGATCAGGTGCCCGTAGGTGTCGTTGATATGCTTGAAGCGATCGATATCGACGGTAAAGACCACCGCGCGCCGGCCGGTCGCCTTGGTGCGAGCCAGGCATTGCGCAATCCGCTCTTCGAGCATCAGTCGGTTGGGCAGGCCGGTCAGCACATCCTGCTGGGCTAGGCAGCGGTAGCGTTCCTCGCTCTCCCGGATCACCCGGGTCTGGTATTCCACCCGGTGCCGCAGCACGAGTACCCAGAGCGTGCCCAGCCCGATCAGCATAAGCAGCCCCGCCAGCAGCATCAGGGTATCGGCCGAGCTCCAGAACGGCTCCCGTCGGAGCACCTGCACATCCCGGGAGGAGCGCATCAGGATGCTGAATGAGACGGGGTTGCGTTCCGAATCCGCCTGTACGGCGCAGATGCCGGTGAGCAGCAGCACGCTTCCGCTGCCGGTGTGCTTCAACTCCGTGTCCGGCGAGAGTACGGGGAGATAGGCTCCGAACACCTCGCCATCCTGGCGCAATGTCCAGATGCGCTGCTGGCCCAGCAGATGGCTCTCGACCACGGTTCCCGCCAGCTGCACCAGTTGGCCGTCATAGGGCACTTGGTCGAAGCCGCCTTGCAGATGAGACAGCACCTGCCCGGCACGGACCTTCGCCGGCTCGACCGGGGCGCGGGCCGCCAGGATGCGAAATTCCCCATCCGCAAGGATGGGCGCATACTCGCCCATCACCGGAAATCCCAGTGCTTCGACCCTCTGGCCGGGCTTGGCCACGATCGCGGAGCTGCTCTCTATCCGGATGGCGTCCTGCCCATCCTGCAGAACGAGCAAGTGGCCTGGGATCTGGAGGGTGACCACGCCTTGCACCTTGACCCGGTGCGGCCGCTCGCCAAACTGGAAGATGCTGCTCACGGGAATGGCAGCAGCGTCAAATGGGTGCCGGTCCGCGGCCTCGAGCACATCCATATCCCGGCGCTGCGGCACAAAGAGGCCGACCCCGACAAACTGCCTCTTCTCGTTGAAGTGGGTCGAGCAGACCCCCCGCAAGCGCACCTTCGTGTCGACCAGACCTGCGTAGTCCAGCCCCGGATACTCCTGGAAATAGGCGTTGATCTCGCCGCCGCCCATCATGACGCCGAGCAGCAGCGTGTCATGGCCGAACAGCTTGCTCATCCGCGCCGAGTGCACTACCCCCTCGACTTCAATCCACTGGCTGTCCTGGGCGCCACCGATCAGGTCGCCATACACCACCCGGTGGGCGCGCGGCGCCCCTTGGTGGCCGGTCACCCGCACCGAGGAGGCGACGACCAGCGGCGCGAAGAGCCCCGCGCTGCTGTTTCCGGACACCTTTACGCGGTCCCCCACCTGCACGGCGGCGTTGTCCGTTCGGTCCACCGAGATGCCGGCCGTCCGGTCCTTGAGAAAGAACGAGTTCTTGTAGCCGGAGAAGGCGGTGACCACGCCGGTCAACTGGACCGGGATCCTCGACGCGGCCTGCTGCTGCGCCAGTCGCCGGATATCGCCGATGTGCGTGAGCGGGTGCGGGGCGGAACGCTTTGGGAGCCCGGCCTGACCGGGGCCGGCTGCGTGGGGCTGCGGGCCCTCGGCCCCGGCGGCGGCCGGAATCGCCGCTCCGCGGGCCTGGGCCGTCAGCAGCCAGAGCGCTACCCATCCCAGGCAGAGCATGGCTGCCAGGCCGATCGACCGAGGAAGGATCCGTCTGGTCACCCCGTACCTCAACTGAAAGCTTCGGAGCAAACCGCTCTCGACCCCCGGGGTCGATACAGCCGCGCACTGCCCTTCCCCATAGCGGACGCCTTAGAGGGATCGAGCCCAGCGGCGAGAGTCTTACTCACTCTAGTGCATGATCGACCATGATCGCGTTCAAGGATAGTTACCGTCGTTCAAAAATGCGCGTTTCTTCCGCGCCTGTTTCAAAAATGAACCGTCGCTCAAGCACCAAGGCGGCGTCGGCAGCAGACAGCAGGCTCCTCAACAGCAAAGCAGCCATCGTTGCGGCATCAATCCGGCGCGGCTCCCCCGGGCGGCATCGATCCGGCGCTGACCCCGCCCGA
>CAZZYH010000014.1:0-38940 GCA_964658225.1 Vulcanimicrobiota bacterium | reverse complement strand
AGACATTGCAGCGTCGCTGCTTTGCCGGGTGGGTCGAACCAGCGGGCTTTTCGAAGCTCAGCGTGGTTGCAGGAGCGCGCGCACCATCGATCCGCAACAACAACAGGACTGCCGTGGAGAGATACGCCGCATGTTCGCAGCTTAGCACAACTCTCCGCGGTGAGGCCGGGAAAGAATCTGCGCAGGATATGTCGCCGCGGCGCAAGGCCTCATTTGCCCCAGAGTGGAAGCGCGCGAGGCGGCTTTGCGCGAGGGCTTCCCGAGGCGAATCCTGTTTGCACCGACAGGAGATAATTTGGCGGCCCCTCCGGGGCTTGTGTGCCGGGGCCGACCGCCTGCGGGCGTGCTACGATACGGCGCATGCGTCTGGCGACCCTGCTCGCGATCCCGCTTTGTATCTGCCCGTTCTGCGCCTGTTTCGCCCAGCGGGCCGACGTCACGGTCTTGCATGCCGCACACATGCTCGATGCTGAACGCGGCGCGCTCGTCTCCCCCGGGGAGGTGCTGGTGCGCGGCTCGCAGATCGTCGAGGCTGGCGCTTCCGTGAGCCACCCCGCCGGCGCGTCCGTGATCGACCTAGGTGAAGCGACGCTGATGCCCGGGCTGATCGATGCGCACGTGCATCTGTTCCTCCACCCTGGTGACGAAGATCTGCAGACAGTGCGCGAGTCGGTGCCGGAGCGGACCATCCTTGCCGAGTTAGCCGCGCGGGACGATCTGATGGCAGGCTTTACGGCAGAGCGTGACATGGGCACCGAGGGTGCGGGCTCGGCCGATTCCGCGGTGCGCGATGCGATCAATGCGGGCCTGATCCCTGGGCCGCGCATGCGTGTCAGCGGCAATGCGATCAGCATTGTCGGCGGCCACGAGGATGCGATCCGTTTTAATCCTGCCGAGCACATCTCTTCCAACGCGACGTATGCCAACAATACGGCCGAGATCGTCGCCACAATTCGCCAACAGTCTAAAGAGGGCGCTGACTTTATCAAGATGTACGAGACTGGCGCGGAGCAGATGGTGGCCGGCAGACTGAGAACGCCCTACCAGTACACGGAAGAGGAGTTAGCCGCCGGCGTGGCCGAGACGGCGCGCATGGGAACCCATGTCGCCGTGCACGCTACCTGCGATCCAGGCACTCTGTTTGCGGCGCAGGCCGGGGTCGCTTCGATCGACCACGCGTACCAGTTGGGCGCAGAGACGATGCGCCTGATGCAGGAGAAGCAAATCTACGCTGTGCCCACCTTTGCCATCAGCGAGTATTTCATCGACCATGCCGCTTCGCCCGCGATGGCTGCGCGCGAGCGGATCTTGCAGACCCTGCACGCAGCCGAGTTTCGCAAGCAGCTGGCGGCGGGAGTGCCGATGGCGGTTGGCTCGGACGTGGGGCCTTTTCCGCACGGAACGCAGGCAGTGGAGATGGAGTTGATGGTCAGGTACGGCATGGCTGCGCCCGATGTGCTGCGAGCAGATTTGCTGCACGGAGCAAAGCTGCTCGGATGGGAGAGCCAGATCGGCCAGCTAAAGCCTGGATTCTATGCTGATGTGATTGCTGTACCGGGCGACCCGCTGACCAACATTGCGGTGCTTCAGCACGTGAGCTTTGTCATGAAGAACGGCATCGTCTATCGCAGCAAGTAAGAGGTAATGATGAGATACGCGCATAACGTGTCGGTCCTGCTTGTAACTTTCGCCTGCGCCCTCGCAGGGCTGGCACGTGCGCAAGGTGCGCCCACAGGCGCGCATCAGTGGGCGCTGGTTCTGCATGGCGGGGCAGGCGTAATCGCGCGGTCGTCAATGACGCCGGAAGCGGAGGCGAAGTACCGGGCTGGGATCCGCGAGGCTCTGGGTGCCGCCGCCGCGATACTCGACAAGGGCGGCTCATCGCTCGATGCGGTTGAGGCAGCGATCAAGTTGCTTGAAGACAATCCTTTGTTCAACGCCGGACGCGGAGCGGTCTTTGCCGCCGATGGTACCAACCAGCTCGACGCGGCCATCATGAACGGCGCGACTATGCAGGCCGGATCGGTGGCCGATGTGCAGCACACGCGGCATCCTATCTCGCTCGCCCGGGCGGTGATGGAGAAGTCTCCGCACGTGATGCTGATTGGCAAAGGTGCGGACGAGTTTGCTGCGAGTGTGCAGTTGGAGCAGGTGCCGCAGAGTTTCTTCTTTACCGAGCGGCGTTGGCAGCAATTGGTCGACGAGCTCAGGAAGGCCGGCGCCCCGATCCCGCCCCGGCCTGAAGGTGCTCCATCCCCGCCCGCCAAGCCGGTAGCAGACTATGAACTCCCCGCGGCGCACAAGTATGGAACGGTAGGTGTTGTGGCGCTCGATCGGCAGGGCAACCTTGCCGCCGGAACCTCCACTGGTGGAACGACGGGCAAACGCTGGAATCGTGTCGGCGACACGCCTGTGATCGGCGCGGGAACTTACGCATCGAATCAGTCCTGCGGTGTTTCGGCAACCGGCACCGGAGAATACTTTATCCGTCTGACCGTGGCGCGCACCATCTGCGCCCTGGTGCAATACAAGGCAATGCCGCTGCAAGCAGCAGTGGACCAGGTCATACAGAAAGACCTGGTCGCGATCGGCGGCGACGGCGGCGTGATCGCCCTCGCTCCGGACGGCGAGATCGCCTGGAGCTTTAACACGCCGGGTATGTTTCGCGCCAAGCTGAAAGAGGGTGGCAGCCCGCAGATCGGTATCTTCCGCGACGAGCCGTGAACTCAACTTGTCTCTGATTCTAAGAACTTAAAAAGTACCGGGCAGCCTTGCCGGTTCGCTTGCTTCACGAGCAGCCGCCAGATACCGCTGGCTGACCTTCACATAGCCTTCTTTGGCCACCTGTTTGCCCCGTTCCCGGTAAAAGCTTTCGTCGTGCGGCTGCGAGGTAGCCAATCCATCGACGTAGCGGTTGTACATGCAGAATGCAGCGGCGATGAGCACGGTGTCGTGTATCTCGAGGTCGGTTGCGCCCTGTTTGCGCGCCGCCTCGACCGCGGCTGCGGTCACATGTTTGCCGCCCTTCTGCACCTGGCTCGCGATCACCAGCAGCGACTTCAGTTTGTCCGAGATATCGGCGTGTTGAAAGTCTGCCTTGACGCGCTTGACCAGGTCTTCATTGTCCTGCAGGCTTGCCGCGGCAATCGCGCCGTGAATCGTCTGGCAGTAATGGCAATCATTGAGATAGGAAACATAGGTGGCGATCAACTCGCGCTCACCGGCCGACAGGCTGTGCGGTCCGTGCAGCAATATCTCGACGAGTTCGTTCAACGGCTTGGCGGTCTCCGGCCGAAAGGCCATCGCGCTGCGAATCCCGTGTAGCTCATCATGCAACTTGATGTGCGCCATATTTGGTTTACCTCGCTTTGGACTGTAAGTCTCGATCAGGCAAAGCATAGCTCGCGGGTATGCTGTTGTCTCTCCAACGAAAGGTGGAGGTTTTCGCGAGTGGACGCGGACGCGTAGACTGCGTAGATATGGCGCTGCTGTCTATAGAGGATCTGACGATTCGATTTGGCGCCCCTGGCTCTGCATCGCGACCCGCGGTGAACGCGCTCTCCCTTCAGATCCCGGCGGGCGAAAGTCTGGGCCTGGTAGGTGAGTCGGGATCAGGCAAGTCGGTCACGGCGCTTTCGGTCGTGCGCCTGCTCGACCCTTCCACGCAGGTGGCCGGCAGGATTCTCTTCGACCCCGGAACCGGGCGCCCGCTCGATCTGCTGACCCTGGCCGCGGAGCCGATGCGCCGCCTGCGCGGCTCGGCGATCGGCATGATCTTCCAGGAGCCGATGACCTCGCTCAACCCCGTCATGCCGGTCGGCGAACAGATCGCCGAGGCGCTCCGCGCGCACCATCCGCACCGCAGCCGCAAGCAGGTGCGGGCGAGCACGCTTGAAGCGATGGAAGCGGTTGCCCTCCCCGACCCTGTGCGCCGGGCTCGCGACTACCCGCACCAGTTCTCCGGCGGCCAGCGCCAGCGGATCCTGATCGCCATGGCGATCGTCAACCGGCCTGCGCTGCTGATCGCGGACGAACCGACGACGGCGCTCGACGTAACCGTACAGGCGCAGATTCTCGACCTGTTGCAGGACCTGCGCGAGCGCTACAAACTGGCCATGCTCTTCATCTCGCACGACCTGGCCGTGGTGGCGCGCGTGGCCGATCAGGTAGCCGTGATGCGGGCTGGGCTGCTGCTCGAACAAGGGCCGGCCCGGAGTATTTTTTCCTCGCCGCTGCATGCTTATACGCGCAGCCTTCTGGACGCGATCCCGACCCTGTCGACCGCAATCGACAAGCCGCTGGCCACGGTCCGCAAAGAGGACAACCAGGGGGCGACGTGGCCCGGCCAGATGCAGGAGGCGTTGCCAGGTCACTGGGTACGCGGCTAGGGCCCCCGGCAAGGGATCGCCCGCTGCACTCTGCAGGTTGGAATACCCGGGCTAAGGCGATAGAGTAGAGCTTCCGTCATGCGCGCCCTGATCCTGTCTGATATCCACGCGAACCTCCACGCGCTCCAAGCCGTCATCGACCAGGCGCCGCAGCATGACGTCGTTTGGAATCTCGGAGATGTTGTCGGTTATGGCGCGCACCCAAATGAGGTGATTGACCGCGCGCGTGCGCTGGGCAGCCTCTTTGTGCGTGGCAACCATGACCGCGCCTGCTGCGGGCTGACCGACGTAGAAGGGTTCAATCCGGTTGCCAGCCGCGCGGCCCGGTGGACCCAGTGCGTGCTCTCGGCCGAGCACCTTGCCTGGCTGCGGCACCGGGACGCAGGGCCGGTAGCGCCGCCGGCGACAAGCGAGATCAGTTGTGCGCACGGGTCGCTGCGAGATGAGGACGAGTATGTTCTGTCTCCGCGGGAGGCCCAGTACTCGCTGGTGGCAGGCGCTACGCGGGTTAATTTTTTCGGACACACGCATTTGCAGGGCGGCTTTGCGACCGATGGGGAGCAGTGGTACCGGCTTACCCCGGATTACTTCAAGCGCAACCAGGCCGAGCAGTGGGGGATGCACCTTTCGAGTGGCGCGCGGTACATGCTCAACCCCGGCTCGGTAGGGCAGCCGCGCGACGGGGACTGGCGGGCTGCCTTTGCGGTCTATGACACCGAGCAGCACCTGTTGACTTTTTATCGTGTGCCGTATGACCTGCATGCGGCGCAGGAGAGCATCCTGCGCGCCGGGCTGCCGGACCGGTTGGCCCTGCGGCTACGCGACGGCCGCTAGATCCTGATTGCGGCGCGCCCGCAGATCCCTAAGAGTTGCGCTTCCAACCAGGCGCACCGGACCCAGCCATGCGTTCGGCCTTGGAGCGCGTGCGCGGCTCCGGCGCTCTTAGAACGAGCGTGTAAGCGAGGCGATCACCGTGTAATCCGAGAAGGCGGCGTCGCCGTGAGTTCCGTTGGCGATATCGGTCACGCTCCGCTTGCGGTTCCGCTCCATGGCCCAGGGCCCGCTCAGATTCAGCTCGTAGCGGCCGCGCGCATACATCAGGGCCGGTTCGATGGAGATGACATAGCCGGGCCGCCGAAAGCCATTGCTGCTGCCGAATGCATCGCGCACCGGAACGCCCTCCATGCGCCCGCCCGCGCTGAGCGCAAGCCCGCGCACCTTCGGCACAGCATGCGATATCCCTCCGCGCCAAAGGTATTGGTCGGTTGCCGACACGACCTGCTCGCCCGGTGCGGGGCGATAGGTCTTTACCCCCGTAGTGTCCTGCGGGCTGAAAAGCCACGAGCCGGTGAAGTAGCCATAGGTGTGAACGGGCAGTGGATGGTAGGCAACGGTGGCCAGTGAGAATCCCCAAGTGCCATCGCCGGGCTGAATGGACTCGTCAAAGGGTCGGACCTGGGTCTGTGCATTGGAAAGGATCGTGGTTCCCTTCGCATCGTTGATACCGGTAGGCAACTTAAGCGAGGTAGAGAGAGCAAGATTGCCGTGGCTCTCAGTCGGCGGACGGAAGAGCCATGCCTGCGCGCCAACGGTCATATCGCCGATCCCACCGGAGCGATACGTATTGATCCCTCCCTGCTGGTGGCGTGTTGCGGTCAATGCAGGCAGGTCGGCAAGCAGGCTCCAGCGCGGCGAGGCTTGGTAACTCAGGGACAGGTCGTAAAGGTCGGCATGATTCTGCACCTGGTTATGCAGGATGGCGCGCTCCTGCTGATACACCGTACCTATGTAGTGCTTGTAGGAGTTATAGGTGCGAAAGCCCGTCGTTACGGTAAGTCCGTGCAGCAGGTTGCGGGAGTGTGGCTCATCCACGGAATCAAGCCCGGCAATGATCGGCTGCGCGGAGTGAGCGGCTACGCAACCCTGCGCCCGGCAGAGTGGTGCTACGGCTACGCAGCTAAGTGCGACAAAGACGTGAAGCTTGGGTCGAGCAAAGATGGACTGCATCCGTGATTCTCTCCCGCCGTACACCTGGAAATAGTTTTGCTGTAAGCAACTGCAAACATCATGCGACTGCCCGAGGAAGGTAGCAGGGCGCTTGAAGCTTCGTCATGCGCCTGGAGAGTGGTTCTTGTCTCCACCCTGCGGTGGAACCGAGACGCACGCACTTCGCCTACACTCGGAAGGCTCATCATCCGCGTGGGGATATCAATGGATCGCAGCAGTCTTCTCGCTTTGCTTCTGCTCCTGCCGCTCAGCAGCGCGGGCGCGCGTGCCGTGCCTGACATCGCGCTCAAGGACGCGCACGGCCACCCGCAAAAACTCTCCACCCTGCGCGGCAAAGTAATCGTGCTCAACTTCTGGGCCACCTGGTGCGCGCCCTGCCGGGACGAGTTACCGCGCATTTCACGACTCGGCGAAGCTTACATGGGAAAGCCTGTCGAGTTTGTCGCGGTATCAATCGACGCAGCGAAGGATCAAGGCAAGATCGCACCTCTATTCGAGCAGCAAGGCATTCACCTCAAGATATGGATGGGCGCGGACACCGACACCATGGCGCGTTTCGGTCTCGGCGACATTGTGCCGAGCACGATCATTCTCGACCAGCGTGGCGAGGCTGTTACCCGCATCGCCGGGGAGGCGCGCGACATGGACGTGAGCAAGAGCGTGGATTGGCTGCTGAACGGCCGAGTAGGTCCTGCGCCAGCGGCCCGGCTCAAGCGCTACTAGCCCCAGCAGCCGCGCGGCGAAGGCGCGATTTCTGGCTGCGGGGCGCAGTAGAAAGGGTGTAGCCTGCTGAGGTGAAGAAAGAAGACGACGCGGAAGTGCTCGTGGTTGAGGGGCGCGAGGTACGCATTACGCATCCTGCGAAGCTTTATTTTTCGCAGGACGTAAAGCTCTCGAAGTTGGAGCTTGTTCGCTACTACTTATCCGTCGCGCCGGGTGCGCTGGCCGGGATTCGCGATCGCCCTTTCGTGCTCAAGCGCTTTGTCCATGGCGCCGAAGGCGAGCCGTTCTATCAGAAGCGTGCCCCCACGGAGCGGCCCACCTGGCTGCGCACCGCCACCCTTTCGTTTCCATCCGGTCGCACTGCGGAAGAGGTCGTAGTGGACGACGCGGCGGGGCTCGCCTGGATCGTCAACCTGGGCTGCATGGAGCTGCACCCGCACCCGGTGCGTTCGGGCGATCTCGACCACCCGGACGAGCTGCGGATCGACCTGGACCCCGGCCCTGGCGTCAGTTGGACGGACGTGCGCCTGGTTGCCCTTGAAGTAAAGGCGTTGCTTGAGGAGGTGGGACTTTGCGGCTGGCCGAAGACCAGCGGCTCGCGCGGCATGCATGTGAATGTGCGGATTGAGCCGAGGTGGTCGTTCAGCGAAGTGCGGCGCGCCGCCCTGGCGCTGTCGCGTGCGGTGGAGCGCCGCCTGCCCGCGCTGGCCAGTTCAAAATGGTGGAAAGAGGAGCGCCACGGCGTGTTCCTCGACTACAACCAGAATGCCAAAGACCGCACGACCTGCTCGGCCTATTCAGTGCGGCCGCTGGCGGATGCGCGTGTCTCGACGCCCTTGCACTGGCATGAGGTGGCTCTGTGCGAGCCGGCCGACTTTACCGTGTTTACCGTGCCGCAGCGCTTTGAAGAATCAGGCGACGCGCATGCCGGCATGGATGCTGCCGCGGGATCGCTCGAGGCGCTGCTGGAGCTTGCGGCGCGCGATGAAGCCTCGGGGCTCGGCGATGCGCCGTGGCCGCCCCACTTTCGCAAGATGGAGGGAGAAGCGCCGCGGGTGGCGCCTTCGCGCGCGCGCAAGAAGCCGGACCCCGGGGACGCGCCGGTGCCGAAGAAAGCATCGGCGGCGCGCACGGCGCGATCGAAGATGCCGCTGCTGGTCATCGCGCATTCCCCGGACAAGCAAGCGGCTCTCGAAGGCCTGGAGCGATGGAAGCAAAAATATCCCGAGGCTGCATCGCTTCTGGGTGCTGAGGATGTGCTCATTGACAGGATGCGCGGTCGGTCGTCTGTGTGGACGCGCGTTCGCGTGAATCTGCGCAATGTTCCTCTACCCCTGCGGCCCGCGCAGCAGACCCCCGATCCCGACGACGATCCGACGCGGCCGGCCGCCTGAGTTTCTCCGTCGGCAGCTTTTGTTGATCGCGTAACGCTGCGATGCAGGTCGAACCGCGCCCTCGTGTCTCGCCTCAAGCGGAGTGGCCGCCACTTGCTCTTGCGTCTGGATCAGACCGAGCGAGCATGTTCGTGACTACGCCCAGGAGGATACGGCCTGGCAAGTTGCGATTGGGGGCTGAGAATGCACGTCAGCGATTCTCCGGAAAGATCGCCATCAACTCCTGGGGAGCAACGACCTCGAGCTGGGCGTAGGTGCAGTCAGCAGGCTGTTTCTCTGCACGCCACCGACGAAAATGAGCCATGTGCCGGAAGCGCGCGCCCTGCATGTGTTCGTAGGCGACTTCGATGACCAGTTCCGCGCGCAGCGGCTCCCAGGACAAATCCTTGTCCTGGTTCCAGCGGCTCTTGCCGCCCGGCATGCGCTGCTCTTCTGCCGGTAGCGTCTCGGCCCAGTGCGCCCAGGGGTGATCCACAAGCGCATGCTCGCGATACGGCGCGAGAAACGCTACCAGCTCCTGCCGCTTTTGAAATGTAAAGCTTGAGCAGACACCAACATGCTGGAGCGCGCCCGCCCCATCAAACAGGCCCAGCAGCAAGGAGCCTACCGCGGTCCGCTCGCCTTTCTTGTACCAGCGGAAGCCGGCCACCACGCAATCGCAATCGCGCTCGTGTTTGACCTTGTAAGTCGCGCGCTTGTTCGCTTCATAGGTGCCTTCGATCGGCTTGGCCATCACGCCATCGAGGCCGGCACCTTCAAAACGGCGAAACCAATCCTTGGCGATTTCAGCGTCGCGCGTCGCGGGCGTAAGGTGGATTGGTGCGGACGCCTGAGCGAGTGCCGCTTCAAGCCGCGCGCGCCGCACGCGAAATGGTTCTTCGCGCAGGTCGCGATCTGCTTCGCAAAGCAAGTCAAAGAAGACGACCGAGGCAGGCGTGTGCTCGGAGAGAAGCAGCACGCGCGACGCGGCCGGGTGGACGCGCAACTGGAGCGCATCAAAGTCCAGACGGCCATTGCGCGCAATGACAATCTCGCCGTCGACGACGCAACGCTGCGGCAGCATTGCGCGCAGCGGCTCAAGTAATTCCGGAAAGTAGCGATTGAGCGATTTCTGGTCGCGACTCTGGATCAAGATCTCGTCGTGGTTGCGAAAGATCAGCGCCCGAAAACCGTCCCACTTGGGTTCGAAGATCCAGGCATCGCCCTCCGGTATCGCCGAGAGGCGTTTGGCGAGCATGGGCAGAACCGGCGGCTGGACGGGAAGTTGCACGACCTCATGGTATATCGCGCAGGCGGCCCGGGGCGCGGTCTTCTAAGCACTCCTGCTGAGAGGGATCAAGCAGCAGCACGGTGAGACGCCGCGGACCATGCACGCCACGGATGCGGGTCATCTCGATATCCGCCGTTGCCGAGGGCCCGGAGACGGTGGTGATCGCGGCGCTCTTGACATCGGCAAGCAGCGCCCAGCCTTCGCTCACGGTCTCGACAACCTGGTCGCGCCGTACGACGCATAGGTGGTGGTCGGGCAGCAGGCTGATGGCGCGCCGGCCCTGCTCGCTGCCGTGGGCAAGCAGGATGGTTCCGGTCTCGGCGATTGCGCCGGCGCACGTTGTAAGCACGGCCTGCGCCCGCGTCAGTGTGGCGAGCGGCAGGCGCGTCTGGTCTTCGCTACCATCGCAAAGAATCTCGGTGTCCTGCGGGTACCAGGATCGGGGCACTTCAGGGGAAACGAGCAGCACGGATTCGCCGTTTCTGCGCAGCACATCGCAGACCGCTGTCGCAACGTCCGCCTGCTCGAGCAGCATCACTTCGGCGTCATAATCTGTGAGGCGCTCGAGCAGCAGCGAGAGGGTCGCCTGTGGATCAAGTCCGCCCAGGTGGTTGTAGAGGCGTGGAATCGCTTCGTAGGTGCGCCGCGACGTCCTCGCATCCACCCCGCCCGCGCGTCCCAGCTGCTTGCGAATCGTATCGAGAATCGCAGCCCGTGCGTCACCCATGCCCAGGCCCTGCAACCGTGCGCTTGCGCAGCCAGTCGCGAAAAGACTGCCGCGGAATCGGCTTGAGGTCGCGAAACTTCGTCCAGCCGCCGGCAAGTCCGGGCAAGTTCGCAAGTTGCCCTTTCCGCTCGAAGAGAAACTGCCCCGTGCGCGCCAGCCGCTGCGCAGCCGTGTAGCGCTTCTCACTCAGAAATACATTTGCGGCAACCTGCATGGCCAGGTTTTCCGGGGCGATCGTGCCAAGAAACGTGGACTGGTCCTCGCGCACAATGCGCCCACGCAGGTGGATCAGCGTTTCAGGAATATTGATCTTGACCGGGCAAACCTCGTAACAGGCCCCGCAAAGTGAGCTTGCATAGGGCAGGCTGCGCGAGTGTTCGAGCTGCTGCAGTTGCGGCGACAGAATGGCGCCGATCGGTCCGGAGTAGATCGAGCCATACGCGTGGCCGCCGGTCTCGCGATAGACCGGGCAGGCATTGAGGCAGGCGCCGCAGCGGATGCAGTCGAGCGTCTCGCGCTCGCGCTCGTCGGCCAGCAGCCCGGTGCGCCCATTGTCGAGCAGGATGAGGTGGAAGGCCCGCGGACCGTCGCCGGGATGCGTGCCGGTCCACAGCGAGTTATATGGATTCATGCGCTCGCCGGTTGCCGAGCGGGGCAGCAGTTGCAAAAAGACTTCAAGATCACGGAAGCGCGGGATCACTTTTTCGATGCCGGCGATGGTGATGAGCACGTCGGGCAGGGTCAGGCACATGCGGCCGTTGCCTTCTGACTCGACCACGCAGACGCCCCCGGTCTCCGCGACCAGGAAGTTAGCGCCACTTACCCCGATTTTGATCCTCAGAAACTTCTCGCGAAGAAACGCGCGGGCTGCGTCCGTCAGATCCTCGGGCCGGTCGCCTAGCTGCTCCAGGCCCATCTCGCGCAGGAAGATCTCCCGCACCTGGTGGCGATTTTTATGCAGCGCGGGTACAACGATGTGTGAGGGCTGATCGTGGCCCATCTGCACGATCATGTCGGCGAGATCGGTCTCCCACGGCACGATCCCGGCCTGCGCAAACGCCTGGTTCATGCCGACCTCGTCCGAGGTCATGGTCTTGACCTTGATCACCTCCGGCCTTCCGGGCGGCGCATACTGCTGCACCAGCTCCACGGCAATGCGATTGGCCTCCTCAGCGTCGCGCGCCCAATGCACCACGCCACCGGCCGCCGTGCAGTTGCGTTCAAACTCTTCCAGATACGTGTCAAGGTGCAAGAGCGTGTGCGTCTTGATCGCATGGCCCGCATCGCGCAGAGCCTGCCAATCAGGCAACTCAGCCACCACACGCTCGCGCTTGGCGCGGATTACAGTCGTGGCATAGCGCACATTGCGACGCAGCTGTTCGTCCCCGAGCGCGAGCTTGGCCGCGACTGGGAAGGAAGGCGCGATCGCGGTCTCGCCGATACGGATCGTCATGCCGAGTACTCGCGCGAGTTCAGTATCTCGGCCAGGTGCATGGTGCGCACCGGCGAGCCCTCGCGATGCAGGCCGCCGTAGATCTGCATCAGGCAGGAGTTATCGAGCGCAGCGCAGACCTCTGCATCGGTTTGTTGGACGCAGGTCGTCTTTTCGCTCAACATGGCGGCCGAAACATCCGCGTTCTTGACCGCGAAGGTACCGCCAAAACCGCAGCACTGCTCGGCCCCTGCCAGAGGAACGTATTCAAGGCCACGCACAGCTCGTAACAGTCGCAGTGGCTTGTCCTCCACATGCAGCATGCGCAGCGAATGGCAGGAGGGATGATAGGTGACCCGATGCGGAAAGACCGCGCCCACATCTTCTAAGCCGAGCCTGTCGACGAGCAACTCTGAAAACTCGAAGATACGGGGCAGCAGGCTCTCCACGTCAGAGAGGAAGGACGGGTCTCCGGAGCGGCGCGCGACCAGCTCGTAGTGTTCGCGCATCATCGCGACACAGGAGGCGGAGGGCACGCAGACCGCCTCTGCATCGCCAAAGATTTCAACGAACCGGCGAATGATCGGCAATGCCTCGCGATGGTAGCCGGTGTTGTAGTGCATCTGCCCGCAGCAGGTCTGCGCGGAGGGGAATGCGACCGTGTGCCCTAACCGCTCCAGCAGTTCGGTGACCGCGATGCCGGTTTCCGGAAAAAGCGTGTCGTTGTAGCAGGCGACAAAGAGCGAGATGCGCAAGCGGAACTCTCCAAAAGCTTCAGACGGGCCCGGCAGAAAGATAGTTGCCGTAACCGATGATCAGCGTTGACAGGATCAGCAGTCCAAGCCCGAAGATCATCAGCAGATAGGTGCGAGGGCTGGTGCCGCGCCACTCGCGCAGCACCAGGCTCCACAGCGTGGCGAAGATGATAATGCTCGCCATGTGCAGCGCCCAGGAAGAGAAAGCGTAACGCCCCATGCGCGTATCGCCCATCGAGTAAAAAAAGAACTGGAAATACCAGATTACCCCGGCCAGCGAGGCCAGCGAATAATTGCGCACGAGCGCCGTAGCGGAGAGGCGATCGAGCAGAGTCCGCGGATCAAAGAGCAGCGTTGCGCCGGTAGTGGCAGAGGTGCCGAGGGGATTGCTGCCCGGCGCACCGAGGAACTGCGCGGCCGAGCGATTCTTCACAATCAGGTAGGCCGACCACAGGAAATTGGTCACGAAGCCACCCCAGAGCACCACGACCAGAACGGGCAGGTTCTGCCACAGGTCGGCGTGGCCGCCGGCCACAAGCTGGTACTTTGCAAGCGCGGCGATGGGCTTGCCGGCATCCAGGCCGTAGGCGAAGCAGGAGCTCATGATGCCGGCAAAGATCGCCACCGCGATGCCCTTGGCAAAAGAAAAATCGCGCTCACCCGAGGCCGCCTTGTCTTCAGCCGAGGTGTCACGCTCCTTGTAGTACCCGGCGGCGCCGTTGATCACAATTGCGAGCATGCATACCGCCACGCCCCACAGGATGGTCCGCCCCCCGCTGTTCGAGGCAATGGCGCCGAGCTGCCCGCGGAAGAGCGGCGGAAGCAGCGTGCCGCAGGCCGTACACAGCCCGAGCGCGATCGCGTAGCCAAGGGCGATGCCGAGATAGCGGACCGAGAGCCCGAAGGTCAGGCCGCCCACCCCCCACAGCGCGCCCCACAATACCGCGCCGTGGAGGCTCGCAACCGGCGCGCTGCCGAGGATCGAAAACAGGTGCGGGACCAGCAGCAGAGCCATGCAGAGCGGTGCGACAATCCAGGCGGCGAACCCCTGCACGATCCAGTAAATCTCAAACGACCAGCGCTTGATCGGGCGGAAAGGGATGAAGTTGCTGGCCGAGGCCAGGCCGCCGATCCAATGATAGATCACGCCAATAAGCGGAGAAGGACCCATGAAGCCTCGAAGACAAGTCTATACGGCGGGGCGCAGAGACATCCTAGACGAGTGGACGGACGTTGCGAAACAAATTAACTATTGAAATAGCCAGATCGTCAGAGTACAAGAGCAGAGACCGGAAGGAGCAGGATGGAAGGCAACGGCCAAGTTTCAGCCAGGGATCGGGAGCGGGTGTGGGGCGCACTGGATGCCTTTTCGATCGAGTTGCCCTCCTGGGGATTTGCCAACACCGGCACGCGCTTCGGCAAGTTTTCCCAGGCCGCCGCAGCCAGTACGCTTGAAGAAAAATTTGCCGACGCCGGCCAGGTCAAGCGGCTCACCGGCAGCGTGCAGAGCGTAGCGCTGCACGTGCTGTGGGACCTGCCAGGGGGCGCCTCGGCCGAATCCTATGCGCGCGTCCGGAAGCTGGTCGCAGCGCATGGGATTCGCGCCGGATCGATCAACCCCAACCTCTTCCAGGACCAGGCGTACAAGTTTGGGTCACTCTGCAACCCGGACCCTGCCATCCGCCGTCTTGCCATCGACCACGTGCTGGCATCGATCGAGATGGGCAAACAGCTGGGCAGCCGCGATGTTTCGCTTTGGCTCGCGGACGGATCGAGCTACCCGGGTACGCAGAGCATCGCCCGGCGCATCGACTGGCTGGAGGCAGCGCTGAGCGAGGCGCATGCCTTGCTCGGCCCGGGGCAGCGGCTGCTGATCGAGTACAAGCCTTTTGAGCCGTACTTCTACCACACCGATATCGCAGACTGGGGCATGGCGCTCGAGCTGGCGCGCAAGGCCGGACCGCAGGCGCGCGTGCTGGTGGACATGGGGCACCACTATCAGGCCCAGAATGTCGAGCAGATCGTCGCCTGGCTGCTGCGTGCGGGCATGCTGGGCGGCTTCCACTTTAACGATCGCCGCTATGCCGATGACGACCTCACGCTGGGCTCGATCGACCCCTATCAGGTGTTTCGGGTCTTCCACCAGACCCTCGCGCAGCCGGACGCGCAGATCGCGTACATGATCGATCAGAGCCACAACATGAAAGGCAAGATGGAGGCCGCCGTGCAGACCATCGTGACCGCGCAGGAGCTCTATGCGCGCGCGGCGCTGGTCGACCTGGACGCACTGGCCGTGCTGCAGGACAGCTGCCGGCTGGTGGAAGCAGAAGAGCTCTTTCGGAATGCTTTCTGGACCGACGTGCGCCCGCTGGTGCGCGGCTGGCGGGTGGCGCGGGGGTTCGCCGAGGATCCGCTCGAGGCGCTGCGGGCGAGCGGCTACGTTGAGCGCGCGGCTGCACTGCGGGGCGAGAAGAACGCCCAGTCGGCGCTGGCCGGCAGCTACGCGTGACTGCCCCGGCACCATGAACGGGGCCGGACCAGGAGCCCGGCCCAACCGGGCTGAGTCGCGCCGGCGGCGCGCGGGGAAAAGCGGGAAGCCGCTGCCCTCGCCCGCTGGCCTGGTGCCGCGTCTATCCCGGCCACAACCTGTTCCATGCCGGCCACGGCCTGGCCCCTGCCGCGGTTCCCAAGGCGGGCGCCGAATGCATTCATGTCAAAGCAGAAACAGTTGCAAATACGGTACAATCGGGCCGAAGCCGGGGGACCCCGGAGCCGCAGGCTAGCCGCAAGGGAGCACAATGAGCGCCAAACAAGGATTGAAGTTTCTGGAAGACAGGTGGGATGAGCAGACAGCGGCATCGCTCGATGAGCCGGAGCTGCTGCGCTACCGCTCGAACCTGCTCGGGTCGGACCTACGCCTGACCAACTTTGGCGGGGGCAACACCAGCTCAAAGATCCGGCAGTCCGACCCGCTCGGCGGGGGCGAGGTGACGGTGCTGTGGGTCAAGGGTTCGGGTGGCGACCTGGGCAGCATCAAGCGGCCCGGGTTTGCCACGCTCTACCAGGACAAGCTGCTGGCGCTCGAAAAGGCGTACGCCGGCGTCGAGCGCGAGGACGAGATGGTGGCGCTCTACTCGCTCTGTACCTTCGGCAACAATCCCACGGTGGCCTCGATCGACACGCCGCTGCATGGCTACCTGCCTTTCCCGCATGTCGACCACCTGCACCCGGACTGGGGCATCGCGCTCGCGGCCTCGGCCAACGGCCTGGCCAAGATGGCCGAGTTCAACCAGGAGTTCGGCCACACGCTGGCCTGGCTGCCGTGGCAGCGCCCGGGCTTTGAGCTGGGGCTGATGCTGCGGCGGATCGTCGAGCAGACCCCGGGCTGCGATGGCGTGGTGCTGGGTGGCCACGGGCTGTTTACCTGGGGCCAGACCCAGCGTGAGAGCTACCTGAGCACGATTACGATCATCGACCAGATCGGGCAGTTTATCGCCGCGCATGCAGGCCGCAAGAGCACTTCGTTCGGCGGACCGCGCTTCGCCAATCATGCCGAGCGCGAGCGCATCGCGGCTTCGCTGATGCCGGCCATGCGCGGGCGCATCTCCGCCAAGCAGCGCGTCATCGGCACGTTTTCTGACGGGCCCGATGTGCTGAGCTTTATCAACTCGCACTCTGCCCGGCAGCTGGCGCACCTGGGTACGAGCTGCCCGGACCACTTCATCCGCACCAAGATTCGTCCGCTGTTTGTCGATTGGGATCCTTCGACCGAGGAGAACGGGCTCACCGCCAAGCTCGACAACGCCCTCGAGACCTACCGCGCCGAGTACGCTGCCTACTACCAGAAACACGCGCTCGCTGACTCGCCGGCGATGCGCGATGCGAGCCCGACTGTGGTGCTGGTGCCCGGCCTGGGGCTCTTCAGCTTCGGCAAGAACAAGATGGAGGCGCGCATCACGGGCGAGTTCTATACCAACGCGATCCACGTGATGGAGGGCGCCGGCTCTATGGGGGAAGGGGCCTGTCCGCCCGAGCTGCCGCAGGCGGGTCCGGCGGCTGCCACCTCGGCCTTCAGCACCCATGAGAACTATGTTGCGCTGCCGCCGAGCGAAGCATTTCGGATAGAGTACTGGGCGCTCGAAGAAGCGAAGATTCGCCGCCAGCCACCCGAGAAGGAGCTGAGCCGGCGCATCGTGCTGGTGGTCGGCGGCGGCAGCGGGATCGGGCGCGAGGTGGCCCTGCTGGCTGCCGAGCGGGGGGCGCATGTGGTTGTCGCGGATCGGGACGAGGCGGCCGCCGCCGCGGTCGCCGAACAGGCGCGCGGGATCGCCGGCAAGGAAGCGGTCGTGTCGACGCGCATCGACATCTGCGACCGGGTGGCGATCCGCGGGGCGCTCCAGGCGACGGTCAAGGCCTTCGGCGGCCTGGACATCCTGGTCAACACGGCGGCCATCTTCCCCTCTTCGCCCGACGGGGTGATCGCGGATGCGCAGTGGGGGACCACGCTTGAGATCAACGTGACGGCGAATTACCTGCTGGCCGACGAGGCAGCAAAGCTCTTTGAGACCCAGGGGCTGCCGGTCAGCCTCGTGCTCACGAGCTCAGCCAACGCGGTTGTGGCCAAGCGCGGCAGCGAGGCCTATGACGTCAGCAAAGCGGCGCTCAGCCACCTGATCCGCGAGCTGGCTGTGACCTATGCGCCGCGGGTGCGGGTCAACGGCATCAGCCCGGCGACAGTGGTCAAGGGCTCAACGATGTTTCCCCGGGATCGGGTGAAGGCGTCGCTGGCCAAGTACAAGCTGGCCTTTGACGAGAGCGAGAGCGACGACCAGTTGCGCGACAAGCTGGCTGCCTTCTACGCGCAGCGCACCTTGACGCACGTGCCGATCGACCCCAAGGATTGTGCCGAGGCGATCCTGTTCCTGGCCGGGCCCAAGGCTCCTGTCACCACCGGACACATCATCCCGGTCGATGGCGGGCTCACGGAAGCCTACCTGCGGTGAGCGGGTGGGCCGCCCCGGCGCCGCGGCCGGGCGACCGGCGCGCACTGGTGGCCGTGGATCTCGGAGCGGAGAGCTGCCGGGTTTCGTTGCTGCGCCTGGAGGGCGACCGCCCGGCCGCGAAGCTCGTGCACCGGTTTGCGAACGGGCCGGTGCTGGCCGGCGATCACCTGCATTGGCCGCTCGAGCAGATCGAGCGCGGGGTAGCGGAAGGACTGCGGCTCTGCGCGGACCTCGCCCCGGAAGGCATTCGTTCCCTGGCGGTCGATGGCTGGGCGGTCGATTATGTTCGCCTGGATGCGGAGGGTCGCGCAATGGCCTCGCCCTTCTGCTATCGTGACGAGCGAACCCTTGCGGCCGAGCAGTCTGTCCACGAGCGCGTGCCGGCAGCGATGCTGCGCGCCGAGACTGGGATCCAGATCCAACGCATCAATACCGCCTATCAGCTGGTGGCTGACGCACGTGCCGGCGCGGCGCCCGCGCGCTGGCTCAATCTGCCCGAGTACCTGCTCTACCGGCTCGGCGGCCGCGCCGTGGCCGAGCAGACCAACGCCAGCCATACGCAGCTTCTTGCGCTCGGTGAGCCGCGGTGGAGCGAGGAAGCCTTTCGCGCCATGGGCCTGGACTCCTCGCTGGCTGCACCGATCGTTGCCCCCGGAACCGTGGTGGGTCACCTGCAAGGCGAGCTTGCGGCGCTGCCCGCGTTCCGGGACACGCTGCTGATCGCGCCCGCCTGCCATGACACCGCTTCCGCCATTGCCGGCATTCCCGCGGAGCCGGGGAGCGGCGGGTGGGCCTATATCAGCTCGGGGACCTGGTCGCTGGTGGGCACGGTGCTCGACAAGCCGGAGAACGGACCGCTGGCCTGCGCGGCCAACTACACCAATCTGGTGGCAGCCGGCGGGCGCACCCTCTTCCACAAGGGTCTGAATGGGATGTGGCTGCTGCGCCAGTGCATGCTGCAGTGGGCTGCCGAGGCGGGCGCCGAGCCCGACCTGCCCTCGCTGATCGAGCAGGCCTCCCTGCTGCCGCCGCCCGACCGGCTGCTCGATGTGGATGACCCGGAACTGCTGCTGCACGGCAACATGCCTCACCGGATTGCCGTCCAGATGGAGCGGCTCGGCGGCGCGCCGCTGCCGCAAACGCACGAAGCAGCGCCTATCTATGCGAGCCTGATCTTTCACAGTTTGGCGGCCAGGTACCGGTCGGTGCTGGATGAGATGGCATCGATGACCGGCAAGCGGTTCGAGCGCGTGTACGTGGTCGGCGGAGGCAGCCGCAACGAGTACCTGAACAGGCTGCTCGCGGAGGTTACCGGACTGGACGTGGTGCGAGGGCCGGCGGAGTCCTCTACCCAGGGAAATTTTGCTGTGCAGCTGGCGCTGCTCCAAGACGGCCAGGCCGATACGGAGTCGGTGACGCGCTGGGCCTGCCGGCTGGCGGAGTGTTTCGGTCACGATGCATCCTAGCCTTGGAGCCTGATAGAGGTTCCCGACGCTGAGGATGCTCGAGCGCGCGCCAAGCGCACGCCGGGGATTGACGGCCGGGGGCGGTGCGCCGGATCGTTTGCTTCTCGGAAATGGCAACCCGACTGGAACTTGCCCCAAAGGCGCGGGCTGGCACGCACTGCAAGAGCAGCGCTCTACCTGCTAGGATGGCGGCTTCTATGGATACTTATGGATACTAGGGATCGTTTGGATCGGGCACGACGGGATTTTCTTCGACTTGGGAGCATCGGCGCGGTGGCGCTCGGCGTTCCCGCGATAGCGGCCGGCGCCATAACCACTGACAGCTCGCGGACGGCGGAAGGCATCTTCAACGTGCGCGCGTACGGGGCAACCGGCGATGGCAAGACGGTCGATACGCCTGCCGTCAATCGGGCTATCGAGGCCGCAGCCGCCGCTGGCGGGGGAGTGGTGCTCTTCCCGGCCGGGACCTACCTTTGCTTCTCGATCCGGCTCAGGAGCGAGGTGCATCTCGAGCTGCTGCAAGGCTCGGTGATCCTGGCCGCCGACTCCCCGCTGCCGGGCGAACAGACCGGCTATCGCGGCGGCACCTACGATGCGGCTGAGCCCAAGACCGCCTGGGACGCCTACGAGGATTATGGTCACAACCACTGGCATAATTCGCTGCTTTGGGGCGAGCAGCTCCACGATATCAGCATCACCGGGCCGGGCTTGATCTGGGGCAAAGGGCTCTCGAACGGACGCCGTGCGGAGGGCAACCTGGCGCCCTTTGTGGCCGAGCAGGCGGGCGTGGGCAACAAGGCGATCGCGCTCAAGAACTGCCGCAACGTACTGCTGCGCGACTTTTCCATGCTCAAGGCCGGGCACTTCGGCCTGCTGCTGACCGGCGTGGACAATGTCACCATCGATAACCTGAAGATCGATACGGATCGCGATGGCATGGACCTGGACTGCTGCCAGAATGTGCGCGTCTCCAATTGCACCGTCAACTCACCCTGGGATGACGGAATCTGTCCCAAGTCCAGCTATGCGCTTGGTTATGCGCGCGCCACCCGCAACGTCAGCATCACCAACTGCTATGTGACCGGCTGCTACCAGATGGGCACCGTGCTCGATGGAAGCTTCAAGAAGTATGACCCTGAGACGCCACTGGAGTTTACCGGCCGCATCAAGTGCGGGACCGAGTCGAATGGCGGCTTCATCAACATCACCATCAGCAACTGCATCTTCGAGGGCTGCCAGGGGTACGCGCTCGAATCCGTGGACGGCGCGCTGATCGAAGACATTACCATCACCAATACGACGATGCGGGACCTTACCTCTTCGCCGATCTTCCTGCGCCTCGGCGCCCGGCTGCGCGGACCCAAGGCGAGTACGAAGGTAGGCACCCTGCGCCGCATCCTGATCAGCAACTTAGACTGTTACGAATCACCCGGGAAGCCTATGAAGCTGAGCTCGATCCTCAGCGGCATTCCCGGCTATGCGATCGAAGACGTTAAGCTCTCCAATATTTATGTCCAGGCGATGGGCGGCGGAACGGCTGAAGAGGCGAGCCGCCTGCCCCCCGAGCTTGAAAACAAGTATCCCGAACCGAACATGTTCGGCGTTCCCCCGGCCCACGGTTTCTTTGTGCGTCACCTCCGCCATCTCGAAATGAGCCACGTCGAGGTGGCCACTACAGCGCCCGATGCGCGCCCGGCCTTTTTTCTCAGCGATGTCGAGCGCGCCGACTTCTTCGCTGTCACCGCGGCGCGGGGCTCGGAGGGCGCTTTTGCGCTGCACGGCGTCAAAGACCTGCGCATCGGCTGGAGCAGGGCCGCTGCCGATGCGACCCTGGCCAGCGCCGACGGCAAGATGCTCTAGCGTCCGTGTCCCGGCGATGGGCGCGCCGGTCTTGTTTGTTCGCCTTGACTTTATCGCTAACTCCGTTTCTCATGCGTGGCAGGCATTGTTCCCCGGTTTCTACGAAAGGTCATCTGTGACTCAGCACATCGTCATCGAGCGTCGCGTCCGGCGCGCTCTCCACGCAGGACGCGTTCTCCTGGTCTCGGCCGCGGTGACCCTCGCCGCACACGCCCAAAGCCCTACCGAGCCGACCTCCACTGTGCCGGATTCTACCCTGGACGCGATCTGGCAGCATGCGAGCTCTGCCTACGATGGTCGCCGCGCCGAGTTGCTCGGCGACGTGGACCGCTTGATCGCCGCCGGCCCCTACCGCGCCGACTGGGCCTCGCTTTCGCAGTCCGAGGTGCCCGACTGGTATAAGGACGCGAAGTTTGGCGTCTTCATCCACTGGGGCGTCTACTCGGTGCCGGCCTTTGGCAGCGAGTGGTACCCGCGTCTGATGTATCTCGAGGGTTCGCCCGAAAACAAGCACCAGGTGTCGTTACACGGGCCGCTGACCAGCTTCGGTTACAAGGACTTCATCCCCATGTTCAAGGCCGAGCACTACGATCCGGATGCCTGGGCGAAGCTGTTCAAGTCGGCAGGTTTCAAGTACGTGGTCCCGGTCTTTGAGCATCACGACGGCTTTACCATGTACGACAGCGGCCTGTCAGACTGGACGGCGATGAAGATGGGGCCGCACCGGGACCTGGTCGGCGATCTTGCCAAGTCAATCCGCGCCCAGGGGCTCCATCTGGGCGCTTCCTCGCACCGGGTAGAGCACGACTGGTTTCTTGAAGGGGGACGCCGCCAGGCCTCCGACGTCAATGATCCCAAGTACGCGGCTTTCTACGGGCCCGCCCACCAGCAGCGGGGCGGCGTGGGGGGCGACGTGGGGCTGCTCGACAACTTTACCTATGTCAGCCAGGAGTGGGTCAATGACTGGCTGGCGCGGGACGCGGAGATCGTCGAGAAGTACCACCCCGACATCATGTATTTCGACTGGTGGATCGGCCAGCCCGATGTACGCCGGAACCTGGCGAAATTCGCGGCCTTTTACTACAACGAGTCGCTGGCGGAAAAGCGCCCGATCGGCGTGATCAATTACAAGACCGTCGCCATGGAAGAGGGTTCCGGCGTGCTCGATCTGGAGCGGGGGCAGCTGCCCGGCATTCGCAAACTCTACTGGCAGACCGATACCTCGATCAGCAACAAATCCTGGGGCTATATCGAGAACGATACCTTCAAGTCGCCCCAGTTTGTGGTGCACCAACTGGCCGACATTGTCAGCAAGAATGGCAACCTGCTGATCAATATCGGGCCTCGATCCGATGGCACCATCCCGGACGAGGTGCAGCAGGTGCTGCTTGACGTGGGCGCGTGGCTCGACGTCAATGGCGAGGCGATCTACGGCACCCGCCCCTGGCATGTGTATGGCGAAGGGCCGACGCAGGTGGAGCCGGGCCAGTTTCATGACACCGACACCAAGCCCTACACCGCCGAGGATTTCCGTTTCACCACCAAGGGCGACACGCTCTACGCGATCGAGCTGGGATGGCCCGCCAACGGTTCGGTCACCATTCACTCACTCGGCAGCGAGGTAGGAGCGGAGAAAGTGCGCTCGGTGGCCTTGCTTGGATCGGCGGCCAAGATCGGCTTTCAACAGGAGGCCGATGGCTTGCACCTCAAGCTGCCGGCCGCGCCCGCGGGCAAGATCGCGTATGCGTTCAAAGTGCGTTTCCACTAAAGCAGCGCCGTCAGGCGAGTGCGCGTCCTCCTCTTGCAAGCCAGAGGGGGGCGCGTTTTTTTTTGGCCCCGTCGTCTACCAGCGCTCAGACGGCCGGCAAAGCAGGGACGACCGGGGACTTCGATTGGCACACGTTGCATCGATCGTGGATAATGGGCGCCTTTGAGACCTTGTCCCCAGTTTCGCTTCAGAGGAAAGACTCCCTATGCATGTTTCGCGCTTCCTGGCAGTAGTACTTGCGCAGTCGGGTACCGTACCCGGCACCGATGACGGCCGCATGTATTTGTGGATCGCCATTGCGGTGGCCTTGTTGGCACTTGGGGTTGCTTTTGTCCTGGCCCGCGGTGTCATCGCATCGGATGCGGGCACACCCGAGATGCAGGCCATTTCAAACGCGATCCGCGAAGGTGCCGAGGCATTCCTGAAGCGGCAGTACCAGACCATCGGCGCCATTGCGCTGGTGCTCGCGGTCGTCGTCTTTGTCGGCTACCACCTGTCACCGAGAACCGCACCGTACGCGGCAAAAACGGTGATCAGTTTTCTGGTGGGGGCGGTCTGCTCCGGGCTCGCCGGCTTTACCGGTATGTACTGCTCGATCCGTGCAAACATTCGCGCTGCCGCCGCCGCGCGCTCCAGTCTCGATCGTGCTCTCAAGATGGCCCTGCGCGGCGGTGCGGTGACCGGGCTGGTGGTTGTGGCGCTTTCGCTCTTGGGCGTGGCGTCGCTGTTTCTGGTATTCGGCGGTCTCGATCACCCTCAGGCCGTGCCCTACCAGTTGGTGGGCTTCGGTTTCGGTGCTTCGCTGGTAGCGTTGTTTGCGCAGCTCGGCGGTGGCATCTACACCAAGGCTGCCGATGTGGGCGCGGATCTGGTGGGTAAGGTCGAGGCGGGCATCCCGGAAGACGATCCGCGAAACCCCGCGGTGATTGCCGATCTCGTCGGCGACAACGTGGGCGATTGCGCGGGCCGCGGTGCCGATATCTTCGAGTCCACGGCGGCTGAAAATGTGGGCGCGATGATTCTCGGTGCGGCTCTCTATCCGGTCTTCGGGCTGCGTGGCATTCTGTTTCCCTTGATCGTGCTGGCGATCAATCTGATGGCGAGCATCGTCGGCGTGCTGGTGGTCAAGACGAACGAAACGGAAGACCCGATGAGCGCGTTGAACCGCGGTTTCTACGTGACCTCCGCGCTGGCGCTGCTGGGGTTTGCGGCCGCTGTTTACGGCATGCTCAATGGTCCGGGAGTGCAGCCGCTGTGGCTGCTTGGCTGCGGCGTAGTGGGTCTCGTCACTGCGTTTCTCTTTGTATGGATCACGCAGTATTACACCGAGGCGCAGTACCGGCCCGTGCAGTCGATTGTGAAAGCTTCGCTCACCGGTCCGGCGACCAACATCATCAGCGGGCTGGCGGTGGGTATGGAAACCCCTGCGATGCCGGTCGTCGTGATCTCTGCGGCCTTGCTGCTTAGCTATTACTTCGGCGTGCAGGGCCTGATTGGAGTCAGCGGCGTAAGTAGCTATGCGAAAGGTATTTATGGGACGGCGATCGCGACCATGGGAATGCTCAGTTGCGCGGCCTACATCCTGGCCATGGATACCTTTGGGCCCATCACGGACAATGCCGGCGGCATCATCGAGATGTCGAACCAGGACGAATCGGTGCGCGACCGGACCGATAAGTTGGACTCGGCTGGAAACACCACCAAAGCCCTGACCAAGGGTTATGCGGTCGGGTCGGCATCGCTGGCCGCCTTTCTTCTTTTTTCTGCTTATCTTGAGGAGATTCGCACCATCGTCGAGCAGAAGGTCAACGTGCCGGGAGGGTTTATGCCTGCCGGCTGGACCTTTACCGATGTCAATCTTGCCGAGGTGCCGGTCTTTGTCGGCGCGCTGCTGGGTGCAACGCTGACCTATCTGTTCAGTTCGCTTGCCATCAAGGCGGTTGGCCGGACCGCGCAGATGATTGTGCAGGATGTGCGCGACCAGTTCCGCGAGAACTCGGGCATCATGGCCGGCACCTCCAAGCCTAACTACGCGCGCTGCGTGAATATTGTGACCGGCGCCGCCCTCAAGGAGATGGTGATCCCCGGCTTGCTTGCAGTCGGGCTGCCCGTGGCTGTAGGTCTGATCTTCCGGAACTTCAGCCCAAGTTATCAGGCCATGGCTGCGCTGATCAGAGAAGGCTCCGTGCCTGCTCTCAACGGGGTGCCGGTGAACCTTGCCGGCGCAAAGGCAGTTGCGGGCCTGCTGATGGTCGGCACCATCGCCGGCGTGTTGCTCGCCATGCTGATGAACAACGGCGGTGGTGCCTGGGACAACGCCAAGAAATATATCGAGACCGGCCAGTACGGCGGGAAGAAATCGGATGCGCACAAGGCGGCTGTGGTCGGCGACACGGTCGGAGATCCCTTCAAGGATACGGCCGGGCCTAGCCTGCATGTGCTCATCAAGCTGCTCGCCACCATCACGCTGGTGCTCGCGCCCCTGTTTGTCTAAGTGCTCGCATGGTGCATGCTTACGTCATGTCTGGTTGCGCATGGCGTAAGCAGCCTTGCTTGCAGAAGTCTTCGCCCCGGCAGTGCAAAGGCCAGGCGTGCTGCGCGCGTCCTCAGTGCCGAAGGACTCCTGCAAAAGATCGACGAAGCCCGGGCAGGCACGGGCATCCGAGGCCCGCGGCGACGCACCTCGATGGATGGTCAAACAGGTTCCATCCATCTACACTGGAGCGCATCCCGGTAGTACGAGAGACATGCATGCGCACTTGTTCGTTTCGGGTTTTGCCCCTCCTGCTCTTTGCCTTGACCAGCTTCGCGCAGGTCATGCCCAGCTCGCCCGTCATCCCTGCTCCCGCGCTGGATCGCGCCTGGATCGTGCGCTCCGACAGTTACACCCAGCTACTTCTTGAAGTACAGAATCGTCATAGTCCGGAGAGCGCCTCGTTTGAGGGCCTCAGTCGGTTCGACAAGGAGATTTCGATCCTGACCCGGGAGGATGAGGACCTGGCGCGGCGCGAGACGGAAGCCGCGCTGGCCAAGATCAAAGCGGCGGCGAAAACAGAAAAGGACCCGCGTGTCGAGCAGGATCTACAGATCCTGATGCAGGCGACGGATCTGCAATTTCGCAGTGAGGATTACGCGCGCGCGCACCAGGTCCCTTTCATCAATGCGTCCGAGCTGGTCTTCTCCGGACTGCAGGGGCTGCTCGATGACCAGACCGCGCCCGAACGCCGCCCCGCTGCTGTCATCCGGCTCAAAAAGTATGCCGGTCTCGAGCCCGGCTTTACCCCTGCCACGGAGCTTGCCAAGCGCTATATCACCATGCAGATGGCCGTGCCGGACGCCGTGTATCCGTCGCGCATTCGCATGGAGACCGAACTCGGACGAAACAGGAATTACATCGACGGGATCGCGGATCTCTTTCGCAAGTACAAGCTCACGGGATGGGAGCCTGCCTACGCGAAGGTCCAGGCAGAGCTTGCGGATTACGATGCCTGGCAGCGGGCGACTGTGCTGCCGCATGCGCGGACCGACTTCCGACTGCCGCCCGACGAGTATGCACTTTCCCTCGAGAGGTACGGGGTCACCATCCCGCCATCCGAGCTCGCCCAAATGGCCCACCAGGCCTTCACTGAGTTGCAAACCGAGATGGCGCCGATTGCCGCGCAGATCGCCGCCCAGCGCCACCTGCCCTCGAGCGACTATCGCGATGTGATCGGTGAGCTCAAGAAGACGCAGATAACCGGCGATGCCATCCTGCCGCTCTACACCCATCGCCTGGACGAGATTGAAAAGATCATCGTCGCCCAGCACATCATTACGCTCCCCACACGGCCCGCGATCATTCGCCTGGCGACCGCGGCTGAAACTGCGCAGGTACCTGCGCCGCACATGCAACCGCCTCCATTCCTCAATAACACGGGCCAGCGCGGCGTCTTCATCCTGCCGCTGAACTTACCTGCCTCGACGGGCGGCAAGGCTGCGGTCTTTGACGACTTCACTTTTGACGCCGCGTCCTGGACGCTGACCGCGCACGAGGCTCGCCCCGGTCACGAGCTGCAATTTGATTCCATGGTCGAGCAGGGCGTTTCCAAGGCGCGTGCGCTCTACGCTTTCAACTCGACCAATGCCGAGGGCTGGGGGCTTTACTCTGAATATCTGATCAAGCCCTACATGCCGCTCGAGGGCCAGCTTGTGTCGCTCGATTACCGCTTGCACCGGGCGGCCCGCGCCTTTCTCGACCCGGAGCTGCAGGCCGGCAAGATTACGCCGGCCGAGGCCAAGACTCTGCTCATGCATGACGTGGGGCAGTCCGATGCGTTTGCGCAGTCCGAGGTAGAGCGCTACACCTTCAAGTCGCCGGGCCAGGCGAATAGCTACTTCTACGGCTACACCAAGCTGATCGCGCTACGCCATGACACCGAAGCCGCCCTCGGCCCCCGCTTCAACCAGCAGCGCTTTCACGACTTCATCCTCAGCCAGGGTCTGCTGCCGCCGGACTTGATGCGCAAGGCGGTGATGGAGGATTTTGTGCCCAGGGAGAAGAGTGGAAGTTAGGGGAAATTTCGGCTTGATCCATCAGGCAACAAGGAGCCGCACATCGCAGAGACATCGCGCAGCAGGCCGCAGCGTTGCTCGAGAAGGCCAGGGCTCTTGCGCCCAAGCACAAATGGAGCTCTTAAAGATGCAACGGAGTGCTTTGGAGGGTGGCGGAGCCGGGGCTGTTGCGAGACATACCAGCAGTGGTTCCTCGGCTTGATGCTGAGCCGTCGGCGCATTCGGGAATGCTGAGACAGACACTGCGCTTCGAGTTTCATGTGAGCGGCGAGGCGGGATGGTCGGAGTTCCATTGGACCTTTCCTGCGACGACGCGGAAAAACGGATCGTTCGTGAGGACGCATCGCGTGGAGACCCAGGTCTATCGAAAAAAATCTGGAAAATGGCGGCTGGTCCACGTCCACTACTCTGAAGACCGCCAGTCGGCCCCCTGAATACTTGCCTCCAGGATCATCTTCTTTTTGCGCCAAGGCGCGGCAGCCCAGAGGGGCTAGTCCCCGAAGGGGTGCATCAGCGAGGGACTGGGGCCGGTGAAGAGTTTCGCGCCTTCCTCGGTGATGTACAAGTCGTCTTCAAGGCGCAGGCCGAACTGCCCGCGGAGGTAGATGCCGGGCTCGTCGGAAAACGTCATATGCTGTGCCAGCGGCAGCGTGTTGCCCTGCACCAGGTAAGGCCACTCATGCCCATCCATGCCGATCCCATGCCCGACGCGATGAGTAAAGTTCCCATAGCCGGGCGCATACCCCGCGTCGACGATCACCTTGCGCGCAGCCGCATCGACCGCCTCGCACGCGACGCCCGGCCGAGCCGAGGCCAGCGCAGCAGACTGGGCGCGGTGCACCGTGTCAAAGCAGCGCAGCATCGCGTCAGAAGGCCGGCCATAGACAAACGCGCGGGTGATGTCGGACTGGTAGCCCTCGACGGTGCAGCCGTCATCGATCAGGACCATCGCGCCTTCGCGGATAGTTTGCGGCTTGATCGATCCGTGGGGCAGCGCGGAGTATTCGCCCGTCTCGCAGCTGGCCTCGCCGGGGAAGCCTACCCGGGCATACCCGGCTGCGATCAGGTCAAGAAAGTCGTGCGTGGACATGCCTGGGTGGCCGGCGCGCCAGGCTGCCTCGTAGACCTGAAGCGTGGCGGAGTTGGCCAACTGCATGAGCGCAAGTTCGGCAGGCGACTTGATGCTGCGGCAACCTTCGGTCACCGGGCGCGCGTTGACCAGCGTGGCGCCAGGCACGGCCCGGCCTAGTCCGGAAGCAAAGACGTAGGGCATGGTCTCTTCGATCCCCAGTTGCCCGGTGGTGATCGAGAGTTCGGCCAGGCCGCTGGCCACGCGGTCGTAGGGGCTCTCATTCTCCTGCCAGGTGTAGAGGCGCGTGTGCGCCATGGCCGGGACAAGGGCGAGGCGCTCTTCAAGGCGCTCGCGTTCAAATGCCGGACACACCGCGAAGGGCTCGCCTTTTGACGGAAGGACCACGAGCATCATGCGCTCACTGTTGCCCCAGCGCAAGCCGGTAAAGTAGTTGAGCGTGGTGCCGCCGGCAATGCAGAGAGCCGCCATCGATTGCCGGGCCATGAGCTCGCGGGCACGAGCGATCCTCGCCTCGCGCTCGGCGCCGGTGATCGGCTCTGCCTCCGATCTGCGATCCTTGAGCGCTGCGATGGAAGGCGGCGCCGGGCTCGGCGCCCCCTGGGCAAGCAGCCCGTTCGGTCGAAGAGGAAGAAGTGCGGCGGTGCCGAGGGCGGAGAGAAGCGTACGGCGGGTTGTGTGCATGTAGCCGCATGATAACGCGAGTTTGCCGGCCGCGGCCGTGCTTCTATGGGGAGCAAGCGCTCTCAGGCTACAGTAGAGCAGTTGAGGAGCCGTACCGCATGCAACTGCCTCGCCCCCACGCGTACTCGCCCTACATGGAGTTTTCCAAACTGCATGCCGCGGCCAGGTACAACCTTGCCACCAGTGGCGTGATGAAGTGTTCGCTCGCCGAGCTTGGGATCGGGTCCGCGGATCTGGTTGCGCTCGAGATTGAAGGCCCGGGCGGCTACGGCTACTCGCCGCTGCTTGCCGCGATCGGGCGTATCAAGGCCGTCGCGCCCGAGTGCGTGGTGCAGGCCGCGGGTACTTCCATGGCGAATCATCTTGCGATGTCGGCTCTCTTTGCGCCCGGCGATGAGGTCCTGATTGAAGAGCCTACGTATGGCTTGTTACTCGATACCGCGCTCTATCTCGGCGCGAAGGTGCGCCGCTTCGAGCGGCGATTCGAGCGTCACTATGCTCTTGATCCCGAAGCAGTAGAAAGGCAACTGACGCCGCGCACGCGGCTGATTGTACTGAGCAACATGCACAACCCGTCGAGCGCCCTCGCCAGCGAGAAGAGCCTGCGCGATGTGGGCGAGATGGCGGTGCGCGTGGGCGCCAGGGTGCTTGTGGACGAGGTCTATCTTGAGGCGCTGCAGCATCCGGCTGTGCCGAGCGCCGTGCATCTCGGACCCCAGTTTGTTGCGACCGGGAGCCTGACCAAGGGGTATGGACTAGGGGGACTGCGCTGCGGGTGGATCCTCGCGGAGCAGGCGCTGGCTGAGCGCATGTGGAAACTCGACGATCTCTTTTCGGCCACCCCGGTCCACGTGGCGGATGCGCTCAGCGTATGGGCGATGGCTCGCCTTGATGCATTGCGCGAACGTGCACAGGCGCTGATGAGCGCAAACCGTGCCGCGCTTGTTGAAGTGCTGGGCGGTCACCCGGCGATCGAGCTCTTTGTCCCCCCGGTCGGTACCACGGCGTTTCCTCGTCTGCGGCGCGGCGATGCTGCGCATTTCTGCAGCCTTCTGCGTGAGCGCTACGAAACCAGCGTGGTGCCGGGCAGCTACTTCGAGCGCCCTGCGCATTTCAGGATCGGCCTGGCCGGCGATCCGGTGTTGACGCGCCAAGGCCTCGTTCGCCTCGCGGAAGCGCTCGATGATGTAGGGGCGAGCATCGAGGCCACAGCAGCAGGTTAGAGGGTCGTGCGTCCGCCATCGACGATCAGGTTTTGCCCGGTCATGTATGAGCTCGCATCGGAACACAGAAAGAGCACCGCGCCCTGGTACTCATCTTTGTGGGCCATGCGACCCATCGGGATGAGGGCGTGCAACCTATCCGTAAATTCTGCCGGCTGCCCGTTAAAGATGCCGCCGGGCGAGATCGCGTTCACGCGGATGTTATGCGCGCTCCAGTAAGTGGATAAGTAGCGCGTTAGTCCGATCAAGCCCGTCTTGACCACGGAGTAAGTTACCGGTTTGACCGGCTGCTGGTCCTCGGGCAGGCCTTGCTTGCGGTAGAGGCGCTGGTCGGGAGCGATCACACCGAGGTCGGAAGCAACGTTGAGAATGACCCCGGCATTGCGTTGGACCATCTCTGCGCCGAAGATACGCGAACAGAGAAACGCGCCGGTCAGGCCAACGGCGATATCCTCGTTCCAGACAGAGAGCGGGAAGTTTTCAAGCCGCGACCAGGGCCGGTCGGACTTGCCGTCTTCGACCTTGGGGTTATTCGCCGCATTGTTGATCAGGATGTCGATGCGGCCAAACCGGCTCAGGATCTGCCCGCAGGCCTGGATCAAGGAGGCTTCGCTGGTGATGTCGGCCGTGATCCCCAGGGAAGGTGAGCCGTGCTCTTGCTCAAGCTGCGCGGCACGCAGGGCGGGGCTGGTCGCGGCCAGATCAAGAATCACCACGTGGGCTCCGGCCGCAGCCAGGATGGCCCCATGGTGGTAGCCGAGCAGACCGGCGCCGCCGGTGACAATGGCTACGCGGCCGGAAAGATCAAACAGGGAGTGGGCGCGGTTTGTCATAAAGGGTGCCTATCCTATGGCAGGAGGGAGAGATCAGATCGCCCGGGTCTGCCCTCCGTCGATGACGAACGTGCTGCCGGTGGTGAAGGCGGCGCGTGGTGAGCAGAGCCACGCTGCCAGGCTTGCAACCTCTTCCGGGGTGCCGAAGCGCTTCTGCGGAACCTGGCTGACCAGCATGGCTTCTACAGCATCCCGGTGGTCGGCCAGCTTCCGCTCCCAGGAGCCGCCGGCAAACAGGATATTGCCGGGGCAGATGGTATTGACGCGAATCTTTTCTGGCGCAAGAAGACGCGACAGGTTCTTTGAGTAGTTGGTAAGAGCGGCCTTGGCAGCCGAGTAAGGCAGAGGGGCTTCGGTGGCCTCGAGTGCAACGATCGAGGAGATAAAGAGAATCGATGCCGACGTGCTCTCGCGAAGATAAGGGATGGACGCCTGCGCGACCCGGATCGACGTGAAAAGGTTGGCCTCGAACAGCCGTGCCCACTCTGCTTCCGGCTGCTGCCAACCTGGTCTCCCTGCGCCGGTGCCGAGATTGGCGACCAGGTGGTCGAGCCTGCCGAAGCTTCGGATCGTTTCGCCCAGAGCGTGTATGACATTTTCCGGAACGGACAAGTCTCCGGCGATTGCAAGCACGCTCGTGCGGTCCGGCAGGGCCGCAGACAGTTCTTCGTGCGTGCGCGCCAGCGCGCCTGCGTCGCGGCCCGTCAGGACAACGCGCGCACCCTCTTCAAGAAGTGCGGCCGCGATCGCCCGCCCGATTCCGCGCGAGGAACCTGCCAGGAACACGACACTGCCTAGGAGTTTCAGATCCATCGTTCAGACAGCCGTCCAGCCGCCATCGATGACCAAGTTTTGCCCCGTCATGTAACTGCTCGCGTCCGAGGCAAGAAAGAGCAGCGCACCGCATAGCTCCTGCGGAACGCCGATACGATCAAGCACCGTGTAACGCTTCAGCTTCTGTATGAAAGGCGAGTGAGCGGCGACAGCATTCTCGCCTCCCTCATCTTCGGTATTTGAGAATGGGCCGGGCGAGATACAGTTCGCCCGCACCCGGTCACGCCCCCAGAAGCTGGCTGTATACCGCGTAAAGGCGACCAGTGCCGCCTTGGCCGCAGAGTAGCCAGGCGGGTTCAGCGAACTGGTACCTTCGTAAAGCTCGGGCCGCGGAGCGACCTGCGCGTACATGGTCGCAATATTGATGATCGAACCGCGCTGCTGCTGCTGCATGCGGATGCCCAGTCGTTGGGTCGTCTGCGCGGCCCAGTAAACGCCGCCTTGCAGGTTTCTCATCCACTGATCGAAGCTCGCATTTTCAAGCGACCCTTCGGGGACGTTGAAGCCGGTTGCCGCGCCCAGCTCATGCGCATTGTTGATCAGGATGTCGATGGATGCTTCTTCTGCCGCGATCTGGGCGCACAACGCGTCTACCGCTCGAGTGTCGTACATATCGATCTGCCGGATCGAGATGTTGTTCGCGCCAAACTGGTCAGCCCACAGGCGGCCCTGCTCTTCGAGCCGGCTGGAGCGTCCAAGCGCGACCACCCGCGCCCCGTTAGCGAGCAAGGCAAGCGCGAAGGTCCGGCCTAGAAAGCCCGATGCCCCCGTGAGCACGGCAGTCTTGCCGTCGAGCGAGAAGAGCGAAGCGCGACTTAGTTCGACGGCGGACAGTGGCATAGGGCTCCGTGCTCCGAAGATATACCGGACTCAGCGCCAGCGCTCTGTGACGAAAGTCAGTTGCGCACGGATGAAGTCAACTTCGTCATGATCGACGCCCCGCGCCACCTGGAGTGTGAGGCCGCCAGTGTAGCCGATTCCAGCGAGCGAAGAGAAGACATCGTCAAAGTCGGCTGAGCCTGTTCCGAGCGGCCGTGTTTCGATCCCCCCGCCAGGCTTGCGATAGCGATCCTTGATATGGACCGAGCCGATGCGGTCGCCATAGGCGGCGAACTCTTCATGTGCGAGGTAGCCGAGGCCGGAGGAGTTCCCCGAGTCCCAGTTGACCTTGAGCAGAGGATGGGGCAAGCGCCTGAGAAAGCCTGCGAACTCGTCCGGATTGAAGTCCGCTTCGAGGTGCAGCTCTACTTCGTGGCGCTCGGCAAGAGGCAGAGCGCGGTGGAGAAGCTCGAGAACGGTTTGTTTTTCTGCCTCGCTTGTGATGCGCGCCTGGTCCACGAAAGGCAGCACGATATGCTTCGCGCCGATCTCGCGCGCGATGGGAAGCAGTGAATGCAGATGCTGCTCGCGTTGCTCGCGTTCCGCCGCAGAACAGCGTAGGAGCGGAAAGTCCATAAACCAGTCAGCGCACACGGCTGGGGTGGCGACTGCGTAGCGCTCCTTGAGAGCGCCGAGCTCGGCCCGGCCCTGTGAGGAAAAGATCGGGTTTGCCGACCGTCCGTACTCGTCGTCGATCCATTCGATATAGTCCAGCCCGACCGCCCGCGCGGATGCGATCTCTTGTCGCCAGCCAGTGCGCGGAAAGGACTGAAAGCGGCCCTCCTCCGGAGGAGAAAGCCGGCCCTGCATGATGCCGTAGGTTTTTCGCCGCAACGTATTTTTCATAAGCTAGCGTGCCGGCATCCTTTGCAACCGTGGCGCGGCGCGCCCGGCGCCCTCACTGCTCGAGCGATGCCCCAAAGGGCCACTGCCGTTGATGCCGCGCGATGACAAAATAGGCGATCGTTCCACTGCCCAGGACCGCCGCGACATAGGTCATGTACTTCCAGCCATCCGGCTCGAGCGCCTGCACACAAAAGATATAAAGCCAGGCACACAAGGCGAAGAGCGCCGGCACAGGGTAGAGCCACATGCGGAAAGGCCGCGGTGTTGCAGGCGAGCGACGGCGCAGCAACAGCAGGCCAACAATCTGCCCGACAAACATCACCAGGATACGCGCGAGCAGCAGCGCGGTGATGATCTGGACCAAATCAAAGAAGCTGGCGATCGTTGCGAGCGTACCCACGAGCAACAGCGAGCGATGGGGGAAGTCGCGGGTCTCGTGTGCCTTCGCAAAGTAACGAAAGAAGGTGCCATCGAGCGCAGCCGCGTAGGGGATGCGGGAGTAGCCGAGCATCAACGCGTACGTGGATGCAAATGCGGTGACCACGATCATCAGCGTGAGCACCACGGAAGCCGCGTGACCGGAGACGCGCTGCATAAAGACCGAGCCGACCGCGTCATACATCAGCGTGCCCGGCTCGATCATCTTCCGCCACGGAAGCACGCCCGTGAAGGCCACCGAGATGCCGAAGTCGAGCACAAGCACGGCGAGTACCGAGCCCAGAATCGCGTACGGGATCGTGCGTTCCGGCCGCCGCACTTCCTCACCGAGATGGCAGATATCGTAGTAGCCGAGCAAGTTGTACATGACCAGCATCGTGCCGTTTCCCAGGCCCAGCATGAAGGAGAGGTCGATGCGGAAGGCATGTGCCGGGAAGTCGAAGAGCAGCCTGGGCTGGAGGTGCAGCAGGCCCGCGCCGATCACCCACACGCTGGTCAGCAGCAGTCCGATCCAGAGCACCAGCATGATGCGGGCCACGTCGCGGATCTTGCGATAGAGAAACAGCATCGCGACCAGCGAGAAGCCGGCGGCGAGACACTTGATCGCCCACGGCCGTGCGGCGAGGCCGTGGAATAGAAAACCCGTGTACTCCGCCATGCCGATGGTGCCGGTGGCGATCTCAAGCGTGCCGCTGAACAGAAACTGCCAGACGAACAGCCAGCCCATGAAGCGGCCAAACTTCGCCGGCCCAAAGGCTTCCCGCAAGTAGTTATAGGAGCCGCCGGAGACCGGGAAGGAGGTTCCCAGCTCGGCAAAGACCAGTCCGTCCGCAATCGCGATCACCGCTCCCAGCGCCCAGCTCAACAGCGATTGAGGACCGCCCATCGTTGCCAGAATGGCAGGCACGGTGATGAAGGGCCCGGTGCCAACCATGTTCGCCATATTGATGGAGACGGCATTGAGCAGTCCGAGCTTTTTGGGCAGGTGGATGGACGAGGATGCGTCGTTGTTCGGCATGGCAGGATGAAGACCACTGTATCCGAACCGGCCGGCCCAGGGCGGAACATGGACCCGGGCCCCTCGGTGAGGACCGGATGAGGGCGATGGAGTAATCTTGTGGTCGCATCGCACCGATTTCGCCCTCCCGTGCGAGCGAGGCTGCACGGGCTGGGACCGCCGGAAACTATCTGATCAATCGAGTCAAAGCTAACCTGTTTTCGCGCGCGCGTCGATCGAGCAATCGCGGACCGCTTGTGGTGGTTGCGTGGGCTTTGCTCCTGCTCACCCATACCGCGCCCTTGCCCGGTCTGGGCCTCGGCAAGCCGCTCGGCGAGTACGGCCAGCAGGCATGGCAAAGCGACTCGGGCCTGCCGCAGAACACCGTGCATGCGATCGCGCAGACCGGCGACGGCTACTTATGGATCGGCACCGAGGCGGGGCTGGTCCGCTTTGACGGTGTGGAATTTACGGTGTTCGCGGCAGCCAATACGCCTGCTCTCCCCAGCGACTGGATCAGCTGCCTCAAGGAAGACGCCACCGGCTCGCTCTGGATCGGCACCACGGGCGGCCTGGTGCGTGAACGCGACGGCGTCTTCACCGCCTATCCCACCCACTCCGTGCTTGCCCTCGCTCGCACCCGGGCAGGGCGCTTGCTCGCGCTCACTTCGACCGGCGCGCTGGCCTTCGACCGGGAACGCCTGGAGCCGATTGCAGGCACCGAGCGGCTGGGATTGAGCGAGGGCGCGAGCACGGCCGTCGAGGACGCGCAGGGGCGCCTGTGGCTGGGCGGGCTCGACGCGATAGCGTCGCTCGATCCCGGGTCCGATCGCACATCGGCGCCTGTGGCGATCGGCTCGCTCGGCGCGACGCACGCGCTCGCCGCAACCTCTGCCGGGGAGCTCTGGGTGGCCGGCGCAAATGGCCTGGCCGTGCTCAGGCCGGGCCGGCCGCTCGAAAGGGTCGCGCGGGGGCGCCTCCCCGCAAACGAGGTGACCAGTCTGCTCCCCATGGCCGACGGCGGCCTCTGGATCGGGACGGGCAAGGGCCTGGCCTTCTGCTCCCATGGTGGGATCCGGTCTGTGCCCGAACTGCACGGCGACCGTGTGCAGAACTTGTTTCTGGATCGCGCCGGCACGCTCTGGGTGGCGGGCAGCGCCGGCCTGGCGCGCATCGCCCACGGCAATGTCGACCTCTCGAAGCGGCCGCCTGTGCCGGTCGGGGTGCTGTCGATCTTTGAGGACCGCGAGGGCAGCATGTGGTTCGGCACCGAGACGGCCGGGCTCTATGTGCTGCGCGATCAGCCTTTCTCGACCGTGACGACAGACGATGGGTTGTCGGCGGGCCTGGTACGCGCAGTCTTTGAGGACCATGCGGGGACGATCTGGATCGGCACCAGCGGCGGCGGTCTGGACCGGCTGCGTGACGGCCGTGCTACGCCCTTCGCGGGCAGGCTGCCCAGCAAGGTGATCCTGGCCCTGGCTGAGGCTGCGCCCGACCATGCTCTGTGGGTGGGAACGCCGGAGGGACTGGCGCGGATTCGCGGCAGCGAGACCAGGGTGTTTACGACCGCCGATGGGCTCGTCGATGACTTTGTCCGTTCGCTCTACGTCGACCGGGACGGTTCGCTCTGGATCGGTACACGCAACGGGCTCTCGCACTACAAGGACGGCGTCTTCCGTTCCTACTCCAGACTGGACGGGTTGGCCAGCGATCTGGTCGGCACCATGCTGCGCACGCGCGATGGGACCTTCTGGGTGGGGACACTGGGAGGCCTGAGCCGGATGCAGGGTGAAGGCTTTCAGACCGTTGCGCTTGAGGGTGGCCCGGCCGAGACGGCGACGACCGCGCTGCTCGAGGATCGCAGCGGGGCGCTCTGGGTGGGCACCAACGGGCGCGGCCTCGGCCTGCTGCGCGGGGGCTCGATCGTTCCGCTCGCGGCCGGGAGCCTGCGCGGGGGAAGCCTGTCGCAGACGAGCGTGCTCCAGAAGGGCCTGCCGCCGACGATCTATGGCATGCTCGAAGACGCGGGCGGCAGTCTGTGGCTGAGTTCGCGGACCGGCGTCGATCGGGTCAGCATCGCCGCTCTCCACGCCGCACTCGAGACCGGAGCCACGCCCGCCTTGATCCACTATGGCAGCGCAGACGGCATGCGCATCAGCGAGGCCAGCGGCGGCGGCCACCCTGCGGCCTGGCGCGCGCACGACGGCGGCCTCTGGTTCGCGACCCTGAACGGCGCCGCGGTCGTGCACCCGAGCCCGGGCATGCGCAACCCGCAGCCGCCTCTGCCTGCGATCGAGCAGGTGCTGATCGACGACCAGCCGGTTCCGGAGAGCGGGGCAAACAGGAGCGTCCGCGTTACCCCCGGGCATGGACGGCTGTCGATTAAGTACGCCGGCCTGAGCTTTGTGGCGCCGCAGTCGGTGCTCTACCGCTATCGTTTGGAGGGCTTTGACAAGAACTGGGTCGAGGCCGGTAATCGCCGTACCGCCTTCTACACAAACATTCCGCCCGGCGCCTATCGCTTCCTGGTGCGGTGCGCGAACCGCGATGGCGTTTGGAGCGTGCAGGCCGCCGAGCAGCGCCTGGTGGTCGAGCCGTACTTCTACCAGACGCGCTGGTTCTACGCTGCGATTGTGCTCGCAGTTGCAGCGCTGGGCTATCTGGTCTACCACTGGCGGGTGCTGACGGTTGCGGGGCAATATCAGGCTGTGCTGGAGGAGCGGAGCCGCATCGCGCGCGAGATCCATGACACGCTGGCGCAGGGCTACGTGGCGGTCGCGGTCCAGCTTGAGATGGTCGGCCATTTGCTCCTGAGCTCGCCCTCGGCGGCCGCCCAGCAGCTCAAGCAGACCAAGGACCTTGTACGCGAGGGGCTGGAGGAGGCGCGAAGCTCGATCTGGAATCTGCGCACGCAGGGCGACGCGGAAACGCTGCCTTCGCGGCTTGCGGCCCACCTCGCTTCGATCGCGCGGCGGCATCCAGGCGGCGCGGCGCTCCGATTCACCGTGCATGGCGCCTACCGCCCGCTGGCGCGTAGTGTGGAAGAGGAAGTCCTGCGGATCGCGCAGGAGGCGGTTGCGAATGCGGTGGCCCATGCCCGCGCCTCGACCATCACGGTGACGTTGAGCTACGGAGCGCCCTGGCTGACGCTGCGCGTGGTCGATGATGGGGTGGGGATGAGCGCAAACGAAAGCGAGCGCTCCCGGCGGGGCCACTTTGGCCTGCAGGGTATGCGTGAGCGCGCGGCCGGCATCGAGGCGCTGCTCTCGATCGAAGGCGAGCCGGGCGCAGGCGTCAGCGTCACGCTGCAGGTAGAGCTCGAACGCGCGACAAGAAAGGAAATCTCTTGAGCGATCTAAACGGCAACGAGAAAGTCCGCATTCTGATCGTTGAGGATCACCACATCGTGCGGCAAGGTTTTATCGCGCTGCTGAAGACCATCGACGAGTTCGAGGTGGTGGCGGAGGCCGCGAGCGGCGAGCAGGCGCTAGCGCTCTTCGCCACGCACCTGCCGGACGTGACGCTGATGGACCTGCGCCTGCCCGGGATGGGCGGGGTCGAGACGATCGTCAAGATCCGCGACAGGCATCCCGAGGCGCGCATCATCGTGCTGACGACCTTTGACGGTGACGAAGATATCTACCGCGCCCTGCAGGCAGGGGCGCGCGGGTACCTGCTCAAAGGCATGGATATCGCGGAGTTGATCGATGCCATTCGGGCCGTGCATCGCGGCAAGTCGCGCATCCCGGCCGCGGTGGCCGAGCGGCTG
>CAZZYH010000013.1:39078-45078 GCA_964658225.1 Vulcanimicrobiota bacterium | reverse complement strand
GTTCCCGCGCCGCAGGCCGTTCCCGCTTCGCCTGCCCTTCCGGAGAAGCAGGCTTCCCCGCGGAGCGATGCGCAGCTCCCCGCCCCGGCCGACACGGCGGTCGAACCGGCGCCCTTATTGCCCGAAGCACAGACCGACCCGGGCTCCCTCGATGTCCTCCGCGAGCATGTGTGCCAGGCGCTCGAGCAGGCCCGCCACAGCACCGCGGCGGCTTTGCTCCACAACGCCCAGTGGACGGCCGAAGGCGAGGCGATTGTGGTGACGGTAGCCGCCAAGAAGACCATGCTCGGCTTGACCATGAACGCGGAGGCCGAGAGACTCTGCCGCGAGGCGCTCCGGTCGCTGCTGGGCAGGCCGAGGCCGATTCGCTTTGTGCCTGGGGAGGGCAGCCGGGCGAGCAGCCGCCCCGCTTCGAACCCGCCCGGGCGCGCGGGCAGCGTCGAGGTGCGCGCGATGGAAAATCCCCTGGTCAAGCAGGCGCAGGAACTGTTTCACGCCGAGGTCCGCAGCGTGGTTGACCTGCGGAACAAGTAGCGACGCGGCATCCTACTCACAGAAGCGGCAGACGAAGAGGAGACCATGAACCCGGACAAGATGCAGGAGATGCTCTCAGCTGCGCACCAGATGCAGGAACAGATGCAGGACAAGCTCGGGCAGGTCACGGTCGAGGGCTCCTCCGGCGGCGGCGCGGTGGTGGTCCGCATGAATGGCCGCAAGCAGGTGCTGGGCGTGCATATCGAGGCGGCCGCGGTGGCCGGGCTGGGAGCCAACGCGGGCGATCGCGAGATGCTCGAAGACCTGATCATGGCCGCGGTCAACGAAGCGGGACGCAAGGCCGACGAGGCAGCGCAGAGCGGGGTTTCGGGGATGCTGAGTGGGCTCGGCCTGCCCCCTGGGTTGTTCTAGCCGTGGGGCGTTCGCGGTCCGTACGCGCGCTCAGCTTTTTGCGCGGTCCTCTCTCGAGCGAACCCTCTTTCGAACGGTCATCCTGGGCGATTTCGTTTGCCCTCGCCGACCGCTCTTTGTTCCCTGCACTCGACTAGCTTTTAGCAACGTTTGCCCGGAGCTTCCTCAACGAGTTCCTCACGCAACTCCTGGAGACCCGAAAAGAAGTGTCCCGCTTCGCCCAACCCATGGCTCGCCTGATCGAGGAGCTGCGTAAGCTGCCCGGCATCGGCGCCAAGAGCGCCCAGCGGCTCGCCTTCCACATCCTCCGCTCGAGCGCCGACGATGCTTCCGCGCTGGCCGAGGCGGTGCGCGAGTTGAAGGCGAAACTGCGGCTCTGCTCGATCTGCAACAACATTACCGACGTGGACCCCTGCCTCTACTGCTCGAGCGCCACGCGCAACCACCGGCTGGTGTGCGTGGTTGAAGAGCCTACCTCGATCGAATCGGTCGAGCGGACCCGCGGCTACAACGGCGTCTACCATGTGCTGCACGGCACGCTCTCGCCTTTGCACGGCGTAGGCCCCGAACAACTGCGCACCGCCAACCTTTCGGCGCGCGTGGCGCGCGATGAGTTTGATGAAGTCATCCTGGCCACCTCGCCCACCCTCGAAGGCGAAGCGACCGCCAGCTACCTGGTCGACCTGCTGCGCAGCGCACCGACCCCGGCGCCGCCGCGGCTGAGCCGCATCGCTACCGGCATCCCGGCAGGCAGCGATATCGAGTATGTCGACGAAGTGTCGATGGCCCGCGCCATGGAAGGCCGCCGCGAACTGTAGCCAGGCCAGCACAGAGGCCGCCTGGCTCCGGCGTGATGGCGGCGGGGGTAAGCCTGCCTCCGTGGCAGAGGCATGGTTGCCCGAGTGTCAGCGGGGATAGCATCCGCGGGGAGACGGGCCGCCGGGACACGGCCGCGGGCTTTCGTATCGCCAAACGCACTGCCTGGGTGGCAGACGGCGCTTCCCGTGCAGGAATCGTTTCTGTGGACTAGCTGCGCAGGCGCGCCAGCAGGTCCTGAGGATGGACGGGCTTGGCCAGGATCTCGAACTCGTGGCCCTGTACGCGGGCCCGGTCGAGCAGGTCGGCGGTGGCCGCCTGGCCGGAGAAAAGCAGAATCTTGCAGGCCGGCAGCATGGTGCGAATCTTGATGGCTGCGTCGATACCATTGAGGTCGGTCATGATGACGTCCGAGATGAGCATATCGGGCTCAAGCGTTCTGGCTGTTTCGACGGCCTTTTCGCCGCTGTACACGGCGGTAGCCTGGAAGCCGCTTTGGTTAAGGATGATGGCCAGTGTGTCTGCGATGACGCGTTCGTCGTCGGCTACCAGCACCTTGGGCTTGCCCGCGTTTTCTACCATTCGTTGCTTCTCACTTTTCCGCGCTCCCTGTCCCATGCAGAGGACCGGCGTCCGCCGGGCTGGAGGAAGATCCTCGATCAGCAGGGGCGACGTACGGCGCATTCCTTTTGGATGATACGCTTTCTTTGGAAAGCAATCGGCCGTCTTGCCGACCCCGGGACATTTCTCCTGTCATGGCCTGGTATCGGCAGCCGCGGCAGCATCTTTGTTCACGAAAAGTTCACGTAAGGCCAGTCCGGTCAAGCACGTAGCATCAACAGAGATTTTTCTTCAATCTACCGTCGTTCGCACCCACATGCTGCGAGAAGAGGCGCAGCAGCCCGGGCTTTGCCTCACCCCGGGATCCTTGCCTCCTCACTGCCCACGGAGCCTTGAGCCGATGACCGAGAACGCCGAGCCGATCATCCGCGCGCAGAAGATCGAGAAGTACTACGCGCAGCCGAGTGAAAATCGCATCCAGGTGATCGCGCCCACGGACCTGGTCATCGTCGCAGGCGAGATCGTCGCGCTGCTCGGGCCCTCCGGCTCGGGCAAGTCGACGCTGCTGCGCATGCTGGCCGGGCTGTCCAAGCCCTCCGGCGGCGAGGTCTGCTGGCATGGCAAGCCGATCAGCCGTCAAAGCATCAATGTCTCGATCGTCTTCCAGAGCTTCGCGCTCTTTCCCTGGCTGACGGTGCTTGAGAATGTGGAAGCCCCGCTGAAGGCGCGCGGCATGGCGCCCGGGGAGCGGCGCGAGCGCTCGCTGAAGATCCTCGACACGGTAGGGCTGGACGGCTTCCAGAGCGCCTACCCGAAGGAGCTCTCCGGCGGCATGCGGCAGCGGGTCGGTTTCGCGCGGGCGCTGGTGGTCGAGCCGGAGGTGCTCTTTATGGATGAGCCCTTCTCCGCCCTCGATGTGCTCACGGCTGAGAATCTCCGCTCCGAGTTGCTCGAGCTCTGGGCCAAGAAGACCATCCCCACCCAGTCGGTCTTCATCGTCACCCACAACATCGAGGAAGCCGTGCTGCTCGCCGACCGGATCATCGTGCTGGGCCGGAACCCCGGCCACGTGCGCACCGACTTCAAGGTCAACCTCGCCCACCCGCGCGACCGCAAGGCGCAGCCCTTCACCCAGCTGGTCGATTACATCTACAAAGTGCTCACGCGGCCCGATGTCACCCCCGAGGTGCCGCACTTCGAGGCCGGCAAGGCCGTCCGCGACCAGCGCCAGATGCACTACGAGATGCTGCCCCACGCCCGCCCCGGCGGCATCGCGGGCCTGCTCGAGCTGCTGATCGACCTCAGCGATGCCAGCGGGCGCGCCGATATCTATAAGCTGGCCGACGAGCTGGCCTTTGAGATCGACGACCTGCTGCCCATCGTCGATGCCGCCCAGCTGCTGCGCTTTCTCAAGGTCGAGGAGGGCGACGCCACCATCACCCCCGAGGGCCGCGAGTACGCCGAGTCCGAGATCCTCAAGCAGAAAGAGCTCTTTCGCAAGGCCGCCATCGAGCACGTCCTGCTGCTCCGCCAGATCACCCGCGCGCTTTCGAACAAGAACGACCACACCGTGCCGGAAGAGTTTTTCCTCGATATGCTCGACGAGCAGTTCTCCGACGAGGAGACCCAGCGGCAGCTTGAGACGGCCATCAACTGGGGCCGCTATGCCGAGCTCTTCGACTTCGACGGGGCGCGACGGCGCTTTGTGCTCCCCGAGACCGAGGAGGCCGAGCTGAACGAGGCCGGGCTGGAGGTCGAGTGAGCGGCAGCAGCGAACGGCCCGCAGAGCGGCGTACAGACCGGATTACAGCGACCTTTGCACGCTCGCTGGTCATCGAGCGCTCCTGGCCGGTCGTGCTCGACCTGGGCGTGGCGATCGGGCTGCTTGCAGCCTTCTACGGCGTACTGCTGATCGCCAAGTACTGGGCCGGGGGCGCGCTGCCCGAGGTCGATATCTCGCTCGCCCCCTCGCACCTGCCCCAGTACGCCTTCTACTCGATCGTGCGCATCTTCGTCGCCTACCTGCTGTCGCTGGCGTTCGCCATCGGCTACGGCTACATTGCGGCCTACAACAAGCGCGTCGAGGCGCTGATGATCGCGGTGCTCGACATCCTGCAATCGATCCCGGTGCTCAGCTTTCTGCCCGGCGTCATGCTGGCTATGATGTCGCTCATTCCCTCGCACCAGCTGGGCATTGAGCTGGGCGCGATCATCCTGATCTTTACCGGCGAAGTGTGGAACATGGCCTTCTCCTTTTACTCCTCGCTCAAGAGCATTCCGCGTGAGCTGCAGGAAGCGTGCAAGATCAACCGCTTCTCGCCGCTGCAGAAGCTGATGCAGCTCGAGCTCCCCTACGGCGCGATCGGCCTGGTGTGGAACTCGATGGTCTCGGTGGCGAGCGGGTGGTTCTTCCTGATGGTTTGCGAGATGTTCCCCGTGGGCAGCCGCAACTTTCGCCTGCCCGGGCTGGGTTCGTATCTGCAAACGGCGGCCTCGGCCGGCAACACCCGCGCCATGGTCTACGGCCTGCTGGCGGTGGTGGTGATCATCGTCGCTACCGACCAGCTGCTGTGGCGGCCGATCATCGACTGGTCGGACAAGTTCAAGTTTGAAACGGTGGAGACGGCAGACCGCTCGCACTCGCCCATCCTGACCCTGCTCAGACGATCGAACGTGCTCGGGATGCTCCACGATCGGACCCTGGAGCCGTTGAGCGAGCGGGTGTACGCGGGCCTGGCGCGGGTCAGGAGTCGCCACGCCGATGCGGCCCCGGACCGGGACGGAGGCAAGCGCAGCACGGTGGCCCTGTGGGTCTTCGGGCTGATGCTGCTCTGCGTCATGCTGGTCGCCGCCTTTCGCGCCGCGCTCCTGCTGCGGAACCTGCCTGCGCACGAGATCACCACACTGCTGATCGGCGCGAGCGCGACCTTTTTGCGCGTGGCCGTCGCGCTGATGCTCGCCGCCGCCTGGACGATCCCCGCCGGGGTGGCGATCGGCTTTAACCCGAGGCTGGCCCGGATCGCGCAGCCGATCGCGCAGATCGCCGCGTCCTTCCCGGCGACGGCCTTGTTTCCGATCATCCTGCTGGGGCTCATGCGCCTCGGCGCGGGGCTCAACGTCGGCGCCGTCGCGCTGATGATGCTCGGCACGCAGTGGTACATCCTGTTCAACGTGATCGCGGGCGCCATGGCCATCCCCTCTGACCTGCGCGAGGTCTCTTCGCTCTTCCACTTCACGACCGTGCAGCGATGGAAGACCGTCATCCTGCCGGGCATCTTTCCCTTCCTGATCACGGGGCTCATCACCGCATCGGGAGGAGCCTGGAATGCGTCGATCCTGGCCGAGTACTTCCACCTGAAGGACCGCACCCTGGCTACGGTAGGCCTCGGCGCGCAGATCAGCGCGGCCTCTGATGCGGGCAGCTTCCCGGTCCTGCTGCTGGCCACCATCGTCATGGCGACCATGGTGGTGACGATCAACCGGCTGGTGTGGCGGCCGCTCAATCGGCTGGCCGAAACAAAGTATCGCGTGGACTGATCGCCGGCCTGCCGGGGCGCGCGCCTGCTCCGCCCCTTGAGCAGCAGTTGCCCTGAACTCCGAATGCTCCCGAAATACGCCAACTTTTGATAAACGTTGGTGCCCTTGCGGTATGTCGCCTCTCAGCTAGACTAGGCCTCGAGACAGCAAGGCGCTCGCAATGAGCCAGCGCGCCGGTAT
>CAZZYH010000013.1:27334-39068 GCA_964658225.1 Vulcanimicrobiota bacterium | reverse complement strand
ATCGCATCCCTTCAGCCATGAAAACGACCGCCTTTGAGAAACTCGTCTCCGCGCTCCTGCTCGCCGCGGTCCTGATTGTCGCGGCCAATGCCTGGTTTGCTTTCCGGGCCGAGCAGGTGCTGGCCGACAGCGAGTTCTGGGTGGCGCATACCTGGCAGGTCATCGCCGGGCTCGAACACGCAATCGGCCTGGTCAAGGATGCGGAGACACGCGCACGCGGATACCTGATCACGGGCGACGAGCAGTACCTCGCGGCACGCGCGACCGCGGCCAGCCGGCTGGCTGACGAGCTGAACCATCTCCAGGACCTGGTCAACGACAACCCGCCGCAGAAGCGCAAGATGGCCCTCATGGCGCAGGTGGCTACCAGTCGCATGGCCATGATCGCCTATAGCGTCGAGGTACGCCGCACCCGGGGCCAGGCGGCCGCCTTTGCCGTCGTGGCCAAGGGCACGGGCCTGGCAGAGATGGATCGGCTGGCCGCCCTGGTCTCCGAGATGCAGGTAACCGAGCTTGCGCTCCTCTCCCGGCGGGAGGAAGCTTCGGCGCGCGCGCGCACCGAGGCCCGCGCCACCGTCGCCTTTGCCAGCACCCTCGATATGCTTTTCATCATCCTGACCGTCTGGTCGCTCGGCTATGAGCGAAAGCTGCGTCTTCGTGCCAGCGATACGGCCCAACGCCTGGAAAAGCTGCAGGCCATCAGCGATGTCGGGCTCACCCGACTCAGCGTGAGCGAGTTGACCGACGAGATGCTGGTGCGGCTTCGCAGTCTGGCCGAGATCGACGCGGTAGCCCTGTGCGGCTGGCATCAGACCGAGATCGAGATTACCGCCGTCAATGGGATTCCGATCGCACCCGGAACGCGCTTGCCGGTGCAGCCGCACGGCCCCCTGGCTGAAAGCGGCTGCGGCAACCGGCCGGTGCGGCTGCACGGTCGCGAAGTAAGCCGGCTCGGGATTGCGGCCTTTCACGAGCCGATGCGCTCGATCCTCATCCTGCCTCTCTGCATCGATGCCCAGGTGATCGGCTTGATCGTGGCCGGGCGCAAGGCAGCGGATGCGTTTCGCGAAGAAGATAACCAGCTGCTGCTGGTCGTGGCGGACAGGATTGCGCTGGCCATCGATCGAGCCTCGCTCTACGAAGGTGAGCGCGCGGCCCGGCAGCTGGCCGAGACCTCAGCTTCCGAGGTCCAGAAGCTCAACGCAGAGCTTGAAGAGCGGGTTCGCCAGCGCACCCTCGAGCTCGAAGCCACCAACCGTGAGCTCGAAGCCTTCAGCTACTCTGTCTCGCACGACCTGCGCGCCCCCCTGCGGTCGGTTGACGGCTTCAGCGTTGCACTCGAAGAAGACTTTGGGGCCCTGTTGACCGGCGACGGCAAGCACTACCTGGCCCGCATCCGGGCCGGAGTGCAGCGCATGGGCCAGCTGATCGACGCGCTGCTGCAGCTCTCGCGCATCACCCGCTCGGAGATGGTCGTCGAAACGGTCGCGCTGAGCGATCTGGCGCTGGAGGTCGCGCAAGAGCTCGAGCAGCAGAATCCCGCGCGCGCGCTCGAATTCTTGATCGAGCCCGGCCTCACCACCCAGGGCGACCCGCGCCTGCTGCGCGCGGTGCTCGAGAACATGCTCGGCAACGCGGTCAAGTTCACCGCCGGGGTGCCGCGCGCGCGCATCGAGTTCGGCTACGCCCGGGACCGCGGCGCCTACTTCATCCGCGACAACGGAGCCGGCTTTGATCAGCAGTATGCCAAGAAGCTTTTCGTCGCCTTCCAGCGTCTGCATGGGGAGAAAGACTTCAAAGGATCGGGCATCGGCCTGGCCACCGTAGCGCGGGTCATCCGGCGGCACCGCGGTACCATGGGCGCAGAGGGCGAGGTCGGCAAAGGCGCTACATTCTGGTTTACTCTTGGTGAAGTTCAATGACAGCCGCACGACTGATCCTGCTTGTTGAAGACGATCCCGACCATGAGCTGCTCACTATCCGCGCGCTCAATAAGTCCACCGTGGTCAACGACGTGCGCGTCGCGCGCGATGGCGAGGAAGCCATCGCCATGCTCTTCGGCACCGGGCCCGAAGCCTTGCCGGCCCTGCCGCAGGTGGTGCTGCTAGACCTCAAGCTGCCCAAGGTCGAAGGACTCGAGGTGCTGCGCCGGATCCGCGAATCGGAGCGAACCCGCATGATGCCGGTCGTCGTGCTTACCTCCTCCGATGAAGAAAGCGACATCGTGCGCAGCTACAAGCTGGGCGTCAACAGCTACATCCGCAAGCCGGTCAACTTCAAGGATTTTGCCGAGGCGACCATCCAGCTCGGGCTCTACTGGCTGGTGCTGAACGAATGTCCGCCCAACCTCTAGATATCTACGCGACCTCTGAACCCCGCGCGCTGCGCGTGCTGCTGATCGAGGACAGCGTGGACGATGCGCTGCTGCTCGAGCGCCACCTGCGCAAGGCCGCCTTTGTGCCCGTGATCCGGCGGATCGAGACTGCCGAAGCCCTGCAAAGCGAACTCGCGGCCATGCAAAACGGCGCCGCGGCCTGGGACATCATCCTGGCCGACTACAACCTGCCCCGCTTCAGCGCGCCCGAGGCCCTCCGCCTGCTCAAAAGCACCTCGCTCGATATTCCTTTCATCATGATGTCGGGCGCCATCAGCGAGGATACCGCGGTCGCGGCCATGCGGGCCGGCGCGCACGACTACGTCTCCAAGCAGAACCTGACGCGGCTTGGCCCGGCCATCGAGCGGGAGCTGACCGAGGCCGCCGGACGGCGGTTTCGCCGCGCCACCGAGCGCGCCCTGCAGCAAAGCGAAGACCGGTTTCACCACCTCGTCGAAGCCACCCCGCTCGCACTGCTGATCGCCGACATGGCCGGCAGCGTGATCTACGCCAACGCAGCCGTCGAGCGCCTGCTCGGCTTCGCGCAGCAGGAGGTGGAAAGCGGGGCGCTCACCCTCGAGCGGCTGATGGCCGGGCCGGGCGGCGCTCCCCTGCCCCGCGAGCAGGCCCTCGCCGCCCTGATCGAGATCAGCCGGACCAATGCCGGCGAGACCCTCGAGCGCTCCTGTCTGGACCGCAACGGGAGCATCCTTCCCGTGCTGCTCGGCGCGGCGATCCTGAACCCGGAGGCGGCTCCCCCGGCCCAGCAGATCGCCGCCTTCCTGGTCGACCTGCGCGACCAGAAACATAGCGAAGAGGTATTGCGCCGGACCGAAAAATTAGCCGCCGCCGGCCGTCTGGCCGCCTCCATTGCGCACGAGATCAACAATCCCCTCGAGGCGATCACCAACTGCGTGTACCTGCTCGACCAATGCGAGCTGGCCGATGAGCCGCGGCGCTATCTCGCGCTCGTCCAGCAGGAGCTTGCCCGGGTCTCGCACATCACCACGCAAACGCTGCGCTTTTATCGCCAGAGCACGCGCCCGGCGGAGACCGATACGGCCGAGCTGATCGAGACCGTGCTCACCCTCTACGAGGCGCGGCTGCGCGATCACAGCATCGACGTCCGGCGCGACTTTCGCTCCGTGCCCAGGGTCACCGTCTACCAGGGCGAGATCCGCCAGGTGCTGGCCAACCTAGTCGGCAATGCGCTCGACGCGATGGTCAGCAGCGCCTGCGGGGCGCCCGTCGGAGAGTGCCGCCTGATGCTGCGCCTGCGTCCCACGCGTGACTGGCGCACCGGTGCGGCGGCCGTCGCCATCCTTGTCGCCGATACCGGCATCGGGATGAGCGCGGCCACGCTCGCGCGTATTTACGAGCCATTCTTCTCAACCAAGGGCGTGACCGGCACCGGCCTCGGGCTCTGGGTGAGCGGCGAGATCATCTCCCGGCATCACGGGCGGGTGCGGGTGCGCAGCCGCCAGCAGGCCCCGAGCGGAACGGTCTTTCGCCTGGTGCTGCCGGTGGAGACCGTGCCCGAGGCGCTGCGGGCGCAGGGCTATGTGCTGCCTGCGCTCGAAAACTGATCGGCGCACAAGCCGCGACAGAAAGCCGATACACTCGCGGCCCCGTTCGGTCCCTCTCTGCGTCGGCTCCTGCCCGTGATGCCGCCCCCGGCAGATCCCGGCCCGCCTGTCACCGACGGCCCTTGCAAAACGCCACGGATGCGGATTGGCCACCCGGTACGGCGTCGGGTGTGGCACGAGGGGGTGTGGGGGCAAGCCCCGCGCCTCAGCCTTGAGTGCCGGAGCAGCAGGAATCTTAGCAATTGGCACTCACATTCACAGTTTTCCACCTTGACAAGCCCCGGCGGCGTGCCCTACCTTAGCAATCGAAGGCGTTGACTGCTAGCAACGTCAATGTGGCTTTGCCAGCACGCCCCCATCTCTGCACGATAACCATGCCGGCTTCGGCCAGGCATGTCTTCAAAGGAGCACCGCACATGGCATCGAGCACCGTCGCAACCACGTTTACCCCGCTGCACGACCGTATCCTGCTTCGCCGCGTCGAGGAAGGCGAAACGATCCGGGGCGGCATCATTATCCCGGACTCCGCCAAGGAAAAGCCGCAGGAAGGCGAAGTGATCTCCGTTGGCAAGGGCAAGTCGAACGACGAAGGCAAAACCTTCCCGCTCGATGTGCAGGCCGGCGACCGGGTTCTGTTCGGCAAGTACTCGGGCACCGAGATCAAAATCGATGGCGAAGAGTTCCTGATCATGCGTGAAGAGGAAGTGCTCGGCATCCTGAAGGGCAAGTAGGCGCCGGCCGCGCACGCGTGTGCGCCTCGCGGGCGCTGCCTCGGCAAGCGGGCAGCAGGTCTGCCTCGGCGTCGCGAATGGACTGTAATGCGCTTCCTACGGGTTCGTAACAGCATTGCGTAACAGACACAGTGACAACCTCGGCGATCCACCGCCGGAAGATTTGAAGGAGATTGAACAGTTATGGCAAAGCAGATTCTGCACGGAGAAGATTCGCGCCAGGCTATCCTGCGCGGCGTCAACATCCTGGCTGACGCGGTCAAGGTCACCCTCGGCCCCAAGGGACGCAATGTGGTGATCGAGAAGAAGTTCGGTTCCCCGACCATCACCAAGGACGGCGTCACCGTAGCCAAGGAGATCGAGCTCTCGAACTCGCTCGAGAACATGGGCGCCCAGATGGTCAAGGAGGTAGCTTCAAAGACCTCTGACGTGGCCGGCGACGGCACCACCACCGCCACCGTGCTCGCCCAGGCAATCTACCGCGAGGGCGTCAAGACGGTAGCCGCCGGCGCGAATCCGATGGCGCTCAAGCGCGGCATCGACAAGGCTGTGGAGTCCATCGTCGGCAAGCGTGACGAGAACGGGGCCGTAGCCGGCGGTGCACTGAGCAAGTTCTCAAAGCCTGTAACCGGCGAGATGATCGCCCAGGTCGGCACCATCTCCGCGAACTCCGACGCGACCATCGGCGTCATCATTGCCGAGGCCATGAAGAAGGTCGGCAAGGACGGTGTCATTACCGTCGAAGAGTCGAAGACGCTGGAGACCCAGCTCGAAGTGGTCGAGGGCATGCAGTTTGACCGCGGCTACCTCTCTCCTTATTTCGTCACCGATCCGGATCGCATGGAAGTGGTCGTCGAAGAGCCCTACATCCTGATCCACGAGAAAAAGATCTCCTCGATGAAGGATCTGCTGCCGCTGCTCGAGCAGGTTGCCCGCAATGGCAAGCCGCTTTTGATCATCGCAGAAGATGTCGACGGCGAGGCGCTCGCGACGCTGGTGGTCAACAAACTGCGCGGGACCCTGAACGTGGCTGCTGTGAAGGCCCCCGGCTTCGGCGATCGTCGCAAGGCGATGCTTGAGGATATTGCGAAGCTGACCGGCGGCAAGGCCATCACCGAGGATCTCGGCATCAAGCTCGAGAACGTGAAGGTCGAGGACCTGGGCCGGGCCAAGCGTGTCACCATCGACAAGGACAACACGACTATCGTCGAGGGCCGTGGCGAGAGCTCCGCGATCGAGGGCCGCGTCAAGGAGATCCGCAACCAGATCGAGAAGACCACCTCGGACTACGACCGCGAGAAGCTCCAGGAGCGCCTGGCCAAGCTGGTCGGCGGCGTTGCCGTGATCAAGGTCGGTGCCGCGACCGAGACCGAGATGAAGGAGAAGAAGGCGCGCGTCGAGGATGCGATGCATGCTACCCGCGCGGCGGTCGAGGAAGGCATCGTCCCGGGCGGTGGTGTGGCCCTGGTTCGTTGCACGCCGGATGTCGAGGCGCTGATCAAGACCCTGGAGGGTGACGAGAAGATCGGCGCCCAGATCATCCGTCGCGCAATCGAAGAGCCCCTGCGCCAGATCGTCGGCAATGCCGGCGAAGAGGGTGCAGTGGTGGTCGGCCGCATCCATGAGTCGGGCGAACCGCACTTCGGCTACAACGCCGGAACCGGCATCTTCGAGGATCTCGTCGCGGCCGGCGTCATCGATCCGACCAAGGTCACGCGGACTGCTCTGCAGAACGCGGCCTCGATCGCAGGCCTGATGCTGACCACCGAAGCCATGGTGGCCGATATTCCTGAGCCCAAGGCGGCCCCGGCCGGCGGCGGACACAACCACGGTGGCGGCGGGATGGAAGGCATGTACTAAAAGCTTCTTCCGAGCTGCCGCAGACGCAAAAAGGCCCCGCCGATGGCGGGGCCTTTTTGCGTCTGGAAGGGAGCGCGCTCGGATGCCACCAGCAGATGGGTCGAAAATAAAGTTTGGAAAAAATTGCGCGCCGCGCGGCATGCATCTTTTACCGGCAACGAGCCACCAGAAACCTGTTCTATGTAAACAATGGCCCACTTCGGGCAACCTCTACATGGCAGGCGTTCTAAGTTGGCACGGCAAGCCATGTGGGGAGCGTTGCGAAGGTGAGCGCGGGCCGGCCAGCCGGTATGCTCAAGGAATCTCGCTCCGCGAGAACTCCTGGAGACTCTTTCCGCCTATGCGACGAGCGGCCGTTCTGACTCTCCTCACTCTCCTGGTATCAGGCGCGGCCTCGGCGGGCGCCTGCGCTTCGGCTCCGCAGGATGGCGCGGCGGGAGGGACGGCCGGGCTGGTCGGCGACCACGACCCTGCTGCTCTCCCCGATACGCCCTCGGCCTCGATGGCCGACGCTCAGAACGAAGTCCATCTACCGTCCTCCTTTCGCCCGACCTGGGCGGTCGATCGACCACGGCTGGGGCAGAAGCTCAGCTATGGCCTCGGCAGCCTGCTCTCGGTGCGGAACCTGGCTGAGGCATTGCTGCTCAGCGGTGTCCCCAACCTGCCCTCCGCGCCGACCCAGCCGAATGCGCCTGCCATCGTGACCATCGACTCGGCGAACGCTTATGAGACCCAGATGGACCAGTACGGAGACGAGATGGATGTCTGGAGGCGTAGCAGCGAAGACACCATGCGCTTCCATGCGCATCGGCTGGAAGCAGGGTTTGCGACTGCCGAGACGCGCCAGTTTCTGTCCAATCTGGCTCTACCGATCGCGCTGCACCAGGAGGCGCGCTACCGGCCGGCGCGGATCGATGCCAGCCTGGACCAGCGCCTGGCCAACGCGGCCGCCTCGATCGTGATCACCCATGATGACCATGGCCGGGTGGTACCGAACTACTCCCGGCTCGTCGGCACGGTAGCGGCAGGGTTGATCGGAAAAGACTTTTACGCAAAGACCTTCAACGCGCCGGAGCTGGACTCCAACCACTTTCTCGTCAAGTACGTCGGCTACAGTCTGGCCGCGGATCTGGCGACGAATGTCGCACACGAGTTGCTCCGCGCCTCGACCGAGCCGGACACCGAGGTCTATGACCTGCACGGTCGTTCTACCGAAGACTCCTACTATCCGCTCTCCGCCGGTGGCAAGTTCGTCTACTGGGCCAGGAGCACCTATGCGGCGCGCAACTTTATCCAGGCCTGCCTGACGGCCGGGCTCCCCGTGGTCCGCGACCAACCGGTAGAGCCGCCACCGGGGGTCATCGTGACCGGCGAGCAGGCCCTGTTCTACGACCAGCAGTATGTTACCTATGGCAACGACATCCAGGCCTGGCGGCGCAATCTCGAGTCTGGCATCCGCTACCATGAGCACCGTCTGATCGGCGGCTTTGCCGCAGCAGAAACACAAATGACGCTGCAGAACCTGGCCGTGCCGATGCTGCTCGGCATCGACCCCCGGTATATTCCGCTCGGCGCCGGCTACGACATGGGCACGCGTCTGGGTCACACCTTCAAGAGTTTGTTTACGGCGCGCACCGATGCGGGCGGCCATACCGTAAACCTGCCTGTGTTGCTCGGCACCGCCGGGGGCGCACTCGCGGCAAAGGAGCTTTACTACCCCCGGCTTGGCACCCCTGCGCTAGAGACAAACACCGTCCTTGCGACCACGATCGGCCTCAATCTTGCGGCCGACCTGCTGGGGAACATCAGGAGCGAGTTCTTTCGCCACCGTGGCTACTAGGCAGTGGGATCGCGCATCCTGAGCCGCAAACCGATCCAGCACACCGATCCACCCGTCCCGCCTGTTGCGCGACGAACATAGGCAGCCCAGCCCAGGCTACTTGACCGACTTGCCCAAAGTGAGCCGCACGCCGCTCCGCAGAGTCATTGCCTGCGACAGATACCCGATCGGGCTGATGTGTTGCTGGCTCAGCACATTGTCGAGCTGCGTATAGACCCCGGCCCAAGACTTGACCTGATAGGTGCCCCCGACATGCACGTTCGCGTAGCCAGAATCAAGATTGCGATTGGGCAGGAGCAGCGAGTTTCCGAAATGCGCATCGTTCGCGCCCTGATCGGTTGAGTCATCGCTGCGGCCAGCGAAAGAGCTGCTGACCGCAGCGCTCCACTTCCCCTTGCCGTCGGTGTAGGTAGCCGACAGGAAGCCGGTGTGGGGGGGCCGCCGAAAGGCGCGCGCGCCGACCAGCGGCGAGCCGGCGCCGATCGCGATATTCGCGAAATTCGAGCCGGTGTTGTACGTCGGCTCAAGCGCACTGGAGGTAAACGAGTGCTGCACCCGGGTGTCGAGATAGGTGTAGCCGCCGCGCAGAAACAGGCTGCGGCGCCACCCATACTGCACCTCGCTCTCGGCGCCCTGCGCGCGAAAACTCAACGAGTTCAGGTCCGGGGAGGCAGAACTGCCGGCCAGCAATGCCTCCAGCGAAAGCTGCTCGGCAGCGGTAAGATTGGGCAGCAACAGCGGGACCTCGGAGGCCGACACGGACTCGATCTGGTTGCCGAATTCATTGTGAAAGTAATTCGCGCGGACCACGACCCGCTCATTGAACAAGCTCTGCTCGACACCCCCATCGTAGGAGCGGGTCAGCGCGGCGCCGATCGGCTTGACCGAGTAATGGTTCACCGTGGTCGAGCCGCCGTTGGCCAGCAGAAATGCGTAGAGCGAATCATTCTGTTGAAACAGCGTGGGCTCTTTGTAGCCCTTGCTGAAGTTAAAGTTGAGCCGTGTGCCACGCACCCGGCCCATGCCCGGACGAACCAGGTAGTAGGACGCGCCCAGGTGCGGGGCCCCTACCGTGCCGTAGAGCTCATTTTTTTCGACCCCGCCGCCGAGGGTGTAGAAGAACCGGTTGCCCAGGTCCCCCTGCAGGGCGAGCGTGTAATCGTAATTGCTCCGCTCCACCGATTCGTCGATCGCATAGACCGGGTACCGGTAGACCCCACGCTCGTTCTCATAGCGGAACCTGGCGACCGCGGCCAGGTGCGGGGTGAGGGCCTTGTCCGTCTGCGCGTAGAGCGAGTCGCGATTTGAGACAGACTGCGACCCGGCCGGATAGGTGCCGGCATAGTTCAGAATCGACCGGCCGCTGACCGTGTACCCATTTGCTCCCGTCACGGTTACTTGTTGGCCCAGGTAGACGCCGGAATCAGCCACATACTCCCCGGTCGGCGCATACTGTTGATACTGCTCGCGCTTGCGGGCCAGCCCGTAGGTAGCCGAGGCGTGCCACGTATCGGAGAAGCTGTGATCGATCAGAGCGCTGGCGAAGATGTCCTGATCCGCCTGCTTGGCATCATTGGCCACACGGGTAAATACATATTGCCCGGGCACCCCGGTGGCTGAGTCGCTGTTGCGGACCGTGGCCCGCAGAGCGGTTCTTGCCGCCAGCGCATAGCCGAAGTTCGCCGTGGCCACGGCATCGTGGTAGCTGTCCTCGGCTACCGAGTTGGTCGTTTGCAGATCGCTGTAACCGGCATAGTAGTCGATCCGTTGGTCGGTGCCGCCCCCCTGCACCTGATTGCGATAGGTTCCGAAATTTCCTCCATCGCCCTCGTAGAGCAGCGACGGAAAGGAAGTGCTGCCGCGCGGGGTCGTGAAAGCCACCACGCCGGCGCCTGCATCCGCGCCGTAGAGCACGCTGTTCGGTCCGCGATACGCCTCGGCGCTTTCGATCCCGGTGGTCGAGAGATTGGCAAAGTCAAAGGTCCCGCCGATATCTTCCAGCGGTACACCATCGAGCAGAATCTTGTTCGCATCCGAGTTGCCGCCGCGAATAAAGAGCGACGTCTGCGAGCCACGGCCGCCCGACTGGACCAGGTAAAAGCCCGGCACCGTGCGCAGCGCCTCGGTAAACTCGGCAAGGTTTTCGAAGTCGAGATGGGCCAGGCGCGTGATCGAAGCACTTACCTGGGCGGCGGACACGGGGGTTCCGGTCGCCGTCACGACGATGGACTCGCGCAGGGTCTCCGGCTCGAGCGTAATGTTCTTTTCCACGCTCGCCAGCGCCGCGCCGTAGAAGCCCTCCGTTGCCACCTGGCGGAAGGACGTGCCGCTGGCCAGCACATAAAAGCGGCCCTCGCTGCCCGTGCTTATCTGGTAGCTGCCGTCCGGCCCGCTCAGCACGGTAGAGACGACCTGGCCCTTGTCGAGCAGCGCGACCACCGCCCGAGGGATCGGTATGCCCAGCGTATCGACGACGGTCCCATGCACAAAGACGGCGTGCAGCGCAGGGTCACAGCCGGCGAAGATGCCCAGCAGAAACGCCGCGCGGCCTAGCCGTCGCAAGATCGACGGGCCGGGGACATGAGCATGTGTAAAACGATCCAAGCTGATTCTCCTCCGCCCCTCTGGGAGTGCGGTTGGTTTGCGCTGAAGATGCGCAGCACGGCTGAAAACACGTACGGTCTTTGGCGGAGCACGGATGAAGAGGCCCCTGCATCAAGGACGCAGAAGACGGTGCGCGGTTCGCGGTTCGCAAAAATTTCACGCTGGTAGCGGCACCGCGGCGGCGCTTGGCTCGATTCTAAATGGTCGGAGCTGCCAACAGAGCGCTGGGAACGGTCCACGGGATAGGGGAAGGCTTGCCAGGGCTGACAGCCGCGCTGGACCGAGGGGCCTTGCATGCGGTTGGAACCGAGACTGCTGCGCTCTGCCGGCTGCGTCCCGGGTTCGGCGGTGCGATCCCCTCGAGGACAGGGAGCAGACCCTTCAAAGCACCGTCTGCTCCTTGCGCGGTGAGCCCGCGCACACGCGTTTTCTTCAGCGCTGGTTAAGCTCCGGCACTTACACTAACGGGGATGCAAGTGCGGTTGAATCCTCGAAAGGCGGCCAAGCGCCTCATCCTGTTTGCCGGCGTTCTGATCGCGGCAGCCGCTATCGGGTCCGCGCAGCAACCGGCTGTTGCTCCGCCCATCCGCATCACGATTGAAGAAGCGATCCGTCGCGCCACCGTCAACGACCCGGAGCGGCATCGCGCCTATGTGCGCCGGTCCTCCATGCTGCAATCGCTGCGCGAACTGGATGCTGTGGCATGAATGATCTGGATATCTACCGCCACCAGGGATTT
>CAZZYH010000013.1:0-27324 GCA_964658225.1 Vulcanimicrobiota bacterium | reverse complement strand
GAACCGCGTTTTGCGGCGAGCCGGGCCGAACAGCGGGCCGCCGCGCTCGACAGCGGCATTGCGCGCGCAGCCCTACTGCCCGGCGTGGTGTACCACAACCAGGTGCTCTACACCCAGCCCAATGGCGCCTCCAACGGGGCCGGGCCCAAGGGTTCGCAGCCCGCACCTATCTTTATCGCCAACAATGCGGTGCGCGAATACGCCAGCCAGGCTGCCGTCACAGAAACGATCGGCCTGGCGAAGGTAGCCAGCTTACGCGCATCGGGGGCGACGGCGCTGCGCGCTGCAGCCGAGCTTGAGATCGCCAGACGTGGCCTGGTGGCCGCAACGGCGAACCTGTTTTTCACAGAGATCGCAGCCGAGCGCAAACTCGCGGTCTTAGAGGCGGCCAGCGCGGAGGCGTCGGATTTTGTCGCCCTGACCGAGAAGCGCGAGGCCGCACGCGAAGTCGCACACGCTGACGTGATCAAGGCGCAACTCAGCGCGCAGCAGCGCACGCGCGACCTTGCAAACGGTACGCTGGCTCGCGACAGCGCGCGGCTGGAGCTGGCGATGCTGCTCTTTGCCGACCCGCTCACGCCTTATACGGTCGCGGCGGCGGGCACGGCTGCTGCGCTGCCCGCGCTGGCCGAGATAGAAGCGGCGGCCAGGCAGCATAATCCGGAGCTGGCCGCTGCGCTGGCCTCGCTGCGTTTGAGCGATGCCGAGGTGCTGGGCGCGCGCGCCGCCTACCTGCCCGATCTTGCCTTCAATTTCAACTACGGCATCGATGGCACGACTTTCGCAACCAAGGCGCCCTTTGATGTCGATGCCGGCAGAAATCCTCGAAACCTTGGCTACTCGATGACCGCGACCATCGACATTCCGGTCTGGGACTGGCTGGCCACCGATCGGCGCGTCAAACAGAGTGAAGTGCGACGAGAAGCCGTGCGGGTCGCCCTGACCGCTGCGCAGAAGAGGCTTGTCGTTGATCTCGAAGAGAGCTACGCCGAAGCGCAGACCGCACACAGCCAGCTTGACTCGCTGGCCACAAGCGCGCGGGCTGCGACAGACAGCCTGCGGCTGACCAGGCTGCGCTATGGCAGCGGCGAGGCTACAGCCCTGGAAGTGGTGGACGCGCAGGCGACGCTCTACACGGCAGAGACCGCGCAGGAAGATGGACAGGTGCGTTACCAGCAGGCGCTGAGCAGCCTGCAGCTGCTGACGGGGACGCTGTGAAGATCGCCGGTTGCCATGCAGCACCGCGTCGAAGCATCGTGGCTCTGGCTGCGGCGCTGCTGCTGGCCGCCTTCGGCTGCTCGAAGCCGGCCTCTGAGGACGTGGCTCCCGCGTCTGTAACGGTGCAGGTTGCCCATCCCGAGCGCGGCGCCATCGCTCAGCACATCCTGTCCGATGCCGTACTCTCGCCGCTCGCCCAGGCCGCACTGTCGCCTCGCATCTCTGCACCCGTGCGCCGCTTCTACGTGCAGCGTGGGTCTTCGGTGAAGGCCGGGCAACTGCTTGCAACTCTGGAAGACCGGGACCTGCAGGCGGCCGCTGTCGATACCCGGGGGAGTTACTCTGCGGCCGAGGCGGCCTTGAACAGCACCCGCGGCGCCCTGGTGCCGGAGGAGACCGAGCGCGCCCGGCTCGAGCTGGCCCAGGCAAAGTCGACGCTCGACCTCGATGCCAGCATTGTCGAGGCCCGGCAGAAACTCTTCGACCAGGGAGCGACACCGGGCCGTGACCTTGACACAGCCCGGGCCACGCTGGTGCAGGCGCAGGCGGCCTATGACCTCGCCCAAAAACACGTCGCGGCCCTCGATGCGGTAAGCCGCAAGGCCACCCTGGCCCAGGCGGAAGGTGCGATGCTCAGCGCCAAGGGCAAGTATCTCGGCGCAGAGGCGCAGGTCTCCTATGCCGAGGTGCGCAGCCCGATTGCCGGCGTGGTCACCGAGCGGCCCTTGTTTGCCGGAGAAACAGCAGCGCCAGGCTCCCCGCTGATCACCGTGATGGACACCAGCGCGCTGCTGGCCAAGGTGCACCTGGCGCAAAGCGCGGCGCAAACCTTGAAGGTGGGGGATCCGGCCAGTGTCACGCTGCCCGGCATAGCCGAGCCCGTACCGGCCCGCGTTTCGCTCGTGAGCCCGGCGCTTGACCCGGGCAGCACCACCCTCGAGGTGTGGCTGCGCATCGACAACCGCGCAGGCCTTTACAAGGCAGGCACGCCTGTGCAGACCAGTATTGCCGCCAGCAACGTAGCGGACGCGCTGCTGGTGCCGGCCGCTGCGCTCCTCTCGGCCGAGGACGGGAGCAAATACGTAATGCTGGTGGGGGCCGATCACGCGGCCCACAAACGTGCGGTCAAAGTAGGGATTGCCGATCAAGGCCGCGTGCAAATCGTCAGCGGCCTGGCTGCCGGCGATACCGTGATCACCGGCGGCGCCTACGGGCTCACCGATGGAACCCGGGTCCAGGTGGGGCCGGCAGGCGACGAGCCGTGAGCACTCCCTCCACCGAAGCCATCGATCCGGGCCCGCCCCCGTCGGCTCAAAGCGGCCAGCCGCCCGAAGCTGCATTTTGGCTCGAGCGTTTCCGCGCGCCTCTCTTCTTCCTCCTCGCCGCGCTTACCGTGGCCGGCATTTACTTTGCGTGGCGGCTGCCCATCTCGGTCTTTCCGGATACGAACTTCCCCCGTGTCGTGATCGGCATCGACAACGGCGTCACACCCGTCGAGCAGATGGAGGTGCTCATCACCAGGCCCATCGAGAACGCAATGAACGCGGTGCCCGGCCTGCAGACCGTCCGATCCACAACCAGCCGGGGCACCGCCGAAGTGAGTCTGTTCTTCGACTGGAACGCCGACATGGCCCAGACTCTGCAACTGGTCAACGTAGAGCTTGGCAAGGTGCGGCAGAGCCTGCCCGCAACCGCCACCATCACCACTAACCGGCTTACCTTTGCGACCTTTCCGATTCTCGGCTACAGCCTCAGCTCCTCCACCGTCTCGCAGACCGCGCTCTGGGAGCTGGCTACCTACCAGCTCAAGCCCCCGCTCAATCGCGTCAGCGGGGTGCGCACCGTGACCGTGCAGGGCGGCCAGGTGCCGGAGTTTCACCTGGTGCCGAACATGGCCCGCATGCAGGCAGCCGGGGTGACGGTGCTCGACCTGGTCAATGCGATCGATGCGTCCAACATGATCGACTCGCCCGGCCTCTACGAGGCCAATCATCAGCTCGTTCTGGGCCTGGTCGGAGCGCAGGCGCACAATGCCGCCGCGCTCGGGCAGTTGGCCGTCAAGGCTACCGCCGGCGGCACCCCGATCCACATCAGCGATGTCGCGCGGGTGGAGCAGTCCACCCTACCGGTCTACACCACGGTGACGGCGAACGGCCTGCCCTCGGTGCTGCTGAATATCGCCCGGCAACCCAGCAGCAACACCGTTGCGGTCGCCAATGCAGTGGCCGCGGAGGTCGATCAGCTCAAGGCTCTCCTGCCCCCCGGCGTTACCCTGACTCCCTTCTACGACCAGTCGGCGCTGGTGCGTGAAAGTATCCGCAGCGTGCGGGACGCGATCCTGCTCGGGTTGCTGCTGGCCTGCGTGATCCTGTTTCTCTTCCTGCGCGACACCGCCGCTTCGCTGATTGCGGGTCTGGTGATCCCGGTCACCATCGCCATCACCGTGCTCTTTCTCATGCTCATCGGGCAGAGCTTTAACCTGATGACGCTCGGCGGGCTCGCAGCAGCGATCGGCCTGGTCATCGACGACGCGATCGTGGTGATCGAAAACATTGTCATGCACCGCGATCGAGGCGAGGGGCCGGTGGCCGCGGTCCGGCTCGCCCTGCGTGAAATCACCGTGCCGCTGATCGGGTCCACGATCACGCCGGTGGTCGTTTTTCTGCCCCTGATCACCGTAGCCGGGGTGACGGGCAGCTTTCTGCGCGCGCTCGCCATCACCATGACCGCGGCCCTGCTTACCTCGCTCGCGCTCGCACTTTGCTTTACGCCGGCGCTTTCGCTGGTCTTCCTCGGACGGCGCCATCGTTCCGAGCAGGGCCACGCGCGGCAACCGCTCGGCGGCCTGCTTCGGTGGCATGGCCACGCACTCGATTGGGCGATGCGGCGTCCGCGCCTGCTGGCCCTGCTCTGCTTGCTACTGCTTGCGCTGACCTCTGTGGGCTTCAGCCATCTCGGCTCCGACTTGCTGCCCAGCATGGATGAAGGCGGCTTCGTGCTGGACTACATCATGCCGGCCGGCTCCTCGTTGACGGAAACCAACCGGGTCCTCAGCCACGTCGAACACATTATCCGGAGCGCGCCGGAGGTCGAGACAACCTCGCGCCGGACCGGCCTGCAGATGGGCCTGGCCGCGGTCACCGAGGCGAACACAGGCGACATGACGGTGAGCCTGCGCAGCAAGCGGTCGCGCAGTATCGACCAGATCATTGCCGACCTGCGCGAAAAGATCAAGCAGGCCGAGCCGGCGCTCGATGTAGAGTTTACCCAGGTGCTGCAGGATATGATCGGCGACTTATCGAACGCGCCCCAGCCGATCCAGATCAAGCTCTTTTCAGCCGATCCGGCGCTGCTCGCAAGCATCGCGCCAAGAGTGGCGGAGGCGATGAGCAAGGTAAGTGGCGTGGTCGATATTGAGAACGGGATCGATAACACCATCTCGGGTCCGGCGACCAGCTTTGAGGTCAATCCCGGGGTCGCGGCGCGGCTGGGCTTTACGCCGACCGAGATCGCCGAGGATGCTACCTCCATGCTCGACGGGGTCACGGCCAACGTGCCGGTTGTCGCGCATGGCCGCGCCTATACCGTGCGGGTGCGCCTCGGTCCGGAGTCGCGCACCTCGCTCGAGACGATGGAGAACACGGTCTTCAATAGCGCCTCCGGCAAGCTGGCCACCCTCGGGGCGCTCGCCCATGTAATCGAGCTGCCCCAGCAGAATGAAGTGCTGCGAGAAAACCTGCAGCCACTGGTCACCGTGACCGCTCGTTTGGAGGGCTCAGACCTGGGGACAGCCGTGGCGCGGGTGCAGCGCACGATCCGATCCATGCACCTGCCCGCCTCGGTCCGGGTCGAGTACGGGGGCACCTACCAGGAACAGCAGAAGTCGTTTGCCGACCTGTTGCGGGTGCTGCTGCTCTCCCTCGCGCTCGTCTTCGGTGTCCTGCTGGTGGAGTTTCGCTCGTTTGCAGCGCCCTCGGCCGTGCTTGCGTCCTCTGTGCTCTCGAGCGCGGGCGTGGTGGCCGCGCTGCTGCTCACCGGCGTCACCTTCAACGTGTCCAGCTTCATGGGTCTGATCATGGTGGTCGGCATCGTGGCCAAGAACGGTATCCTGCTGCTCGATGCCGATGAGCGCTGCCGACATGCGGGCATGGACCCGCGGCAGGCCATGATCGAAGCCGCCCGGCGGCGTCTGCGGCCGATCCTGATGACCGCGACCGCGGCCATCTGCGGCATGCTGCCGCTGGCCTTTGCCCTCGGATCGGGCTCTGAGATGCTGCAGCCGCTCGCCATCGGCGTGATCGGCGGCCTGCTCATCTCGCTGGCTCTGAGCCTGCTGGTCACACCCGTGGTGTACTTCCTGTTGACACGCAATCGGCCTGTGCCACCTCCTCGGTCTACGGGGGAGTTTGCGCACGGAGCCCGGTGATGCGCATCCTGGTCGTAGAAGATGATCTCCGGCTCGGCGAAAACCTTTCCGCCAGCCTGCGCGAAGGGGGCGGCTTCGCGGTGGATTGCGCGGTCGACGGGATCGAGGGCGAGAGCCTCGCCAGCCAGGGCTGCTACGACCTGATCATCCTGGACCTGATGCTCCCTCTGCAGGACGGCGCCACCACGCTGCGTCATCTGCGCGCGCAGAAGATCGTAACGCCGGTGCTGATTCTTACCGCGCGCGATCACAAGGAATCCACCGTCGAGCTCCTGAACGCGGGCGCTGACGATTATCTCAATAAGCCTTTTGACCTGGGCGAGCTGCTGGCCCGCGTCAAAGCGCTGATCCGTCGCAGCCGCGGCGGCGGCGATCCGGTTCTCAAGGTTCTCGATCTCGAACTGAGCACCCTCGAGCAGACTGTGCTCCGCGCCGGCCAGCCCGTTGAGGTGTCCCCCTCCGAATATCACATCCTTGAATACCTGATGCATCGTCCCCGCGCCGTGGTCTCCAAGCGGGAGTTACTGCAACACTTATACGATTACAACTGGGAGCGGCACTCGAACGTGATCGAGGTGCACATCTCGAATCTCCGCCGCAAGCTCAACAGCCGCGGCGGCCCGGCTTTGATCGAAACGCTTCGGCTGCGCGGGTACCGGCTCTTGTCTTTCAAGGGAGAACCTGCTTGAAGCCCTACTCTGTCACGCGCCGGCTGATTGCCACCGTGCTGCTGCTCGAGCTCGTATCCGCGCTGGCCCTCATCTGGCTTGCGGTCGCCTTTGAGCGTCACTCGCGCATCCGCTCCCTGGACATCTCGCTCCGCGCGCACGCCGATACGCTGATTGGCGCGGTCGGCGATGCAGACGATGCGGACGATAATGTCGTACTCGACACGCGCGGCATCCGCATCCCGCCCAACGATCTCTACGACGTCGAAGCATCAGGCGGCCGCGTGCTGGGCCGCTCTTCCACCTGGCCGGCGGCGCGCGTGGATGCACAGCTTGCCCAGAGCGAGCGTGACGGCATCTACCGCGTTCGGCTGGACCGGCAACCGTATCGATTTGTCGTGGTCCACGCGGTCCGGATCGTCGATCCGGGAGAAAAGGGCGGCATCCAGCGCCCGATCGTGGTTCGCTACGGCGCCTCGACCGAGCATCTGTGGGGCGAGGTTTGGGAGGCGGTCCGGTTCAACGCGCTCGCCTCCCTTGTACTGCTGACCGCGACCGGCATCGGCATGACGTGGTTTCTGCGCCGCTCCCTTGCGCCGCTTGCGGAGCTGGCTGAAGAAGCGAGCCGCATCTCGGCACAGCGCTGGCAATTCCATCCGCGCGAAAGCGCGCGCGCCGTCATCGAACTCTCGCCCTTGATCCTGGCTCTGGAAGAAACGCTGCGACGTTTGCAGCGTTCCTTTGAGCAGCAGCGACAGTTTACCAGCGACGCTGCGCATGAGTTGAAGACCGACCTGGCCATCGCCAAATCCTCTCTCCAATTGCTGGCCATGCGCCCGCGCTCGCCGGAGGAGTACGAGCGCGGCCTGGAGGTTTGCCTGGCCGACACGCTCCGCCTGGAGCGGACCGTGGCCGAGATGCTCACCCTTGCCCGGGTTGAATCCGCAGAGGCATCCCCGTCTCCCGGCGCCGGGTGCGATCTCAACCTGCATCTCCACACCGTGGTCGCGCAGCTCGCCAGTCTTGCAGAGCTCAATCAGGTCATCGTCCGCACCGATGCTCCCTGCCGGACCCAGGTCGCCCTGAGCGAGCAAGACGCTCGCCTGCTCTGCACCAACCTGCTGCTCAACGCGCTCCAGCACAGCCGCCCGCGCACCGAGGTCCAGGCCAGGTTGCATCGCAGCGCGGGCCTGGTCACGCTCACCATCCGTGACCAGGGCCGCGGCATCGCACCCGCAGCGCTCGCCCATGTCTTCGAGCCTTTCTATCGCGGCGACGCGGCCCGAGATCGCAGGACCGGCGGCACCGGGCTCGGCCTCTCCATCTGCAAGGGGATCTGCGAAAAGGCAGGCGGACAGATCACGATTTCGAGCGAGCCGGGCCGAGGCACGGAGGTGTCCGTGCGCCTGCCCACCGTGGTCGCCGAGCCGGTTCAGGCAGAGCGCATCGAGCAAGTGTCGTCCTGAGCAGAGAGCCGTTCCCTCTCCCTGCACGCAGGCCAAGGATCGAAGGACCTGCGTTTGATCCCGGCATAGCGCCGAAGAAACAACCGTAGGTCCTTGCGTTTGCTACCCAAGCGATTCTCTTGAAGCCGGGAGGCCGGAGCGCTTCGATCCGGCAAGCTGCCTGCGACGCAAACTCCCCGGCGCGAATCCCGAAAAGCCGCCCTCTGGAAGCAGCCGGCTCCGCAGCCCCGCCCGCTAGTAGCGCAGCTTCAGCGCAAACTCGATCTGCCGCGAGGTTCCGAAGCCGATCGTCCGGGCGAAGGTGCTAAATATCTGGCCGAAGCTCCCATCGCCTTTCGTGCTATCCGGTTGCCCGAAGTTTGGATGATTGAACATATTGAAGAACTCGGACCGGAACTCCAGGCTCCGGCCTTCGCTCAAGGGAGTCGCCTTGACCAACGCCGAGTCGATCTGCGTAAAGCCAGGCCCGTAGACACTGTTGCGGGGCGAATTGCCAAAAGTGCCTGTCGCAGGCCTCGTCCAGGCTGCTGGATTCAGCCACTGCCTGTAGCTCTTGTCCGACACATACTGCGGTACGCCCGGCACAAGGTCCGGCCGCTGATTGGTGTAGTCCCCATTGCCGTAGGTGTTGGTCCCGAGCGAAACATTATCCGCAATGCCACCGTGCGCCAACCCCAGCGCATTGACCTGCCAGCCGCTCACGAGCGTTGACAGAAGTCCCGACGTGGTGCCAAGAAAGTCGTGGCCTGCGCCCATGGGCAGATCGTAGAGCAGGTTAAAAGACAAGTTATGACGGATGTCGCCCGATCCATTGCCGCGCTCGGCAGCGATGTTGTTATTATCCTGAGGCTCGCTTGCAAATAGCCCCTGGTCCTGCACGTTGTCGATCACGTGGCCGTAGGTGTAGGCGCCCTCGATGTGCAGCCCCTGGGTAACGCGCCGGATGATCGAGAGCTGCAGGCCGTTATAGCTGCTGAAACCAGAGTTGGTCTCAAGATAGATATCGCTGAACGCAGGGTTGGGTCGGAGCCCCGTCACGTTGCTCGCGTAATTGATATCTTCCTCGCGCCAGAGATTGACGCCGTGATTGCCGACGTAGGCAACTTCAACGCCCGTATTGGCAGCCAGTTGATAGGCAACGCTCAGGTTCCACTGGTTGGAATAAATGTCAGGCTTGTGCACGGGGAAGCCATAGACCGTAGGGGCCGCCGCCGTGTTGTCCGCCAGGTAAGGCGTGTACGGGTAGGAGAGTCCAGGCACCGTGAGCGAGTTGAGCGACACGTTGCCGGAAATATTATTCAAAGGCACGTTGTAGCTGCCGAAGCCCACCGGGTAGGCCTGGAAAAACATCCCGAAGCTCGAGCGCACGACGGCCTTGTTCGTCGGCTGCCAGGAGATGCCGATGCGCGGCTGAAAGTCCTTGTTATTGATGTGAAAGTAGGAGCCGCCCGGGTGGGCGAGGGTGCCGGTCGCCGGGTCATAGGTCTGCGTCTCGTAGCGAGCATCGTGCGGAACAGTTTCTATGTCGTAGCGCAGTCCATAGTCGAGCGCCAGGTTGCTGCGCGCCTGCCAAGTATCCTGCACAAAGAAGCCGAGCTGGGTAGCGCGGGTTCCATGACCGGGATCGCCCACGGTCACCCCCGCCGACGAAACGCGATCATTGATAAAGTCAGCCGACGAAGCGAAGTAAATAAAATCATAATCACTACTGTGACGATTTACCTGGATCCGGTACGCCGAGCCGCCCGCCTTGACCGTGTGCTGGCCATGGACGTAGGTGAGCGTATCTCCATACTGGAAGCTGGTCGCGGCCTGAAAGTAGGTGCCCTCGTTGCCGGGGTTGATCGTGTACCCGATGATCGTGGTGTTCGGCACAGACTCATAGGAGCCGATCGTGCTTACCCAGCGCTGCATCCCTGCCAGCGCATCATTGACCATGTGCGGGCTGAACACATGGGTCTCGTGGAGCGCCAAGTTGGTGGTGCGAATGGGCACCACCTGGTGATCGTTCACCCCGAAGGCGGAGGCATTCACCCCAAAGAGCGGTCCGAAGGTATTCGTATCGTTGATGTTGAGCCGGGCAAACGCGCTGTCTTTTTCAGAGAAGATCTGGTCGACGCGCACGCTCCCCGTGTCCTCGCGAACATTGGAGACTCCGTTGCTGGTGTAGTGGTCGAGCGTGTTATCGCTGGTCGGCGTGCCGGCCGGGATCTGCGCCACGATGGGCGCCATCTGCGGCGAGGTGGCCAGGGTCTGGCTGAGCACGGAGGCGCTCGGCACCGTGCCGTTCGCCGTAATGCCGACCAACTGGCGCGAGCCTTCATAATTGACGAAGTAAAACGTCTTGTCGCGATGGATCGGTCCGGCAATGTTGGCGCCGAAATCGTTGAAGCGAAACTCGGGCTTGGTCACGGAAAAGAAGTTCGCCGCGTCCAGCGCATCGTTGCGAAAGTAGTCATAGAGCTCGCCGTGGATCTTGTTGCCGCCCGAGCGGGTCACAATATTGACCTCAGAGCCCGCCGCACGCCCATACTGCGCCTGGTAGCCGCTGGTCTGCACCTTGAACTCTGCCACCGTCTCCAGGCTGCCCGTCAACAGGCGCGCGCCCCGCTCATAGCCGTTCGCCATGTAGGGCTGGTCTACCCGCGAGGCATCGATACCGTCGATCGAGAACTGATTGTGCACCGAGTGCAGTCCGTCAAAACTGAGGTCGGCAATGTAGCTCGAGCGCGCCACCGCGCCCGGTGTCAGCATGGAGAGCCGCGCGTAATCGCGGCCATTCATCGGCAACTGCTCTATCTGCCTGGGGTCCATCGTGTTGCCGAGAGCAGCCGAGGTGGTATCGATGGCGAGCGCCTGCGAACTTACCTGCACGCTCTCGCTCACCCCGCCGGCGCTGAGACTGAAGTCGAGCTTGACCGCCGTGGCCACGTTGACATGCACATCCTGCTGCACTTCGGTCGCAAAGCCGGTGCTTGCGGCGGAGATGCTGTATGTGCCAAAAGCGAGATTGGGAAAGGTGTAAAAGCCTTCGCGGCTCGATTGTGTGGTCACCGTGGCATTGGTGCTCAGGTTGGTTGCTGTCACCTGGGCGCCTTCGATCACCGCATGACTCGCGTCGCGAATCGTGCCGGAGACGGCGCCGTAGGTCTGCGCCTGCGCCACGGAGATGGAAAGCGCGCTCATTGCGAGCGGCAGCCACAAGGAAACTGCTGGAGTCATACGCATGGAGTCTGGCCTCAAAAAAAAGAATTCAGTGGTGCACACTCGTAAGTGCCTCGTTCGCTGCAGCGGGTCCGGCCTCGTCATCGCAAGGAAGGCAGAGCAGGCAAGCTGGCAGCACAGGTCGCCTTCTGAAAGAAGACACGGCAGGGCGCGTAGGGCGGCTGCTCTTTGCCTCGCATACAGTCCTGACAGCAACGGGATTCCGTTTCTGTTCATCGCGGCAAAGCCGGTTCTTCGGCAGCCTGTTGAGTGAGCATAAGGCTTTCAGCCGGAAGGGTAAAGCCGTTTCGCATCCATTTCGGTATATCTTATGGCTCGCATCAGGACAATTTATGCCCCGCCTGCGTCACGGATGTCGCCGATGCTTGCCGGACGTGCCACCTTCGTGGAAGCTTAGAGAGCAATGTTGAGCAAGGACACAGTTCTCCCGTCGACCGGCGTTGTAGAAGGCGCCGGAGTGCGGATCCGCGGGGTCGGCGCGATGGCCGACCTGGTCCGCTCGCACCTGTGGCTCCATACCAGCCTGGGCGCGATCGAAGCCTGGCCGCCGGAGCTGGTCGCAGCCGTCAACATGATGCTTGCCTCCCAGCTCCCGACCACTCTCTACTGGGGTGGGGACCGGATGATGATCTACAACGATCGGTATGCGCCCCATCTCGGCGAGCGACATCCGGCACTCGGCAAAAGCCTGAGGGACGTATGGCCGGAGGTCCACGACGATGTCGAAGCGATCCTGGGGACGACGTTTGCAACCGGTGAGTCGACCCGGTCTGAAAATGTTCCTTTCCCGCTTGTGCGGCGCGGCGCGGTGGTGGAAACGTTCTATACCTTGATGACCGATCCCATCTGGTGCGAGGCCGAAGACCGCTTTCGGGTGGCCGGGGTCTACCACACGGCGACCGACCAGTGCGCCGCGCTGCTCGCCATGCGCGAGGAGCATCAGGCGATTGAGGATCTGACCCAGGTGCTCGAGGCCACCAGCGATGCGATCATGGTGGTGAACCGCAACTGGGTCGTGACCTACCTGAATCCGAAAGCCCAGGCCCTTTACGGGACGGTCAGCCCGCTCCTCGGCCGCAGTCTCTGGGAGGCCTTTCCCGACGCCGGGCTCGGGGCTTCCCCGTTTCGCGAGCCATGCCAACGGGCTATGGATAAGGGCAGTGCGGGTTGCTTTGAGGCGCACTACCCGCCGCCGCTCAATGCCTGGCTGCGGTTTGAGGTCTCTCCCACCCGGGACGGCATTGTCCTCTTCTCGCGGGATACCTCCGAGCACAGGCGCATCAGCGCTGAGCTGCTGCAAACAGAAAAGCTGGCGGCCGTGGGGCGCCTGGCCTCCTCGATCGCCCATGAGATCAACAACCCGCTGGCCTCGGTCACCAACCTGCTCTACCTGGTGCGGCGGAGCAGCGATCTAGCGGAAGTGCATGCGTATGCCGAGACCGCCGAGCGGGAGCTGCGGCGGGTCGCCCTGATTGCGAATCAGGCCCTACGCTTTCACAAACAGTCGACCAGGCCGCTGCCCGCCTTTTGCTACGACCTGATCGGGGACAGCCTTTCGATCTACCAGGGCCGGCTGGTCAACGCGCGCATCGAGGTCGAGAAGAGAAAGCGAGCTACGCACGCGGTCCACTGTTTTGAGGGCGAGATTCGCCAGGTGCTCAGCAACCTGATCGGGAACGCTATCGACGCCATGCCCGCGGGCGGACGCCTGCTGCTGCGCAGCCGCGATGCAAAGCATCCGCAGAGCGGCGAGCCGGGGATCGTGCTCACCGTAGCCGACACAGGCTCGGGCATGAGCAGGGAGGTGCAAAAGCATATCTTCCAGCCTTTCTTCACGACCAAGGGGATCGGCGGCACCGGGCTCGGACTCTGGTTCAGCGCCGAGATTGTGGACCGTCATAACGGAAGCCTGCGTGTCCGCAGCAGCACCAGACACGGTGCGAGCGGCTCGGTGTTCACCGTGTTTCTCCCCCTGAAAGCGGTCCAGCGATAGAGCATCTCCGCTACCGCTCCGGCCTTTCCCCACGGACGGCGCTGTGCGCCCAGGAGCTTTATGTTTCACCGGGCATGCGGGTGGCAGTCGCGGCGGCCAGCCGAGCGCCGTCCGGGTAGCCCTGCTTTTGCCTGCCGGGGGTTCTTTGCGCTGCGCGCCGCGACGCTCTGGACCCCGCCGCCCGGGCGCTTTATCCTAAACGCAGGATGCCGTTTCCTATCAAGATCTGTGCGCTTTGCTCGGAAGAGTTCGAGCTCAAGCCGGACAAACCGGGCTTTGCCAATCGCTGCCCGGAGTGCAGCACCCCGGAGGCTGAAGAGCCGGCCAACAAGGCGCGCATGGACGCAGAAGAACGAAAGTCGGCGATGGAGGCGAACGAGGCGCGCAGGCAGGCGATCCGCGACCTGCTCTATCGCAAGGACAGCTGATCCCGGTCCCCTCTGCTTGCCAGGTGGCCGGAGCGGACCTACGTTTCTGCCGGTCAAGCCAGCATCTCCGGGATGAAAACGCGTGGCTGAAGAAGTGACCCGCCGATCTGAGCCCAGACAAAGACATGCTGCAGTCGGTCACGAACTGCATGGTCCGCCGGACGACGGCAAGGGCGAAGCTAGGGGGCAGGCAGCCTGCAAAATCTATCCGGCCTTGCAGGAGAGCCAGGCTCCTGGCCACGATGAGGCTACGCGCGTCCCTGTCCTAAGCAACCGCTACCGCTATTTGCAGGCCATCTTCTCAATCCAGGTTGTAGGGGCCGCCAATCCATCTGTTGTCCATCCATATCTCCCAGGCAGACTTGGGTGAGAACTGGATCGATTTGCAGCAGCCGGAAGGATGGAAAGGGTGGCAATTGCGGAGCGATTTCGAAGCCTGCAGCAGGCAGGCGCCTTTCCCATCGTTCCCCTCTGCTCACTCCAGGAGCAGGCATCGCCTTGTAGGAGCTTCCCCCCCGGGTCAAGACGGCCCATGCAATGCGTGCCAGCGGATTGGCTCGTGCAACTACGGCTACATTGCGTTGCGTGCGAGTGACCTATGCTGTGATCCGGTCGCTTCAGGTGCCCCCTCGCTGACCGTGCTCCGTGCATGGATAGCTTTCGCAGGTATGGGGTTCCGCGCTTGCTGATGCCGAGCAGTGATGTCAACCTCCTAGACAATCTCGAAGGCCTCTACAGGGAGGGCGGAATCAAGAAGCTCTTCGGCAGCTCCCTTGGGGCGTGTTCGAAAAGCGGTACAGTGACATGAGGAGTCTTGCCTGATGACTTACTTTCGATCGACCCTGCTCTTCGGTCTTTGTCTGTACTGCCCGCTGTTCGCGCAGACGCCGCCCGCCGCGCCGTCGAACGCGCAGCTAGCCGGCCCGCAGATCGAACAGAAGGTGAACGCGCTGCTCCAGCAGATGACGCTTGAGGAAAAGATCGGCCAGTTGGTGCAATACAGCGCCACCGAAGCGCATCCCGCGAAACCCGCCGGCCCCACGACCGCCGCGCTCAACGTCAACCCTCCCGGGCCCGGTGACGTGGACAGCTACGCGCTCGCGCAAAAGGGCGAGCTAGGCTCCATGCTCAACACGGTCGGGCAAAGCCTGACCAACCACTTCCAGCACGCTGCGATGGACAACACGCGCCTGCATATTCCCTTGCTCTTCGGCGCGGACGTGATCCACGGCTTCCGCACCATCTTCCCCGTACCGCTGGCGACTGCCTCGAGCTGGGATCCTTCGCTGGTCACCGATCTCGCACACATGGCCGCCATCGAGGCGCGGTCTGCGGGCGTGAACTGGTTCTACTCGCCGATGGTCGATATCGCGCGTGACGCGCGCTGGGGGCGCTGCACCGAGGGAGCGGGAGAGGACCCCTATCTCGGATCCGCGATCGCGCGCGCGTACATACGCGGCTACCAGGGTGAAAGTCTCTCGGCGCCAGGTGCGGTCGCCGCCTCGGTCAAGCACTTTGCCGCCTACGGCGCGGCCGAGGCCGGCCGTGAATACAACACGACAGACATGAGCGAGCTGCAACTGCGCCAGGTTTACCTGCCCCCTTACCACGCGGCTGTCGAGGCCGGCGCGGCGACGATCATGTCGGCCTTCAACTCGCTCAACGGCGTGCCTGCCAGTGCCAATCCTTTCCTGATGCAGACCATTCTTCGCGATGAATGGAACTTCGACGGTCCCGTTGTTTCCGACTACACCGCGGTGATGGAACTGACGCATCACGGCATCGCACTGGATCCGGCAATGGCCACCGAAAAGGCACTGACTGCCGGCGTCGATATCGACATGAACGCCCATTACTACGATGTGGAACTGCCCGCGCTCGTCAAGTCCGGCCGCGTGCCTCTGCCGGTTGTCGACCAGGCCGTGCGTCGCGTACTGCGAGTCAAGTTCGCTCTCGGACTCTTTGATCATCCTTTTACGGAAGGGCCGGAGGTGACGGGGGCCGTGGCCGCGCATCGTCCACTCGCCCGCAGAGCCGCAGAAGAATCCTTCGTCCTGCTTCAGAACAATCCGGTCCAGGCAACTCCCCTGCTGCCCCTGCCAAAGACCACGAAAAACATTGCGCTCATCGGCCCATTGGCTGACGATGCCCGCGATATGGTCGGCGCCTGGTCGGGTGCGAACAACTTCGGCGACGTGCGCACTCTGCGCGCGACCATGGCAGAGCGAGCCGAGCAAGCAGGCGCGACGCTGACTTACGCGAAAGGCACCGAGATCTCCGGCACAACCAATTCTGGATTTGCGGCCGCTCTTGCCGCGGCGCAAAGTGCCGAGGTGGTCATTCTCGCGCTCGGCGAGTCGAGCGATATGAGCGGCGAAGCAGCGTCTCGCGCACACCTTGATCTGCCTGGCAACCAGGAACAGTTGCTAGAGGCTGTGGTGGCAACCGGCAAGCCCGTCGTGCTGCTCATCTTCTCCGGCCGGCCGCTGGTGCTCGACTGGGCCGCCGAACATGTACCTGCGATCATGGAGGTCTGGTATCCCGGCGTTGAGACCGGGCCCGCCATCGCCGACACTCTCTTCGGCGATGTTGCGCCCAGCGGTAAGCTCACCATGAGCTTTCCCCGCGCCGTCGGCCAGGAACCGCTTTACTATAACCAGCTGCCCACGGGGCGCCCCATCCAGCACGCAGACCCTCCCCATCCGGGTTACGTCGAGATGAAGTATGTCTCACGATATCTGGATGTGCCGAACGATGCGCTCTTCCCTTTTGGCCATGGACTGACTTACTCAACCTTCGGTTACTCGGGCGTCTCTCTTTCGACGCAATCTGTAAGCGTTGCATCCCTTACACGGGATGCAACGGGCAAACCTGTATCTGCAACAGCAACGGTAACAAATACGGGAAAGGTTCGCGCCACCGAGATCGTGCAGTGCTATGTCAATATCCTGGGTGCGAGCACCGAACAACCGGTGCGCAATCTCAAAGGCTTTGCGCGTATCACACTCGCCCCTGGACAATCGCAGCAAGTCCAGTTCCCGCTCGGATTCGACGAGCTCTCCTTCTACAATGCCAAGGCGCAACGGGTCGTCGAACCCGCAGAGTATACCGTCTACATAGGAGGGAGTTCTACTGCCACAGCGGCGGCGCGCTTTGTCACCACGCCCTGACCTTACTCGGCCCCACTGCGCGGCGGCAGTTCCATCTCCCGCAGACCCGGAGCCAGTGAATACTCCGCGCCGTTCCACCGGAGCGTTCCCGAAAGCCCCGGCGGCAGACGCAGCCTCACTTTCACCCCCGCCGGATGGACGCTATATTCAGCCTGGATCTCCCCGCGGGGAGACGGGTAGCGCACCTCGAGATGGTGAAGGGGTCCGAGCCGGGGAGTGACCGCGACGGCAGCGAAATTCGGCGCCGCGGGCGTGATGCCGGCCACCGTAGTCAGCAGGTCGATATTCGGGTGAGCGCTCCAGGCATGGGAGTCCGAGCGGGTCGGCTCAGGCTGCTCAGCCCAGGTGGAAAGGCCGTTGCGAAGCATCGTATGCCACGGCTGCAGTGTCTCGAGATAGCGATCGCCCAGCCCGGCATGGACCAGCGCACGCGCCAGATAGAAACGGAAGTAACTGGAAGCGGGCGAGATACCCGGCGGCAGCGGGCGGCTTGGATAAAAGCCTGGATCGGTCGCGGCATAGATCCGCGTCACCACATCACGCTGCTGCTCGCGCGGAACAACATCGAGCCACACGGCCAGCGCATTGGCCTGCTGGCTGTAATGCCGAAGCTCCGGGGTGTCGGCGACTAATTGCTCGGCAGGCGACCAGAAGCGTCGATAAATCGTCTTGGCTACGCGATCCGCCTCTTCGAAATCTTCGCGGGCAAGAGCTTGGTCCCCAAGCTTGGCCTCCAGATCAGCAGCATCGCGCAGCGCTTCGAGATAAAACAGACTGCCTGCTGCACTCACTCCATCAGGAGTCGCGGGCGAATCCCCGCCTGGAAAGTCGGTAGCCCAGTCGACGAAGAGCCACCAGTCCTTTATCGCAGGCAGGCCATCTGCGTCGCGGCGCGCACGAAAGTAGCTCAGCTCCCCGCGAATCGCAGGAATCTCGGCCCGCACAAACTCCGGATCGTTGCGATAGAACCAGAAGTCGTGCACCATGCCGATCCATAGCAGCGAGAAGTTCTGGATCACCTGCAAATGTCGAGAAGGATAGCGGCTCTGCGTGATGCCCTCGGGGAGCAAGGAGTTGTGAAACGCCTCGATGGCTTGACGCGCGAGTCGCTCATCGCCGCCATTGGTGTAGGAGATCAGCGTCTGGATGCGCGTGTCGCCTACATACTGCAGCCGCTCCCAGTACGGAGTGTCCATGTAGGCGTCATGCGCACACACGCGCGCAGTGCGCCAGCCCACATTCCAGATATCGTTCAGGCTTGCATCCTCGCTGACAAAGCGAGCCTGCTGCTCAAAAGGAAAAGCAGTGAAGGCCGCAGTCAGCGCGTCCAGACGAAGCGGCTGCGCCTGGGTGACAACATCGATCTCGAGATAGCGCCAGGTCCGCCAGTCGAGCGGCGTAAACGCGCGCTTTTCCGCACCGTCCGGTAGAAGCTCATCCGCAACGCCGACCAGATGCTTGCCCTCGATCTGGTTGCGATTGCCCTTGTTACCCTGATCGTCGACCAGCGCCTCGGCATACCGCAGCGTGACGTGCGCACCCTTACCGCCGGACAAGCTAAGTGTGGGATAGGCCGTGGTGAGCGTCTCCCGGTCCAGCAGCAGCGTCGCATGGGTGTGCGCAGCGATCTCGACCGGGGTAGATGGAAATGGATTTGTGCGCACGTTTGTGACGCGTACGAGGTGGCCCGCATCGGTCGAAGCATATTCCATCGCGGGCAGCTGATCGGCAACCAGCAGCCAGGAATTCTTCTCCGAATGTACCCCGCGTGCAACCGCGCCGCCCAGCGAAACAGCAGGCTGCCACGCGGGTGCGGATGCAACTGCGGCGGCATCGCTCCAGTGCCAATCGAGCAGGTCTGCATCCAGCCGCTCGCCCGGCGAGGCGACATAATAGAACTCGCCCAACTCGGCAGGCTTGGGCAGCAACGAGAAACCAGGGTCAGCGCGTGCAAGCCAGGAGGTGTTCGTAGCGGCCGCTGCCTCGGCTGCTGTGTCGGGATCGAGTAGAAATCCAAGATGCGAGCTGAGCTGGCGTATGGGCGCCATATCGCCGAGATTCCACACCGTCGCGCTGATGAGATTTCGACCAGCGTGCAACGCGGGAGCAAGATCATAGGTCTCATAGCGCCAGTGCTGCACATCCCCGATCGCCGGACCCTGGCCGATTCGTTGATTGTTCACGATCAGCAAGAACTGGTTGTCTGCTGAAACATGCACCACGAAATGCGCGGGCGCCGTGGCAAGGACAATTTCCTTGCGCAGACGCAGAACAGCAGGATCATGTCCCGGCGCGCCTGCGGCGGTAATCCACTGCGCAGTGAATGTGTGCGCGGGTGCCTGCGCATGCGCTGCAAAGCAGCAGGCGGCCGGCAATGCGAAAAGCAGAAGAAACCTGGAGCGGCGCATGTGGAGCATTGAACGGGTTGCCTGCCGTGTTGTCAAACAGCTGCGGTGCACCCCCTGCTCTCAACGCATGGCCTGACCGTTGTAAGGTCTGGCGACAGGCGCATACCATCAAAGCATGGATGAACTGGAGCAAAACATCGGAGACGATCCGTTCGCAACCTATCAGCAATGGTTGAACGAGGCAACGGCAAACGAGCCGAACGATCCCAATGCCGCGGCCCTCGCAACCGCGTCGGCAGACGGCACGCCAAGTGTGCGCATGGTGCTGGTCAAGCGTGTGGACGAGCGCGGCTTCTGCTTCTTTAGCAATGCCGAGAGCAGGAAGGGCGAACAACTCGCCGAGAATGCAAAGGCTGCACTTTGCTTCCACTGGAAGTCGCTGCGCCGGCAGGTGCGGGTCGAAGGCTCGGTCACAGAATTAGCAAGCGCTGAAGTGGATGCCTACTTCCACAGTCGATCAAGACGCAGCCAGCTGGGTGCGGCGGTCTCCCAGCAAAGCCGGGTGCTCGCCAGCCGCGCTCAGCTTGAAGAGCAGGTGCGCAGCTTTGACGAGAAATACCCGGGCGAGGTACCGCGGCCGCCCTACTGGCGCGGCTTCTACATCGCGCCCGAACGCGTCGAATTTTGGATGGACGGCCCGGATCGACTGCATGACCGCTTCTTGTTCACACGTGATGCAAGCGGCTGGAGCAAGGTTCGCTTGTACCCGTAAGGTCAGGCGCTGCCGGCACAGCATCTAGATCGACTGCACCGGCAGCAACGTCAGATCGTCCACCAGCCCTACTTCCTTCTGCACAAAAGGCTCGCCGTAGCCAACCCCGGCCAGCAGCCCGTAGTGGCGTGCTTCGGCAAAGGTGCGCTCGCGGATCTCCTGCTCCGGCACAAAGAGCCCACTGCCCGCCTCCTGCTCACCGTACTGCGAGCGGTAGGCCATCAGCGCACCGTGCCGCTGCTCGATGTACGGCGTAATGTCCACCACAAAGCTCGGCCGCACGTCGGCGTAGAGGCTCGCATAGATGATCTTGAAGGGGCGATGCGGCTTGTGCGCCTGCCCTAGGTGGTCTGCCGTCACCATTCGTGCCAGCCCGGACAAAAAACACGCCTCGTAGCCAAGGGTGGAGCATCGATAGTGGTCCGGGTGTCGGCCCGCCCAGTACGGCAGGATGACCACCCTCGGTCGCAGCGCGCGCAGCACCTGCACGATCTTCACCCGGTTTTCCTGCGTGTTCTCAACGTTGCCGTCAGGCAGGTCCAGCGCCTCGCGATGCGCGACGCCGAGAATCTCGGCGGCCGCCGCCGCCTCGGCGGCCCGCTCCGCTGCCGAGCCGCGCGTGCCTGCCTCGCCCTGGGTCAGATCGAGGATCGCCGTCTGTGCCCCGAGCGCTTTCATGCGCAGCAGCGTGCCGCCGCAGGTCTGTTCCACGTCATCGCGATGCGCGGCGATCGCCAGTACATCGATCACTTGTTCCCTCACCCGCGGGCGCAAACGGCAAAGGCACGCGCCAAGGCGTGCCTTTCGTTTGCCTGCTCCGCGACCTAGTACGTCGTGTTGTTATCGTCCGTGGGTGCGTCCATGTAGGCCACATCAACCGCCGTACCGACCACGGTCACGTTCGAGTTATCGAGGTTTCCGCCGGTAGTCGTGCTGTAGATATACACCTGGCCACCCTCGGCCGTGTAGATCTTGTGCAGGCCCGTCACGGCGGCGATTCCGGTCGCATCGCCCTTGTACGCATCGATCAGGGTGACAGTGCCGGTGGCGGTGTTGAACATGGTCAGGCAGCCGTAGGGTAGCGTGCTGTTGCCAGCCTGCACCTGCTTGTACCGCTCCCCGTTTTCGCAGGTCGAGGAGCCGATCCACAACGTGTTGTCATCGGCAAAGAGCATCTTGGTGTGCGTACCATCGGAGATACCGTACTGCGCCGTCACCTGGTTGTTCAACAGGTTGAAGATCGAAAGCTGGCCTGAGAACAGCCCGTCGCCGAGCAGCTGCTGGCCCGCCACGTACATCGTGTTGCCGTTGAAGATCGCGTTGGTGGCGCCGCCCGGCACCGCGGTCCGGGCGGTGGCGGCCAGGGCGATGCCTGCCGGCCCCGTGGAGCCCGCGTTGAGCGAGGCCGAGGTGATTGGGATCACGCTCACGCCTGCAGTGGTGCCGCCGCACTCGGGTCCGCAGTTGAGCACGTACGCAGCCGAGCCATCGGGCGAGAAGACAGCCTTGCTGGGCCGGTCAAAGCCCACCGTTCCGGCGCTCACCGGAAAGGCGCAGTACACGGGCAGGTTCTGCGGCTCACAATCCTGCGCGCCGAGATAGTGCGGGTTGCCGACGGCCGCCGCCTGCTGGGCCGAGGTCAAATGCACCACGCTGTAGACCAGGTCAGAGTTCTGGGTGAAGGCAATGGCAACGGTCGCACCGGGATTGACCGAGACCCGGTAGACGCCGGGTACGTTGAGGAAAAACGTACCGCTCGAGGCGTCGTAGACAGTCAGTACGTGGTTCTGCTGCTGGGCCGCGATGATGTACTGCAGATTCTGCGAGATGAAGATGCTGGAAGCGATGCCGCCGAGCTGCGTTGCGGTGTAGGGCGTGCTGACGGCTTCGGTCGAGTAGTTGAGCACGTCGAAGCTGCCGTCGCCCTGGTTGAAGACCGCGCCTGCTTCCTCGGCCGGCAGGTTCTGGATGGTTACCGGCAGGCTCCCCGAGTAACCGGAGATGCTGGGCAGCGCGGCCGTGCCGTTATATACGTGGCGAATGTCGTACTCGCCGTCTACCTCTTGAAGCGCTCCCTTGGTCAGCGCGCTCGGGTTTTGCACGGCGATCAACACCCGGTTGATCACCTTGCTGGCAGGCAGCGGGCGACCGCCGAAATAGTAGCTCTTCCCACAGGCAGAAAGACCAAAGGACACCAGCAGCAGGGCCAACCACACACACGCAATGCGCACGCTACTTCTTTTCTTCAAACCTAAACCTCATCCTTCATGCACGCCCGCGTGAGCCGGCGAGACCGCAGAGCACGCTCCCCACCACTTGCGCGCGCGAAGCCCAAGTATAACAAAGCGCAGCCCCGGCCCCGGTCCGTGCTGGCCCCACGCTCGGCCGCTTTCGCCGGGCCATCTCATGCGGCGTTTCCCGAATCGGGCGCGGGCGATCCCGGCTGGCCACCGCAAAAGCCGCAACTCGCGCGGCGCGGCAGCACCTCTGATGGCCAAAATGCTCTAGCATGACAGCTAGGTTCAGACCAATGACAAACGACGCAAGCCCCGCCCCGGACCAGCCCAACCGCCTTGAACAGATGTTTGGCGACAACACGGTGCTGTGCGACGGAGCCATGGGCACCACGCTCTACGAACGCGGCGTCTTTATCAACCGCTGCTACGACGAACTGAATCTTTCGCAGCCGGAGTTGATCCGCGGCATCCACGAAGACTTCCTGCTTGCCGGCGCGACGCTGATCGAGACCAACACCTTTGGCGCGAACCGCTTTCGACTGGCCCGCTTCGGCCTCGAAGAGCAGACTGCCACCATCAACCAGGCCGGGGCGCGGCTGGCCCGGCAGGCGGTCGAGCAACTGGCGGACAAGCAGGCCGGCAAAGCCTGGATCGCGGGCTCGATCGGCCCGCTCGGCATCAAGCTCGAACCGCTCGGCCGGGTCGCGCTCGAAGAGGCCCGCGCCGCCTTTGCCGAGCAGGTCCAGGCGCTGGTTGCGGGGGGCGTCGACATCCTGCTCATCGAGACGGTCATGTCTCTGCACGAAGCCGAGCAGGCGCTGCTCGCCGCGCGCCAGGCCGCGCCCCAGGTGCCGGTTGCGGTGATGGTCACCGTCGACGAAGATGCGATTTGCCTGGACGGGACGCTGCCTGAAACAGCCGCGGCGCGTTTGACTGCATGGGGCGCGGACGGGGTCGGGGTCAACTGCTCGACCGGCCCGGCGACGGTGCTGAGCGCGATCGAAAGCATGGCCGCAGCCACGCATCTGCCGCTGTTCTCCATGCCCAACGCGGGCATGCCGCGCGCCGTCGACGGGCGCAACATCTATCTCTGCTCGCCGGAGTACATGGCCAGCTTCGCACGCAAGTATTTGAAGGCGGGCGTGCAGTTCCTCGGTGGCTGCTGCGGCACCACGCCGGCGCACGTCCGGGCCATGAAGTCTTCCCTGCGTGCCGAGCAGGCTCAGAAAATCAGCCTCTCGAGCACGCCGCGAGCAGCGCTCGAAACAGAAACCGTTCCCCCCCCCCTCGCGGAGCGATCCACGCTCGGCCGGCTGATCGCCGAAGGCAGCTTTGTGACGCTGGTCGAGATCGTGCCGCCTCGCGGCATCGACACCCGGCGCGAGCTTGCCGGCGCCAAGCTGCTCGCCTCGCACGGCATCCACGCCATCAATATTCCCGATTCGCCCCGCGCCTCGGCCCGCATGAGCGCACAAAGCCTGTGCATCCAGATCCAGCAGCAGGTGGGCATCGAAACCGTGCTCCACTACACCTGCCGCGATCGCAATGTGCTGTCGATCCAGAGCGATCTCCTCGGTGCGTCCTCGATCGGGCTGAAGAACATTCTGTGCCTGACGGGCGATCCACCCAAGCTGGGCAACTACCCGGACGCTACTGCTGTCTTTGACGTGGACGCGATCGGTCTGGTCAACATGGTGCGGCGGCTCAACCACGGGCTCGACATTGGCGGCAACCAGATCGGCGCATCGACCGGCTTCTCGATCGCGGTCGCGGCCAACCCGGGCGTGCCGGATCTCGAGAACGAGATTCGCCGGTTCGCTTTCAAAGTGGAAGCCGGGGCAGAGTATGCGATCACGCAGCCGGTCTTTGATCTGCGCCTGTTAGAGAGCTTTCTGAAGCGTGTCGAGCAGTTCCGCATCCCGGTCATTGCGGGCATCTGGCCGCTGACCAGCCTGCGCAATGCAGAGTTCATGAAGAACGATCTGCGGGTCGCCGTGCCGGATGAGATCATGCTGCGCATGCAGGCGGCTTCGACGCCGGACAGCGCGCGTGCCGAGGGTATCCTGATCGCGCAGGAGATGCTGGCCACGGCGCGACCGATGGTGCAGGGTGCGCAGGTAAGCGCGCCATTCGGCCGCTATGGCTGTGCCATCGAGGTGCTAGCAGCGGTGTTGGAAGAGCGCGCCGCATCGATGAGTAGTTGATCTTGTAAGCCCCGGGGCCGTACACCTCGCACGAAGTGGGCGCCAGCCGCGCAGGCGGTCTGGCCTTTGACTTCATTACAAAGGAAAAAGACTTTGGCAACTTTCGAAGAATCCCTCAAGCAGCTGGAAACAATCGTAGGCCGCCTCGAGCGCGGCGACCTGCCCCTCGAAGAATCGATCAAGCTCTTCGAAGAAGGCATGAAGCTGTCGACCGACTGCAAAGACCAGCTTGAAAACGCCGAAGGCAAAGTACAGGTCCTGATGCGCCAGCGCGACGGCTCGCTCGAACCGCAGCCTTTTACCGGGCAAAAGTAGCCCACCTGCCGCAGCCCACGCTCGAAGGCGAGCCGTGGGGCGCCCCGGGGGATCGATCTCGGAGAGCAAAGCTATTCGACCGTACGAGAGAATCGCTTGCAAATCACCTCGCTCTTTATCCTGAGTTTCTTGGTCATTCCCACTTTGTGGGTTTCGCGAGCCAATGCGCAGAACGATCCCTATGCCGCTGCGCTTCTCCCCTAAACGACCTGTCAGACCCAGCCCGGACCGGCGATTGCCGAGACCTCTCCGCTCGCCAATGGGGTGACGGAACGCAGCGTTGAAACGCTCATCGGCAGCCAGACGATCACGCTGCTTGCCGGAAGGCGAGTCCTGTTCGCCTATCCGGGCGAAGACTTTTACGCCAACGTAAAAGTAGAAATCCTCCGCAAGGAGAACTGTGCGGCAGCCCGCGCTACCTTAAGCGGCGCATTCGAATCTCTTCTGCTCTGAGGCGACCAGACGCGCAACACCAAGCTCGGCGCCACGATCAACGGATTTGCGGCGCTGGGCCAGGATCGGACGAAACGGGAGGGGGGCGTGCTCGGCTTCTACCTACTCTTTGACGACGCGACACACACGGTCACGACCATTTCCTTCCTGAACCAGCAACCTCCCACACGCCTCAAGACCATGGAAGAGTATGCCGCGCTTCGCGACAGCTTTCTGGCAAGTTACACCGGCTGCATTCGCAGGGTTCTCACTGCTTCGGGCCCGAGGATTCCGTAGGGACGGAAGGCTGGTCTGCTTGCGTCTCGGCCGGGTCTCCCGGCCCGTGACGAAGAGCCAGCCGCGTCAGCGAAGCCAACTCCCGCAGACACTGCTTTACCGGCTTGGCCGGGGTGCCCCAGAAAAGCTGGCCCTTGCCCACCAGGGTCTTATGCGGCAGCACTCCGCCCTGGCCTCCCAGGATCACCCCATCGCCGACCGCCGCATGGTCCCCGATGCCGACCTGCCCGGCCAGCATCGCTCCTGCGCCGATCGTGCTGGAGCCCGAGATGCCCACCTGCGCCGCGATCACCGTATCGGCGCCCACCTGCACGTTGTGGCCCACGTGCACCAGGTTATCGATCTTGACGCCCCGCGCAATCCGCGTCTGCTCGAGCGCACCCCGATCGATCGTCGTGTTCGCGCCGATCTCGACATCGTCCTCAACAACCAGCGTGCCCTTCTGCGGAAACTGCAGGTATTCGCCCGTTGCCTCGTCGCGCACGTAGCCGAAGCCATCCGCGCCGAGCACCGCGCCTGCGTGCACCACCACCCGGTCGCCCAGCCGCGTGCCCGGATAAAGCACCACACGCGGATAGATCCGGCAGTTGGCGCCGATCACCACGCCCACACCGATCACCGCACCTGCGCCGATCGTCGAGCCCTCGCCGATCACCGCGCCTGCCTCGATCACCGCGAATGGGCCGACACCCACCCGCAAACCGATCGACGCCGTCATCGAGATGAAGGAGCTGGGATGCTTCCTGTCCGGCAGATCCGGTGGGTGCAGCAGCGGCGCCGCTCGCGCAAAGGCCAGGCGTGGCTGCTCGACCAGCAGGAGTGCGGCATCGGCCTGCCCCTGGTGCGAAAATGTCTCCGGTGTCAGCGAAGCCGGCGCCAGGATCGCCCCGGCCGCACCGCCCAGGGCCGCAACCAGGGTCTCAGCGTCTTCGACAAAGACCAGCGAGGAGCGGTCCGCCGCGGCGAGGCTTGAGACGTGATCGATCTGGCGCAGCCGATGCAGGGCATCGTTCAACTCCGCCTGCGCGCGCGCGGCCGGGTCCGGCTCGCCGGCCCCCCCGCCCGCATGTTGCGGTTGGCACAGCACAAGCTCGGCTCCCAGCGTCCGCGCCAACTGCTCCACGGTCATGGCGGTTTTGCGCGCCGTTCCCAGACTCGACTTCGGTAGCAGCATCGAACTCCCTCTCGTCAATAGATCCGCTCGTCGCCCGCGGGTCGCGTCTTCCAGCGGCGATGCACCCACAGCCACTGGTCCGGATAGGCTCGAGCATAGCGCTCTATCGCGGCCGTGAACTGCGCAGTGTTGGCGATCACATCACCTTCGTCATCGCCTGCGCGGATCAGCGTAAACGGCTCCCCGAAGGTCAATACATAGCGCCGTTCGTCCTCGCGCCAAAGAAGAAAACCGGGCAGCACCGCGGCGTCGGTCTTCAGTGCCACCCTCGCCAGCCCTGAGGCCGTACACGCCGCCTGCCCAAAAAAGGGCACAAAGACCCCCTGCGGCGGCGTCATGTTCGTATCCATCAGGATGCCGACCGAGCGGCCCTGTCGCATGGCGGCCAGCAGCCCGCGCGCGAAATCATCCTTGTGCAGTACCTGGTTCCCGTGCAGGCAGCGGATCCGATTCACCAGTGCATCGACGCGGGGATTATCCAGCCGCCGGATCACCATGCTCATCGGATGGCCCATCAAGGAGTGGTAGAAGCTAGAGAGCTCCCATGCGCCCAGGTGGCCGGTGACGATCAGAACCCCTTTGCCTCGCTTCTCCGCAGCGAGAAAGTGTTCAAGCCCCTCGTAGCGCAGGAATCCCCGGGTGTTCTCGGGCGTGTAGCGAGGCATCTGGCAGAACTCGGCGAGCAGCCAGCCCAGATTCCGATAGAGCCGGACCAGGATCGCTTCCCGCTCCGCGACGCTTTCTCTCGCCAATGCCATGGCCAGGTTCTTGCGGCCTACCTCGCGCAGCCGGGGCAGGAGCCGATACGCAAGCCAGCCGATCCCTGCGCCGGCTGCCCGCGCTACGCCGCGGGGCAGCGCGCCAAGCGTTGCCACCAGCAGCCATACTGCCCAGTACTCCAGCTCTTCGCGCATCCTTTGGCTGCTCTCCAGTGTAGCGATAGGCGATGAG
>CAZZYH010000012.1:0-47533 GCA_964658225.1 Vulcanimicrobiota bacterium | reverse complement strand
TACTGCAGGGCTGGCCGCTCGGCCGCCAGCTCGATTTCGCCTGCGCTGCGGCGGCGATGAACTGCATGAAGGTGGGCGCGCGCAGCGGTATCGAGTCGGTGGCAATGATCGATCGCCTGATCGAGACCGGAGACCGGTATCGGTCAAAGTGCGTGGCATCCGCGCTGGACTGAAAGCCCTGCGTCGATGCCGAAGGTCCTCAGCACCTTCGAACCTCGAGGCAGCCATGGTTGCTGAAGCCGCAAAATTGTTTGTGGCCGGCGCACCCGAACAGCGATCGAGCCGATCGATCCTGAGCAGGCGCTATGCGCGCAGCGGTCTCCGCGAAGTTTCCATCCCGAACAGCGATCGAGCCGATCGATCCTGAGCAGGCTGCCGGGAATCGCTTTGGGGCACGCTGCACCGCATGCCGAGCAAGCCTGCAGAGGTGAGCCCTTGCGTGCGCCCGGTCTCCGCGTGCTGCACGGTGTCTTCGATCGGCGGGAAGGCTTCCGGCGCGGCCAAGAAGTCGGGAGCCTTCCAGTCCAGCTTGAGCAGGCGCCCCGCTGATCGTTCTAAGCAGGTTGTCGGTCGTGTGCCTGTCCGGCCTCCCAAAAAGTCTCCAGGGCAGCCGCGTCCAGGGGCTTGGCCACATAGTAGCCCTGAATCTCGTCGCAACCGCATTTATGAAGAAAGTCGAGGACCTCGACTGTCTCCACGCCCTCGGCCACAACCCGGTAGTTGATGTCATGAGCCATCGAAATCAAGGATTGCACCAGAACCTGATCCTTCAGGTTCGCGTCCAGTTCGCGCATGAAGCACTGGTCGAGCTTGAGAGTAGTAGCGGGTAGCTCACGAAGGTAGGCGAAGGAGCTGTAGCCAGTGCCAAAATCATCGATGGCCAGGCCGACCCCCATACTGCAGAGCTGGTTCAACTGTTCCAGAACACGGCTCTTATGGCGAATCAGGGCGCCTTCTGTGAACTCGAGCTCGAGGTCGCCAGGGGCGACACCATGTTGCAGCAAGGCGGTGGCCACAGAGCCGGCGAAGCCATTTTCTTCAAGATTGCGGGCAGAGACGTTGACCGACAGGCAGAGCGTCACTCCCTGCGCGCGCCATACCTTCAGCTGTGTTAAAGCGGTATGCAGGACCCACTGGGTCAAGGGGCCGGTCAACGCCGTCTGCTCGATGACGGGGATGAATTCTCCCGGGGAAACATTGCCTAAACGCGGATGCGCCCAGCGCAGCAGCGCCTCGGCGCTTGAGCAGCGCCCTGTATGGAGATCGAGACGGGGCTGGTAGAGCAGACAGAAGTGCCCCGAGGACTTGAGAGACTCGCGAACCTGAGCGAGGATGTGGAAGCGCCGTTGCAGGGCCGCGTCACTGGCCACGCTGTACACCGCGTACTCCAACTCGGCCTGGCGAGCATCGTTGGCGGCGCTCACCGCGGTACGCAACAGGTCCTGGGGAGAAACATCGCCCACCTGAAAGGGAGAGATGCCGAAGACGGGCGCGATGCTGAGCGGGATTCCGGCGTGACTGAGAGGTCTGCGCAGGCGTGCGCCGAGGTCTTGCACCAGATCCAACCAGGGTTCTTTCTCGGTCTCAAGGAGGATAGCCAGGGAGGCGAAGCCGACCTGGTAGATGCCATCCTTCCTGCCTCGACTCGCCTTGATCTCGAGGACCGCGGACTTGATCACGTCGTCGATGTAGGAAGCACCGAGGACGCTGACGGCCTCGCTGATGTGATGGAAGTCGGTGATCTGGATCAGCGCGAGAACGGCCGACCGGCCGGGATGGTTGCGACGCAGATCTTCAATGTCGTCGTACATCTGGTGCCGGTTCGGCAGCCCGCTCGTCGGATCGATACGCCCGAACTCGTGTTGCAACTCGATCTGGTCCATCACCAGCGCGGCCATGTCCTCGAGAGACTTGATCTGCGCGGCGGTAAGCGAGCGGGGCTGGCTGTCGAGCACGCACATCGCGCCCAGGGTGAACCCGCTGCGCGTGGTGAGAGGGGCGCCGGCGTAAAACCGGACCCCGGCGTTTGCGAGTGGAGAATCGTGGAAGCGCGCGTCCTCGAGCAGGTTCGACACGTGGAGGAACTCACGGCTGCGAGTGACCTCGGCGCAGGGGGCTCCGATCCGCGGAATCTCCCGGCCGGCTGTACCGACGTAGGACTTGAAGAACTGGCGGGTGCGATCGGTAAGCGATACGGCTGAAATCGGCGAGGCGAAAAACTCGGCCGCCATGCGTGTAATGCGGTCGAAGCCTTCGCTCTCCGGACTGTCGATCAGGCCAAGCTCTTCCAGCGCGTTCATCCGCAAGCGCTCGTATTCCTCGTCCACCTCGTTGCAGTCAGCAGTGCCTGAAAGATCCGCCATCGATCACCCGCTTCTCAAAAATGTCCGTCGGAGAGCATATCGACAGATCGCCGGGAAACTTACAGAAAGGATCGTTCCCGGCGAAACGCATTGCAACCTTTAGTAACCAGAGCAGACCAAGGCCGCGAGCGGCCGCCGCCGCTCCGGCACCGCGCGAGCAGTGACAGACATACTCGACCTCCGGTGACCGCCCGGCGAGAAACGCGATGGTGATCGACAAAACTGACAGCCGGGTGGCGGCCAGCCACACTGCCGCAGACATAAGGAAGAAGGCGAAAAACTCATAGCGAAACTGTCCCGCCATGTTGACAACCGGCTCCCACACTCCCAGGAGAAAGACATACCAGCCCACGAAGACCGGGCTGAAGCGGAGCCGCCGCAGCGCCGCCCACCACAAAGCAAGCGACGCGACGACGAACAGGATGTTGAGCCACGATGCGTCTCTCGGCAGCCATCGCGATCGATTCAAAGCCAAGCACTGGGTCGACGCGGCAAGCTTGCCGAACAGATGCGTGCCGTCCATCCCGTTCGGGAAGCGCACTTGTTCGAATTGATCCGTGTCCACATGCTCATTGCACATGTTGTAGGAGAAAGAGAGGAACCACGGATTGTCCAGGTCGTCGGGTCGAAAGTTCTCAAAGAGCGCGCCATAAAGCATGGCCAGGAGGGGAAGGACGATGTAGGCGCGCTGCACGGCCACCCTCAGCAAGAGGATCGCCGAGGTAGCGAAGCGTTGCAGCCGGCCCTTGGGGAGCGGGGTCATGGATGAGTCTGCATCCGTGCAGCCCCCCCCCCGGGCAGCGGTGGACGGGTGGTCGAACAAAGCCCGGGCAGTTTGGCACGCGGGCAACACGAGAGTGCAAGGGTATCAGGCGTTTCCAAGCAGGGCTGCTTTTACCGGCCGGCGGTCTCGTGCTTGGGCAGTGTCTGCACGACGCTGTGTTTTTGCGAATAGGTGAAATAGATCACCAGCCCCACAATCAACCACACGATCACCACCTCCCAGGTCAGCAGCGGCAGATTGAACATCAGGTAGAAGGCGCTCACGATGCCGAGGATCGGAACCGCGGGCACCAACGGGGTCTTGAAAGGCCGGTGCAGGTCTGGCTGACGGACCCGCAGGATCCAGACGCCTGCCGAGACGATCGAGAAAGCGAGCAGCGTGCCCATGTTGACCAGCTGTGAGAGCCGATCGACGTCGAGCAGCGCGGGCAGGAAGGCGACCACCGTGCCCACGACGATGCTTGAGATCCAGGGCGTGCGAAACCTGGGATGAATGGCCGAGGCCCACTTAGGCAGCAGGCCATCCTTGGACATCGAGAAGAAGACGCGGGACTGGCCGAGCAGCATGACCAGCATCACCGTGAAGAGCCCGAAGACCGCGCCCACCTTGACCAGGATGCCGCCCCAGGCTACGCCCGTCGCATCGATGCCGACCGCGACCGGTTCGGCCACATTCAGGGTGCGGAAGTTGACCATGCCGGTGAGCACGAGCGAAACAATGATGTAGAGCAGGGTGCAGAAGACCAGCGACCCGAGGATGCCGATGGGCATATCGCGACTGGGGTTCTTGGCCTCCTGCGCGGCTGTGGAGACGGCGTCAAAGCCGATGTAGGCGAAGAAAACCGACGCCGCGCCGGCCGCGATGCCGGACAAACCATACCGGCCCGGCCCCTCGTTGGGGGGAATGAAGGGGTGCCAGTTGGCGCTCGCGACATGCGGGTGATGGATGAGGAAGTTGATGCCCAGCACGAGGAAGACGCCAACGATCAGCAGCTTAACGATCACGATGAGCGAGTTGAGGTTGGCCGACTCCTTGATGCCCACCACCAGGATCGTGGTGACGATGGCAATGATCAGGAAGGCGATCAGGTTGAAGACGCCGGTCACGTGCGTGAGCCCGCTCAGATCCGCGCCCGGCAGAAACGAGCCGGCAAGCTGCCAGCGAGCGTGCAGGTTGGCCGGATGGATGAGATAGACCGATGCGCCGTAGTTGTAGCAGAAGCGCGCCACCGCCGGGGACGGCGTGTAGCCGAGCTGGGCCAGAAGGGAAAGCATGTAGCCGGACCACCCGGAGGCAACCGTCGCTGCGCCAAAGGCGTACTCGAGCACCAGGTCCCAGCCAATGATCCAGGCCACGAACTCGCCCAGCGTCGCATACCCGTAGGTGTAGGCCGAGCCGGCAATGGGAATGATCGAGGCAAACTCGGCATAGCAGAGGCCGGCAAAGGCGCAGGTAAGGCCGGCGAGCACAAAGCTTAGAGCCAGCGCGGGCCCCGCGTTGGCCGCCGCCGCGTGGCCGGTGAGCACAAAGATGCCTGCGCCGACGATGGCGCCGATGCCGAGGGTGATCAGGTTGACCGGACCGAGCGAGCGCTTGAGCGTGTGCGTGCCTTCTTCGGAGGCTTCCATCTTGAGCATCGAGAGCGGCTTGACGGCGAGTAGCTTCGGCATGCGGTTCCTCCGGTTTCGGTCTGGGGAAGCTTGTGTGGGTTAGGGTGCAGAGACAGCGGGGAGGGTAGACTGGGCGCGGCGCGACCAGAGCAGGTAGACAGGGATGCCGAGCAGCACGATCAACAGACCTGGCCAGGTGTACTGGGGCTTGTAGCGAAGCAGGACCAGGCAGATCCAGGCGGCCATCGCGATATAGATCGCCGGCAGCACGGGATACCCGAGCGCTCGATAGGGACGCTCGACATCCGGGCGCTTGACCCGCAGCACAAAGACGCTGGCAATGGTGAGGATGTAGAAGATCAGCTCGGCACAGATGATGTAGTCCAGCAGTTGACCGTAGGAGCCGGAGACGCACAGCACGCAGGTCCACACGGCCTGGATGAGCAGGGACGCAACGGGGGTCTTGTACCTCGGGTGCAGCTTCGCGGTCGCCTTGAAGAAGAGCCCGTCGCAGCTCATCGCGTAGTAGACGCGCGAGCCGGCCAGGATGAGCCCGTTCGCGCAGCCGAAGGTTGAGACCAGGATCGCGCCCGCCATGAGGTAGGCCCCGTAGCGGGAGAAGATCTGCTCGAGGACCGCGGTCGCGACCCGATCTTCTGACGCGTAGGCAATGCCACGGGCCAGATTGGTTGCGCCGTGCGGATCACCGGCCAGCGGCAGCGCGTATAGATACACGAAGTTGGCCGCAAGGTAGAGAGCAAGCACGATGCCGGTGCCGAGGATCAGCGAAAGCGGCAGGTTGCGCTTGGGGTTGGAGACTTCGCCAGCGGTAAAGGTCACGTTGTTCCATGCGTCGGCGGAGAACAGCGAGCCTGTCTGCACCACCGCCAGCAGGGTAAAGATGCCGACCAGCGTCAACCGGCCCCCGGTGCCGCTTGCGAGTGGATGCAGCGTGTGCCAGCCGGCGCCGGTCCAGAAAGCGGGCCCGGAGAAGTTGGCGGCGATGGCGTGGGCGTTGCGCCCCAGCGCAAGGCCAAAGAGCACCAGCGCCAGCAGGGCCAGGGTCTTGGCCGTGGTGAAGACGTTCTGCACCAGCGCGCCCAGCCGTACCCCGAAGATATTGACCGCCGTCAGCAGCACGGTGATGAGCACGCCGCAAAGATTGGCGGTGTTCAGGCCGATCTCCATGTTGCCCAGCACCATCGGCCCCAGGTGCAACGCCGGCACATGGCCCAGGTGCAGCAGCCAATGGGTGGAGCTGATGGCGGGAAAGAAAACCCCGAGAAACTTGCCGAAGGCGACGCCGACCGCGGCAATGGTGCCGGTCTGGATGACAAGAAACAGAGTCCAGCCAAAAAGAAAGCCCCACATGGGGCCGAGTGCTTCGCGCAGATACACATACTGGCCGCCGGCGCGGGGCATCATCGCGGCCAGTTCGCCATAGCTGAGCGCGCCGATGATGGTCATCAACGCGGTCACCAGCCAGGCCGCGATGAGCAGGGCGGGCGAACCGGTCAGCCGGCTGATATCGGCCGAGACGATAAAGATGCCCGAGCCGATCATCGACCCGACCACAATCGCGGTCGCTGAAAAAAGGCCGAGACCCTTCACCATATCCGAAGCAGCTGCCCTGGTTGTCGAGGAAGTAAGCGTGGTCACGGTTACAAGTTGTTCTACCGGAAAACCTGCAGAAAGTCTCCGGCTAATTTCTGCAGCGAAGCGCCGCTCCCCAACTGCCCGAAGAGCGCGGAGAGCACGGCCAGCGAGTCCGCGCCCGCGGCGCGAACCTCGGCAGCGCGGGCAAGCGTAATGCCGCCGATGGCGACAAGCGGCTTCCGGGTGAGTGCGCGCGCCTGCCGCACACCTTCGAGCCCGACCACCGCTTCCGCGTTGGGCTTTGAGTCCGTTGCATAGACGGGGCCGATCGCCAGATAGTCGGCCGGGCTCAGCTCGCCCGCCCTGAGCTGCGCCGCGTCGTGGGTCGAGAGGCCGAGAATGCGCTCGTGGCCGATCGACGCGCGCGCCTGCTGCGGGTCCAGATCTGCCTGGCCGATGTGCACCCCGTCGCAACCCGCGTCCCGCACAAGGTGGGCGCGATCATTGAGCAGGATGCGCAGCGACGGCGGCGCGTGGCTGCGGAGCACCCTCGCATCGCCGACCACCTGCGCATCGTCGTCCTGCTTGTTGCGATACTGCAGCATGGTCACGCCGGCTGCGCCGAGCGCGTCGACAACGTAGCAGAGCAAGCGCCTTCGCTCCCCGGCATCGTGCTTCTCCGCGGGCAGGTAGCTGGCATCAAGGATCGGGTAGAGGGGCGAAAGCGCAGGCGACATGGCCCTACTTTAAATCTCCGGCATTAGGATCATGTCATGCCCAGCCCGCTCGATTTCGCCTCTGACCAGACCGCAAGGACGCCCGAGCCGCGCTGGCCCGCAATCCTTGCCGTACTCGCCGTCAGCATCTCGCAGATCTGGCTGCCGGAGCACCTGAGCTTCGGGCCGGGATGGCTGTGGGTGGTCCTGGTGGCGCTGCTGACCATCCCGAACGTGATCGCCAGGCAGCAGAAGCATTATCGGGTCAATGAGATCCTCGGCTTTGCTACCACCGGCGTGGTCACGCTGATGCTGATCCTCTCGCTCGGCCTCTTGATTACTTCCCTGCCTGCGCACCGCGAGACGCCGACAGAGTTGCTGCGCTCGGCAGCCACTCTCTGGTTCTCGAACATCCTGGTCTTTGCGTCCTGGTACTGGCGTCTGGATGCGGGCGGCCCGAATGCACGCGACCTGCGCGACGCGCATACCGAGGGCGCGTTCCTGTTTCCGCAGATGACCATCGACGAGATGAAGACGCCCCAGGGAGCGCGCGGCTGGACGCCGGGTTTTGTCGACTACCTGTTTCTCGCCTTCAATACCAGCACTGCCTTTTCGCCCACCGATGTACCGGTACTCTCACGCTGGGCCAAGCTGGTGATGATGGTGCAGGCGATGATCTCGCTTGCCACCATCACCCTGCTCGCTGCTCGCGCCGTCAACATTCTCTAGGCCACGCTGCCAAAGCTCGCATGGCGCCGCAGCCAAGGATCGCACCGATGCCACATTCCAAGGGAAGAATCATCCTGCTCAACGGCACCTCGAGTGCAGGCAAGACTACCCTCGCACATGCATTGCGGGCAAAGCTCGAGCCTCAATTTCACTCCTACTGCTCGGATCAACTTGCCGACGCAGGCTTTCGCCCTCTCGAGCAAGAGACGCGCTATGCCTGGCGGGAATCCTTCTTTGCAGGATTTCATCGATCGATCCCGGCCTTTGCGGAGGCAGGCCTGGACCTGCTCGTCGAGCATATTGTCGAGTCCCAGAGCTGGGCGGATCAACTGAAGGTGCTGCTCTGCCCATACGATGTCTTCTGGGTTGGGGTGCATGCGCCGGTGGCCGAGATCGAGCGGAGAGAACGCTTGCGAGCAGACCGCCAGCCTGGTGAAGGGGTGTACCACCTGAAGACGCACACCTTCTGTACATACGACCTCGCAGTGGACACGATGCAGCCGCTCGCAAGCAACGTTGCGGCGATCGTTGCCGCGTGGCATCGCCGTACACGCTCTGCGCCGCCGAGCGAGCCGGTTGTGCATACCGGGTGAGCAGGGCAAAGACCTTCGGCGCTCCTTGAAAACCCTCGGTGCGGCATCGTCGGGCTGGGGGCTCGACTACTTCCCGGCGATAACCTGCTTCCAGACCGGCTTGAGCGCATACAAGCGCCCGTCCACACGCAGGGTCTTGTCGGCCTCAGGAAAGAGGCGCAGGCTGCCCGCGGCCGAGCCCGGGAAGATCAGATCGGTCATCGCGATGCTCCCGCTCTGCGCATATGCCTCGACCGAGGAGCGATCGACGACCAGGGTCAGATCGTAGGGCCGCTCGGGTACCAGGGTCGCGGTCGTGCGCACGGGAAAATCCGCGCTGACCTCACCGCCCGACCTGGTCCGGTCGATGTAAAACTCCTTCTTGGCCGTATCAAAGCCGATCTCTGTCCAATGCTCCCGGTCGGAGTAGAGCCTTAAGCCGAAGAGGTCCGCGGTAGGCCGGCCAAACTGTACCTGCACTTCGTACGGCGCCTGGGTAGCGATGCCCTCCCCGGCCAGCGCGGTCGCGGACAGAGGGGTAATCTTGGCATGCAGCGGGGCGATCACCGGCTCCTGGCTGAGCGCGAGGCCTGCCTCGTCACTGAAGTAGGAAAGCCGGCGGGGCAGGCTCATCTGCCCCCGCCACGGAGAGGTGGGCAGCTTGGCCGCATACTGCCAGTTACTCATCCAGCCCAGCAGCACGGGCTCCTGGCGGGGCGGCAGGCCGTTGTAGCTGATCGCGCAGTAATCGTCCTTGCCGTAATTGGTCCAGCCGTGCGCGCCCGGCTCGGTGGACTCGGTAAACGTCTTGCCATCGAAGGCGCCCAGGAAATATTGCTCGCCCGATCCACCCTGCGGCGCACCGGGATTGAGCCCGACCTTGATCGCCCATCGTTCGCCCTTACCCTTGGCGGCTGGGATGCGCAGCAGGTTCGGGCACTCCCAGTCCCCCGCTATGTCGCCCGATGGGCCGAAGTCGCTCAGCAACGTCCAGTCTTTCAAATTCGGCGAGGCATAGAGCTGAACCTTGTGCTCTTTCGGCAGCGCCACCGCCATCACCCAGTGGTGCGCGTCTGCGTCCCAGCTGACGCCGGGGTCGCGAAAGTCGGCCAGGTGCAGATCGAGGACCGGGTTGGCCGGGTAGCGCGTCCAGGTGCGTCCGCGGTCGAGGCTGTAGGCCAGGTTCTGCGTCTCTCGATGGCCTTCAGCGGTGTTGCCATCGCCGGTGTAGATGGCCACCAGGCAGGGCAGGCCCGGCTTGCAGAAGCCGCTGGTATTTTCGCGATCGACCACCACGCTCCCGGTAAAGATCATCACGCCATCCTTCTCCGCGATAGCCACCGGCAGCTCTTGCCAGTGCAGCAGGTCAGGGCTGACCGCGTGGCCCCAGCTCATGTGTCCCCACTGGTCGCCAAAGGGGTTGTACTGGTAGAAGAGGTGGTATTCGCCTTCGAAATAGACCAGCCCGTTCGGGTCATTGGTCCAGTGCTCGCGAGGAGAAAAGTGCACCTGCGGGCGGAAGGGCTGGTCATAGGCGCGCGATTGCGCGCCGGCCGTCAGTGTGCTCAGGATCAGAGCAAAGACCCCCAGCAGGACCGGGCCGGGCTCCAATCTTTTGCGGTCAGGCTTTGCCACCGGCGTACTCCTCCAACACCCACGAAACCTGGAGCGAGAGATTTCACGAACCGGGGCTGCGAGGCCGACGCAGCGGTCGTGTTCGCCGGCTCCAGGCCGAACGCTTTTGGTGCAGACTGGGGCGATTCTCGCATGCCCGCTCTGGTGCTGCAAAGACGATGCCTGCAGGCCAAGCCATCGGTCTCCCGATCACGGCCGGGCGGGCGCGAGCAGCCGGTTCAACAGCAGCTCGAAGAACTGCTCGCGATCCGGCTCCAGACAGACCTTCGCGTTGGGCGGCCCGGCCTCCCGGCGTGTGTAGCCTCGCTCGTCCACGCGCAGCCGGATCGGCTGGGTCGGGCATACTTGCGGCTGCACAAGATAGGCAATCGTCATGGGGTCAAAGAGCGTGGGCGTCTGCTGGCCCCACTGGTGGTAGAGCAGCGCCAGCGCATCGGTCCATGCGGAGCCGTGCGCAAAGATCAGTTGCCGCTTGACCTCGTCGAGCGGCAGCTGCGTGGCATCGAGCGGCATCACGATGACGGGTACCCCGGAGGCTAGCAGCTTGCGCGCGCCACTGACGCTCTTTGCGATATTCCACTCCGCATCCGGCCCGTGCTGCGGCCCGTCGGCCGGGTCCCGGTAGGGTGGCCCGTAACCACGATCGACCGAGCCGCCCATCAACACCACGCGTTTCAACTGGCGGAAGAGCGCGGGCTCCCGATCAACCATTGCCTCAACTGTGTTGAGCGGGCCGATGGCCACCAGCGTGATCTGGCCTGGATGCGCGCGAATCTGTGCCGAGAGAAAGCTGACGGCGTCGGGCTCGCCGGGCCGGGCAGCCGGTCCCCGCTCCGCGTAGCGCAGCTGCGTCATCGGGTTGGCGTGGGCCGTTGCCGGGCCGGCAGCTACCGGCAGGTCAGCGTGCCCGCTCTCGAGCAGGAAACGTCGCAGCAGCTGCGCCCGCACGGCGGTATCGCCGTACGTGGTCGTAAATCCGAGAACGTGCAACTCGGGACTCTGAAGCGCGAGCGCAACGGCGAATGCATCATCGATGTCGTCGCCGATGTCGGTATCGATGATGATGGGCTCGCCGGAGGCGGCGGCCGCCGGATCGATCTGCGCCCGCACCACCGGTGCGCAAGCCGGCAAAAGCGCCATGGTGGCAAGCCAGGGGAGAGTGGTCTTGAACAGGCGCGCTCGAGCGTGCATAGCTGCATTTTCGCGCGGCCTGCACGGGCTTCGCAATCAAGCTGCCCACAGAACTCTCGACGGCCCGATTGCACCGGGCGCGCACGTGCAGCCGGATCGATGCCCCACCAAAAAGCGGTTAATATGGTTTTTCGGCCTGGACCTGGCTCTTAGCTGGGCGTTCAGCGCTGGAAAGGACCTGCGATGCATCGAAGAGATTTCCTCGGCCTTGCTGCTGCTGCCGGTTGCGCGCAGCTGCTGACCCCGACCGTGGCGCTGGGCGCAGCCAACACCCTCAAGCCCATGGAGCTGGGCCTGCTGATCGTGCCCTTCGGTGCCCCGGAAGAACACCTCCGCCGCGTCCACGAACTAGGTTTTTCAAACTGCTTCCTTTCGCTCGACGGTTATCTGGGCGGCTTCACGCCCCAGCTCGCTAACCAGTTCCGCGAGCTGCTCGCCAAGTACAGCGTGATCCCGACCACGGTCGAAGTCGTGCATCCCGGACCTCTGGTGTGGAACTTTCTGGAGGGTCCGAGCACCATTGGGCTCGTACCTCCGAAGACCCGCGCCGCGCGCATCGATGCCCTGCGCCAGGTTTCCGACTTTGCGCATCAGCTTGGCATCAGCCAAGTGCAGACGCATTGCGGCTTTATCCCGGAAGATCCTGCTGACCCGCTTTACTCCGGGGCCGTGGAGGCGATCCGCCAGGTCGCCCAGCACTGCCAGGCCAACGGGCAATACTTCCTCATGGAGACCGGCCAGGAGACCCCGACCACCATGTCGCGCATGCTGCGCGACGTGGCCATGCCCAACCTTGCCGTCGGCCTGGACACGGCGAACCTGATTCTTTATGGCAAAGCGAATCCTGTCGATGCGGTCGATATCCTCGGTCCGCATATCCGCAGCGTGCACGCCAAGGATGGCCGCTGGCCCACCAACCCGAGCGAGTTGGGAGAGGAGGTGCTGATTGGCAAAGGCCTGGTTGATTTTCCGGCGGTCTTCCGCAAGCTGCATCATCTTGGCTACACGGGCGCGATCACCATCGAGCGCGAGACCTCCGGGCCCCAGCAGATTGAAGATGTGCGCCAGGAAAAACTGTATCTGGAGCATGCGCTGAGTCAAGCAAGAGCCTAAGTCCTCCTGGAGCGTAGGGATCGTGCTGATACGGGTGCAGGGCGGCTGGTTTGGCAACGGGCGTGCGCCGGGCAAGCAGCAGCAAGACAGAAAAGAGGTTTCATGAAGCGTCGACAATTTCTTTACGCCGGGGCGGTGGCCGCTTCCGGCCTGCTGCTGGTCAAGTCGCGTACCGCGTTCGGCTACCAGGCAAACTCCGCTGTCCGGATCGGGCTGCTTGGCTGCGGCTCCCGCGGAACTTCGGTTGCGACCTCGTTTTCGCAGAGCACCACCGCTGAGGTCGTCGCACTGGCAGACCTGTTTCCCGACCAACTGGCCGCAGGGCGCAGCCACTTTGACCAGCTCCATGCCACTCTCGGCCGTAAGCCGATCGACAGCAAGCTTCTGTTTCACGGGCCCACCGCATACGAGCAGCTGGTTGCCTCGCCTGAGGTGGACATGATCCAGATTTCCACTCCTCCGTTCTTCCACGTGCAGCACCTCGAAGCGGCGGTAGCTTCCGGCAAGCACGTCTACTGCGAGAAGCCGGTCGGCATCGATGTGGCTCAGGCCAAACACGCGCTCGAGATCGCGAAACGGGTCCAGCCGACCCAAAGCGTCGATGTTGGTTTCCAATGCCGCAGCGCGCCGCCGATCGCGGCGATCGTGGCCAAGATCAAGGCAGGTGCGCTGGGCAAAGTTGCCTCGGTCGCGGCAAACTACAACGCGCCTGCTTCGCTCGACAAGGCCCGGGCCGGCTCCTCGGCAGACGAGGCGCGGCTGCGCAACTGGCTCTGGGATCGTGCACTCTCCGGCGACATACTCGTCGAGCAGAATATTCATATCATCGACTTATGTAACTGGATCCTTGAAGCACATCCCGTCCTTGCGACGGCGACCGGCGGCCGGAACGTTCTTACCCACGCCGGGGATTGCTGGGATAACTACCAGGTTGTCTTTACCTATCCCGGGGACATCCACGTTTCTTTTTCCTCGACACAGTTTGGCGCGGGCGGCTTCGATGCCGGACTGCGCATGTATGGCAGCAACGGTTCGGCGACGATTCCCTACTCGGGCCCGGTCGCAATCGCAGGCGGCGCGCCCTGGGCGTGGGAAGACTCGGTCAACACTGCTGCGGGTTCGGGAAAGTTCGCCGCCAACGGCAGCTTCGCGGATAACCTGGCGTTTGCCGATCGGGACAAGGAACGCAGCTTTGTCGAGAGCATCACCTCCGGGCGCGTGCACAACCAGATCGCCGCCGGGGTAGAGACCGCGCTGAGCTGCATGCTGGGACGGATGGCGGGCTATCAGAAACGCGCCGTCACCTGGGACGAGTTGCTCGCGCATGGAGAGACGTACAGGCTTGGCATGGATATGAAGCAGTTCGCCTGAGCTAAGCCCTTCGACAACCGCATGTCGTTTTTCTGCTGCCTGCGGCCGATCGAGAAGTACGACGGAGAGGTATCGCCCCGCACTGGAAACCAAGACTGGGAACCAAGACTAGGAAGCAATCGGCTCCATATCGACTGCTACCCGCAGCGAGTGTCCGCCGCCGCCGAGGATCAGCCCGCGCAGCGGGCTCACATCGCCGTAATCCCGGCCCCAGGCGAGCGTCACGTGCCCATCCGAGGGGGCGACATTGTTGGTCGGATCCATGTCCAGCCAGCCCACGCCCTTGCAGTATGCCGAGACCCAGGCGTGCGAGGCGTCGGCGCCGATCAACCGCGGCTTGCCTGGCGGCGGATAGGTCCGCAGATATCCGCTCACGTAGCGGGCTGCAAGGTGGATCGAGCGCAGGCAGGCAATCTGAACGTGCGCAAAGTCCTGGCAGACGCCGCGGCGTTTCTTGAAAACTTCTTCTGTTGCCGTGCGTACGGTGGTCACCTTCGAGTCGAATTTGAAGTCCCGGTAGATACGGGTTGTCAGGTCCATCAGCGCTTCCCGCATCGGCCTGCCAGGCGTAAAGGACTCCAGCGCATAGGCGGCATACTCGGGACGAACGAGGATGCGGGGGGACTCAAATTGATACTGGCAGGCCTCTCTACCCTCGCAGGTGGGATCCTCTTCGAGCGAGTCGGCGGACTCTTCCCAGGGAGCATCCTGCTGGGCCGGGTCTTGAGCTTTGCCGGTCGTGACGACCTCGCTCCTGGCCTCGACCATCAACTCCTCGTGTGGCTCCCGGACGGTGAAAAAGCAGAGCGAGTTGCCGAAGTAGTCCACCCGCTCGCTGAGCGTGGCCGGTGCCGGCTGAATCGATAATTCATAATGCTTGAGCTGGTTTCGCTCAAAGGAACGCGGCTTCAAGCAAGCAACATGATCCCCAACCGAGACGGGGTACTTGTATTTGTAAGTAGTACGATGACTTATTTTATAGATCATTGCTGGCTATCACTGTCCCATGCTGACTGGCCATGTGCGCGCGTGGCTGAAGAAGCGGCTCGATAGCTGATTGGACCACGAAGGAAGCAGGGTTTCGAGCTCTCCTAGGTAACGATCGAGCGCCGCCAGGCCCTCCGGAGCACGCCTGCCCTTGATCGGCGGCGTGTAGCTCATCGCCCCCAGGTCGAAGCCGCGCAGGGTGCGCACCGCGCGCCGGATGGCCTCTAAATCTTCCGGCAGATGCCTGGGCAGCCTTTCGTAAAGCTCAGCCAGGTGACCCAGTTGAAAGTCAAGCGAGCGAGGATTGGTTTCATCCGCGAGCAGCACGTCGAGCACGGCCAGCGGCTGCAGCGTCGTGTAATAGCGTGTCCGGTAGGTCATCGAGCTGTCGGCCACCTCGAGCAGGCACTCGAGAAAGGCCCAGTCCTCGACCGCCAGCGGAGTGGTGATGGCCTTCATCTGGCGGGTGAGATAGATGGCCCGCTCCAGCCGCCGGCCGATGCTCATAAAGAGCCAGCCGATGCCACGATTGATGTTCTCCCGCTCCATGCCGGAGAAGGCCGAGAGGCGCTCGAGCGCGGCGGTAAGCATCGCCGGATACTCGAGGAACTGCGTATCGGGCGCCGCCTGCATCGAGTTCGCGATCTGACCGATGAGCAGCATCATGTCGGCCGACAGGCGCTCGCGCACGTTGCCGCCGATGCGCGAGATCTCGGCCAGGGTCGATGGCAGGCTCTCGTAACGCCTGGTGTCGGTGAGCATCGAGACCACTTCTTTTTCAAACTGCTGTGCGGTCGGAAGCCTTTTCCTGCCCCTGGGCAGCTTGCTATGGCGCACGCCGAGGCAGCCATGCAGACGCACAAGGCTGGTCAGTTCGGCTTCTTCCGCGCGACGCACCCGCGGCGCGAGGGTCCGCAGGATGCGGGCAATGTTTTCCGCCCGCTCCACATAGCGGCCCAGCCAGAAGGTATTGTCGGCCACGCTGCTCGGCACCACGCGGGGCACCCGCCGCAGCGCCACCGGCTCGTCGCGCGGGCGCAGCATACTGAACATCTCCACCGGCCCGTCGGAGAGCACCCAGGCGTCCTTGCTGTGTCCCCCGCGCTGCATCGAGACCACCGTGCCTTCCGCCTCGGCTACCCGTACCAGCCCCCCGGGGATCGCCGTCCAGCCGCTGCCTGTGTTGAGTACATAGGTGCGCAAGACCACGCAGCGCGAGTGCAGGCTGCCCTGCTCCCAGACCGGCGCGGTCGAGAGCGCGACCTGTTCCTGGGCGACATACTCGTGCGGCCGAGCGCGCAGGCGCTCGAGAAACTTCTGCTTTTCGAGCGGCGGCAGCTCCGAGCCAAAGACCGGCTCCATGCCGAGCGAAGGAAAGGCGGGCTTGACCACCACCGCATCCAGATGGTCCAGAACCCAGCCGAGGGCGCGCGGCTGCCCGCACCACCAGGTCGCCACCGAGGGCAGTTTGAGCTCTTCGCCGAGCAGGCGCCGGGACAGTCCGGGAAGAAACGGCATGATCGCGGCGGTCTCGATCAGCCCGCTGCCGAGCGCGTTGGCGACCTGCACATTGCCAGCCACGATCGCCTCGATCAGGCCGGGGACGCCGAGCAGCGAGTCGCCGCGCAGCTCGAGCGGATCGCAGAAGCTGTCATCGACCCGGCGCAGGATCACATCCACCTGCTCCAGGCCATCGACTGTCTTCAAGAAGACGCGGCGATCGCGCACCGTCAGGTCGGCGCCCTCGACCAGGGTGAAGCTGAGATACTTGGCCAGGTAGGAGTGCTCGAAGTAGGTCTCGTTGAGCGGGCCCGGGGTGAGCAGCACGATACGCGGGTTCTCGACAGCGGACAGGCTGGCCAGCGCGTCCCGCTGGGCGCGGAAGAACGGGGCCAGCCGCAGTACGTTCGAGGTGCGAAAGAGCTCGGGCAGGATGTCAGAGACGATGGTGCGATTCTCAAGCGCGTAGCCGCTGCCGGAGGGCGCCTGGGTACGGTCGGCCAACACCCACCACTGTCCATCGGGCGAGCGCGCGAGGTCGACGGCCATCATGTGAAGGTAGCTATGTGCGGGCACCTTCACCCCTACAAGCGGGCGCAGGAACGCGGGATTGCCGTAGAGCAGCGCGGCGGGAAAGTGCCCTTGCGTGAGCAGTTTCTGCGGTCCGTACAGGTCTTCGAGCAGCAGACTGAGCAGGTGGGCGCGCTGCACCACGCCGGCCTCGAGAAAGCGCCACTCGTCGGCGGGAATCAGCAGCGGGACGATGTCGATGCGCCAGGGACGGCTGGCCCCCTGGGGGTCGCCATAAATGTTGTAGGTAATGCCGTTCTCACGGATGCGGCGCTCCGCGCGCGCCCAGCGCAGACCCAGCTCTTGCGGGCCGACCGCGCGCAGGCAATCCATCAGGTGCGCCCAGTGCGGTCGGGGAACGACCCCGTCGGCCGAAGACTCCTCATAGGCTGCCCCGTAGCGGAGCGGAGACTGGTAGAGCTCACCGATCATGAAAGGAGCTCCACGGCGGTGGTTTTGGCCGCGGCCGCCTCGATGTGGACCCTTTCTCCGGGCGCCGGCCAGCGCAGGTCGAGGGTCATCGGGAAGACTGGATTGTGCTCGGGCGAGGGCGCGGGCATCGGTCCGGCCGGGGGCGCGGAGACAACGAAGCGCGCGCGCCGGCGCGCCGCGGCTTCGGTCGCGTCAGCCGGGCGCGCGGTCGGCACGGTGCCGTCCGGCGGCCCGGCGTAGTAGGTGCATCGGCCGACAGAGCGGTTCTTCCAGGTATCGATCAGGTCGAAGACCAGCGGGGTATGCACTGGAACCGTTGGATGCAGGGCAGCCGACAGCTTGCGGGCCCGGTAGCGAATTCCGGCCACCGCCACGCCCGGATCTTCGGTCGGAGCCAGGGGGACACGGCGGCCCTGGCATGCGACCACGTAGCGCGACCCGGTGACGAGGCCGGAGAGTTTGACCTGCATTCTCTCGAGCGAGGAGTCCACGCTGCGCCCGGTGCCGCCCGAGGTTGTCTCCTCGGCCAGCACGTTCCAGGGTTCGAGCGCCTGGCGCAGCTCGAGAACCACGCCGTCCGCCTGAAGCGAGCCGATCTTCGGGAAGCGAAACTCGAGGTGCGCCGCAAACCAGCGCTCGTCAAAGGCGAAGCCGCCCTGGCCGAGGGCGTCCAGCACCTCGGCGAAGTCCCGCTGCACGAAATGCTGCAGCATGAAGCGGTCGTGAAGTACGGTGCTCCAGCGCACCAGCGCGGCCGAGTAGGGCTGCTTCCAGAACATGCAGACCAGCGCGCGCACCAGCAGCATTTCGACCAACCCCATGCGGTAGTGCGGAGCCATCTCAAAGGCGCGCAGTTCAAGCAGACCCAGGCGCAGGCCGGCGCCCTCGGGCGGGTACATCTTGTCGATGCAGAACTCGGCCCGGTGGGAGTTTCCGGTCACGTCCACCAGCAGGTTGCGGAAGAGTCCATCGAGGATCTGCGGCGGACAGCCCTCTGCCGGCAACTGGCTGAAGGCAACTTCGAGCTCGTAGAGCGCGTCGACGCGGGCCTCGTCGACCCGCGGGTACTGGCTGGTAGGCCCCACGTACATGCCGGAGAACAGGTAGGAGAGCGAGGGGTGGTTCTGCCAAAAGGTGATCATGCTGCGCAGCAGATCAGGGCGACGCAGCACCGGGCTGTCTGCAGGCGAGGGGCCGCCCACCGTGATGTGGCTGCCGCCGCCGGTTGCCAGGTGGCTGCCGTCGTAGCCGAACTTGCCTGCACGCAGCCGGTTGCCGAGCGCCTCTTCATAGAGCACTCTGTTGAGCCACTCGAGCTCGTCCCAGTCGCCGGTAGGAGGCAGGTTGACCTCGAGCACGCCCGGATCGGGGGTGAGGCTGAAGGCGCGCAAACGCGGATCTGCCGGAGGGGTGTAGCCCTCCAGCCACACGGCCTGCTGCAGGTAGGCGCAGGTATCTTCGACCGCTGCGACCAGCTCCAGGTAGTCGGCGGCGACGGAAACAAAAGGGAGAAAGACATGCAGGCGGCCCTGCCGCGCCTCGACGCATAAGGAGGGGCGGATGAGCACGGGGGCGGTCTCGGCGATGCTTGCCAGCGCGGGCAGCGCGTCGGCGGCAGGGTCCTGGTCAAAGAGTTCGGCCCGGCGGCTGGGCGAAGGCGGCAGCTTGACCAGGTCCTGGTGCGGCGCGTCCTCGTACTCGTAGGTAAGCTCGTCCGGCGCGACCCAGGGCATGGACGCGACCGGGATGCGGAAGCCGATGGGCGCGTCGCCCCAGGAGAGCTCGAGGCGCCCCGGACGCTCGAACCAGAGCTGGCTCGACCAGGCCAGGCGGCCCTGGGGCTGACGGCGGCGCAGCGGCAACACGTAGCCGGCGGGGGCGGCGGAGGCGGAAGGGGCGTCCTGCCGAAAAGCGTTGAAGGCGGGCAGGATATTGTCCGCGGTTACCTCCAGGCGGCGCGCGAGCGCCTGCAGAAACGCGAGCGCCTCGGCGTTGCCCGGGCCTGTCTCCCGGGCTTGATCCTCGCGCGCAATCCAGTCCGCGTTCTCCCACACCGGCACCCCGTCATTGCGCGATACGCAATGCAGCGCCCAGCGCGGCAGCGCCTCGCCCGGGTACCACTTGCCCTGCGCGTAGTGCAGCAACGCGCCCGGCGCAGTGCGCTCGCGCAGACGCCGGATCAGCGCCAAGCCACGGGTCCGCTTGAGCGGTCCCAGCGCCTCGATATTCCACTGTGCGCTCTCCGGTTCGTCGATGCCGACAAAGGTCGGTTCCCCGCCCATGGTCAGGCGCACATCGCGGGCGGCCAGTTCTCTGTCCACGGTATGCGCGAGCGCGCGCACCTGCTGCCAGTCGTCCTCGGTGTAGGGCGCGGAGAGCTGCGGCGCCTCGTTCAGCCGGCGCACCGACATGTCGAAGCCGAACTCGGTGCCGGCGGGCTCAACCGTTCCGCCGATCGGCGCTGCCTGCGCGGCGGTCGGGGTACAGACCAACGGTATGTGCCCCTCGGCGGCCATCAGTCCGGAGGTCGGATCGAGGCCGATCCAGCCGGCGCCGGGAAGAAACACCTCGGCCCAGGCGTGCAGGTCGGTCGAGTCCGCTTGGGGACCCTCGGGCGAGCCTGGCTCGGCAACCAGTTGGATGAGGTAGCCGGAGACAAATCGCGCGGCGAGTCCCAGATGCCGGAGAAGCTCCACCAGCAGCCAAGCCGAGTCGCGACAGGAGCCGGTGCGAAGGGCCAGCGTCTGCTCACAGCTCTGCACCCCGTGTTCGAGACGCGTGACATAGCCGATCTCCTCGCGGACCCGCCCGTTGAGCGCGACAAGAAAGCTGACCGTACCCTGCCCGCCGCGCGGGATGCTGGCGACGAAGGCTTGCAGCAGCGGCCCGGCAGGCCCGGCAGCGCGGAAGGGCTCGAGGTCCCGCGCCAGCTCTGCCGCGTAGGTAAAAGGAAAGTTCTCGTATCCCGGTTCGAGAAAAAAGGCAAACGGGTTGATGGGCGTCAGGTCGGCCACCAGGTCCACGGTAACGGCAAACTCTGTCGTTCTACTCGAAAAAAGCACCCGCGCCAGGTAGTTGGCGTGCGGGTCCAGCTGCCAGTTCAGGATGTGGTCAGCCGGCATCACGTCGAGCGAGTAGCTAAGGATGGGCGTGCGGCAGTGCGGCGTGGGGCGCAACTGGATCTCTTGCGGACCGAGCAGAACCGCCTTGTCGTACCGGTAGCGGGTCCGGTGGTGCAGTGCAACCTGTATACCCATGAACCCTCATATGATCCCGCGGGGCCGCGGACCTGCCTCCTGGGAGCACGGCGGACCAGACACCAGGCACCTCGCGGCTGTGCTTTTTGTAAAGCTATCGTAACGAAGGCGAGGAAGCTCGAACTTTCTAGCCGGGCACTTTCCGCAATTGGCGGCTCTGCGAGAAGCCGCGCGCAGCGGTCTCAATGGGCGAATTTAACCTCACCTTCACGCATCTGCTGTCGTGAGTTGTTCCAGCACCCGGTAGAGTCTTGTCTAGACGTGGCGTACTTGGGGATCCCTCCTCAAGACAAGCGATGTCACACGCGCGCTCCTTTTTGCTTGTTCCCTTGTCACTCATCTTCTGGAGGCATGTCTCAATGCAGTTCTCTTCTCGCGCTCTGTCGAGCGCTCTTCGCGGCTGGATCTGGTCAGCCTGTTTTCTGCTGCTGGTCCTGTTTGCGGCCGCAAGCGCGCACGCGCAGTCGGTGCAGGGCAGCGTGCTCGGCACCGTCAAGGACAAGCAGGGCGCGGTGGCGCCCGGCGCAACGGTTACCCTGACCAACCTCAACGAGGGCACGGTGCGCACGACCGCATCAAGCAGCTCGGGCGAATTCCAGTTCGAGGATGTCACCGCCGGCAAGTACAGCTTCGAGGTGACCTTGAACGGCTTTAACAAGTTCACCGAGAGCAACGTCGAGCTCTCCGCCCGGCAGCAGCTCCGTCTCGATGTCGCGCTCGAAGTCGGCAGCGTGCAGCAGGAGGTCAACGTTTCCGGCGACACGGTCAGCGCGATCGAAACGGATACACCCTCGATTAACGCGGTCTACAGCGCCACCGACGTGGCAAATCTTCCGGTCAATACCCGGGCCAGCGCCTCCGGCACCAGCGCCCTCAATATCATCGGGACGCTGCCCGGTGTGCAGGCCGACCACGGCGCCTTTTCTCTGCAGGGTGGCCTGCCCTTTCAGACCGAGGTCTCGGTGGACGGCGTGACCATCCAGAGCGCCACCGGCAACTCACCGATCGCCGATGCCTTTCCTTCGACCGAGTCCATCTCTGAGCTGCGTACCGATGGCGCGCTCAACAGCGCCGAGTTCGGGCAGCCGGGCGAGGTCACGCTGACGAGCAAAGGCGGCGGCAATGCGGTGCACGGGTCCGCCTTCTGGTATCACCAGAACGCCGCCTTCGATGCCATCCCCTACACCAATCCGACCACGACGACGAAGCCGAAGCTGGTCAGCAATACCTTTGGCGGCAGCGCCGGCGGACCGGTGGTCCTTCCTCACCTCTATGACGGCCATAACAAGAGCTTCTTCTTTGGCGTGTACGAGGGCTGGCGGCACCCCTCCCAGACCACCATCTTCAACAAGGTGCCCAGCACGCTGATGAAGCAGGGTGATTTCTCGAAGTACGTTTCCAATACCTTCAGCGGCAGCCTGAACAATCCCTTTACCGGCGGAAGCTACGGAACGCAGCTGCCGGCGATCAACGCCTCTGCCCAGAAGCTGCTCGCGCTCTTTCCCGACCCCAATGTCGGCGACCCAACCGCGTACAGCGATGACGGCACCTATAACTACCAGGCCAACCGCGACTCCAGCGGCAGCTCCAACCAGTTCGACGTGCGCGGCGACCAGTACATCGGCTCCAACCAGAAGTTTCTCCTCTGGGGCCGGTTCACATTCAAGAACTTCCCGACCAACGTGACCCAGAACCTGCTCGTACCGTCATCGCAAAATGCGGACAAGTCGCGCGTGCTCAAGATCAGTGCGAATTACACGATCACCCCGCACATCATCAACGAGTTCGGCTTCGGCTTTACCCGCTACACGTCGGGGTCACCAACGGCTTCGACGGCAAGAGCTTTACCACCGGACTGGGATTGACCGGTCTGCAGAACCTGTTTTACAACGGCCTTCCCGAGCTTGACTTCAACAACCTGCAGTCGTTAAACGCCGATCGCCTCAGCAGCCTGACCAATTCCTACACTTACGTCTATACGGATGCGGTAAGCTGCTCGAAGGGGCATCACGACCTGCGCTTCGGTCTCGATATCCGCTCGCTCGAGGCCATTACGCCGCTCGGCTTTAATGGCTCGGATAACTACGGGACTTTTAAGTACAACACCCAGAACAGTGCGGGCCAGTTTACCGGGGTCGACTTTGCGGACTTCCTCAGCGGCCTTCCCTATCAGACTTTTTACGACGTGGTGCAACAGGATAACGACGGCAAGTCGTACCACTATCACTTCTACGGGCAGGACTCCTGGCGCGCCACGACCAACCTCACCCTGAGCTATGGCGTGCGCTACGAGTACCACCCCGCCTACTACGACCCGGGCGGGGATATCGGCAACTTCGATCCCAGCCAACCCCTGTCAGGAGCGTCTATCTACCCTGACGGCAAGCAGGCCCTGCTGGCGACGAGTTTTCTGGCCAGCGCCAATGCCTGCGCACCCTACGGAACCGGCGGCACGGTGAACGGCGCGCCCTGCATGCCGGTGCTCTCCAACAGCCAGGCCGGGTATCCGCTGGGCCTCAAGAAGGTGCCGCACCTGCGCTTTATGCCGCGCTTCGGCTTTGCCTATCGGCCCTTCGGCGATGACAAGACCTCGGTCCGGGGCGGCTTCGGCATGTACAACATCACGCTGCTGGGCTCGAACTTCTACTCGCTAACCGGCACCCTGCAGGCGCAGACCACCCAGTACACCAACACGCTCGATACCACCACCCACACGGTCGGCTACCAGTGGCCAAACATCTACGCGGGCGCCGGCGCCCGGCGATCCGGGCTGGCTGAGGCGCAGCTTCACTCACTACGGGGCCTACCAGTTTCTCCGGCCGCTGGGGATCGGCCTGGTGCACGGTCTCGCCGGCTCAGCGGCGGTGTCGTTGCTGGTGCTGTCCACCATTCACAATGCTATGTGGGCGGTCGGCTACCTGGTGATCTTCGGCGCCGGAACCATGCTGGGCATGATGGCGGTGACTGCCGCCATGTCCCTGCCGCTGGTGTACGCCGGTGACCGGCTGCCTCTGCTGAGCCGCTATTTGCGTCTTGCTTCGGGGCTCGTGAGCCTGTGCTTCGGCATGTTTCTGGTCTACCGGTTAGGCTTCGTGGGAGGGCTCTTCACGACCCATCCCCGCTGGACACCCCAGTAGGTTCTGTACACAGATGACCCGCGGCGGGCCCAAGCGGGGCTGAAAAGTCGGTGACTGCTGCGGCGAACCATCCCGTAAGATGACGCCAGGCACAAGATGGCCGGGGCAGAGTCGCGCCGGAAGGTGGCGGCGTTCCTATTCAAACCAGGGCTTTGAGGATTGCAGGATGGGATTGCATGCAGTAGATCTTGCCGTCATTGTTGCCTACCTTGCCGGGGTAACGCTGTTCGGCCTGCGCTTTCGCGGCCAGGCACGCACGGTCAAGGATTACTTTCTGGCCGACAATACGATCCCCTGGTGGGCCATTGCGCTCTCGATCGTCGCGGCCGAGACCAGCACGCTGACCGTCATCAGCGTGCCCGGGCTGGCTTATGAGAAAGACTTTCGCTTCCTGCAGCTTGTCATCGGCTACCTGGTTGGGCGCGTCCTCGTAACCTATCTTTTTATTCCACAGTATTTTCGCGGCGAGCTGGTCACCGCCTACCAGTTGATCGACCGCCGTTTCGGGCAGCGCCTGCGAGCGCTCACAGCGGGCCTGTTTCTGTTGACCCGCGCCGCCGCTGAAGGGGTGCGCGTTTTTGCCGTGGCCATCGTCGTGAAAGTAGCCCTGGCTCAACAATTCTCTGCCATGAGCGACTTTGGCCGCGACCTGGCGGCTATCTCCATTGTCACTATTCTGACTTTGGTGTACACGTTTGAAGGAGGTATGGCGGCTGTCATCTGGACTGATGTTGTGCAACTTAGCATCTATGTCAGCGGGACGCTGGTGGGCCTCGCTACGATTCTCCACCTTGTGCCCGGCGGCTGGCCCACGGTCTTGCGCCTTGCGGAAAGCGCGCACAAATTCCGCCTCTTCGATACTTCGTTCCACCTCTCGACGACCTATACGCTGTGGTCGGGCATCCTGGGCGGGGCCTTCCTTACCATGGCCAGCCACGGCACCGACCAGCTCATCGTGCAGCGACTGCTCGCTGCGCGCACCGAGGGGGAGTCAAAGCTGGCGCTGATGACCAGTGGCGCCGCTGTCTTCTTTCAGTTTTCCCTCTTTCTGCTGATCGGCGTGATGCTGTTCGTGCTCTACAAAGTGTCTCCCCCGGCGACGCCCTTTGCGCGGACCGATACCATCTATCCCACCTTTATCGTTTCGCGCCTGCCGCGCGGACTCAGTGGGCTGCTGATCTCGGCCATCCTCGCAGCCGCGATGTCGAACCTGAGCGCTGCGCTCAACTCTCTCTCCTCGACAAGTATCGTCGACTTTTATGCGCGGTGGCGTCCTCGCTCGACAGACGAACACCGCGTGCAACTCTCACGCGTGGCAACCCTTGGCTGGGGAGCGATTCTCTTTGGCATGGCGCTGCTGGCGCGACAGGGCGGCAAAGTGCTCGAAGCAGGATTGTCGATTGCCTCGGTCGCCTATGGTGCGCTGCTGGGTGTCTTTCTCCTCGGGGTGCTTACCAGGCGCGCCTCCGAGCGAGGCGCGATGGCAGGCATGCTCTGCGGCTTTCTCTTCAATGTCTATCTCTGGAAAGCGACAAGCGTTGCGTTTCCCTGGTACGTGGTCCTTGGTACTGCGGTGACTTTTCTGGTCGGTTTGAGCGCAAGTCTGCTCGCACCTGGTTCCGGTGCGCGCGCGCGGCCCTTGCAAGCGAGGGAGCTATGAGGGGCGCATCGCGATCCACCGCCGGGCTGCTGCGATGTGTCTTCCCCCTGCTTCGCTCCTGCTGCGGATTCGCGCTCCTGGCCTGTGCGCTGGCGAGTCTCTGCGCGGCCTCCTCCCCGGCCCCGGCCGGCAACTCTGCCGCGCTGGACGGCAAGCTCAGCGCCATCATGGCGGATGCGATCGCGCAGGGCAGCATTCCTGGCGGCGTTGTACTCGTCGGGCACAACGGCAAGGTCGTCTATCGCAAAGCCTTTGGCATGCGCTCGCTTGAGCCTGTGCGCGAGCCGATGACCGTGGATACGATCTTCGACCTGGCTTCGCTTACCAAGTGCATCGCCACGGCAACCGCGGTGATGCAACTGTTCGAGCAGGGCCGCGTGCGGCTCAACGAGCCCGTGTCCACATACCTGCCGGAGTTCGCGCAAGCCGGCAAGCAGGACATCACCCTGCGCGAGTTGCTCACCCATTACTCCGGTCTGCCCCCTGATCTTGATTTGAAACAGGCATGGCAAGGGCGTGATACCGCCTTTCACCTGGCGATGCAGCAGAAGCCTGCGGATCCGCCCGGCTCCCGCTTTGTCTACAGCGATATCAACTTCGAGACGCTCGGCTTTATTGTCGAGAAGGTTTCAGGCATGCCGCTCAACGAATATGCGCAGGCCCATATCTTCACACCCCTCGGCATGCAGGAGACCGGCTTTCTTCCACCCGCAGGGTGGACCGCAAGGATTGCACCCACGCAATATGACGAGCAGGGTCGCATGCTACGCGGTGTCGTTCACGACCCCACGGCGAGGCGCATGGGCGGGGTCGCCGGACACGCCGGCTTATTCTCGACCGCGGATGATCTCGCGAAGTTTGCTGAAGACATGCTGAGCGGCTTCCGCCTGCTGAACCGAGGCTCCGTGGCCAAGATGTCCACGCCGCAACAGCCGGCGAACGCCGCGAGCCTGCGCGGGCTGGGCTGGGATATCGATTCTCCTTTTTCGTCCAATCGCGGCGAACTGCTGCCGGTAGGCTCGTTCGGACATACCGGATTCACCGGCACATCTGTGTGGATTGATCCAGTCACGGATACATATATCATTTTGCTGACCAACGCCGTCCACCCGCGCGGCGGCAAATCTGCAGTCTCTCTTCGCGCGCGTGTGGCCACCGCGGTCACGGCGTCTCTCGAACTTTCTCCGACGCAAGCAGACCGGATGGCGCTTGCGCGCATTACCGGGTACAACGAATCGATGACCGCAGCGCGGCGGATCACCCATCGCAACGGAGACGTGCATGCAGGGATTGATGTCCTTGAGGCGCATGCGCTTCGCGAGTTGCATCCAGATCCGGTCCACCCGGTGCGGATCGGACTGGTCACAAACCAGACGGCAATCGATGCGGCAGGGCGTCGCACGGCCGATGTGTTGGCCCGGTTCCCGGGCATTCGGTTGGCCGCGATCTTCAGCCCCGAGCACGGCATAGCCGGTACGCTCGATACGGTCGATATCGGCAACACCCACGATGCGGCGACCGGGGCGACCGTCTACAGTGTGTATGGCGAGAGCGACGCGAGCCGGCGCCCCACCGAGGCTGAGCTGGCCGGGCTCGATCTGATCGTCTATGACATCCAGGATGTCGGAGTGCGCTTTTACACCTATGAGAGCACGCTAGGCTACTTTCTGGAGGCCGCGGCCAAGGCGGGCAAGGAGATGATCGTGCTCGATCGCCCGGACCCTATCAATGGTTCCTACCTGCAGGGACCGGTCGCCGATGCTGGGCGGGAGAGCTTTGTCAGTTACGCGCAGACCCCGATCCGTCACGGCATGACCATCGGTGAGTTGGCCAAGATGTTCAATACCGAGCGGGGCATCGGCGCGAGGCTGACGGTGGTTCCGCTCGAGGGTTGGCTGCGCGGTGACTGGTTTGATGCTACGGGCGAGCTCTGGATCCATCCTTCGCCGAACCTGCGCAGCCTGGGCGAAGCTGTTCTTTATCCCGGCATCGGCATGATCGAAGACACAAACATCTCGGTTGGGCGCGGCACCGATACACCGTTTGAAGTGGTGGGTGCGCCCTGGATCGACCAGATCACCCTCGCGAAATACCTCAACGCGCGGGAGCTCGATGGCGTACGCTTTGTTCCGGTACGATTTACACCGGGCGCATCTGTGTTTGCCAACCAGAGCTGCGGAGGCGTGAACCTGGTGGTGACCGATCGCGACGCGCTCGATGGTCCGGAGCTGGGGCTGGAGATCGCATCCGCACTGCTCAAGCTCTATCCCAGCCAGTACAAGCTGGAGGGGCTGGATACCCTGATGCGCAGCAAGCGCAGCCTGGACGCAATCGCAGCAGGCGAAGACCCGCGTCGCGTGGCCGGCGACTGGCGTGAGGGCCTGGAGCAATTTGTAACAGTGCGTGCAAAGTATCTCATTTACTGACTGGATGGATCGAAAGGAGCGGGCATTGGGTGTGAAATGGCGGCTGGCCGCGGCATGGGTTTCCCTTGCATGGATTCTCCCACTGGTGGTTTCCGCACAGGTTTCGGCGAAGGGTTTGGCCAGCCCGGTGCATGCGGTCAGCCTGGACCACAAGGGAGAGCGCTGGGCACAGAGCACCCTTCGCCACATGTCCCTTGAGGAAAAGATAGGGCAGATGATTATGGTCTGGGCCCGGGTTGAGTTCATGAACGTGGACAGCCCCGATGCCCAACTGCTGCGCCAGGAGATAGAGAAGTATCACGTAGGTGGTTTCGGCGTGACCGTGTTCACCGAGGGCGCCTCGCTGCTCAAGAGCGGTCCGCTTGAGGCCGCTGCGCTGACCAACTCACTGCAGAAGGAATCAAAATATCCGCTCTTATTTGCCGCGGACTTTGAGCGCGGCTTGTCCATGCGCCTGATCGGCGCGACCGGCTTTCCTCCGGCGATGGCTTTTGGTGCCGCGGCTGACCCTGGGCTGGTGCGCGAGTTTGGCCGTGTGACCGCGCAGGAGGCGCGCGCGGTCGGTGTGCAGTGGAACTGGTTTCCCGTGGCCGACGTCAACTCCAATCCCGCCAACCCGATCATCAACACACGCTCGTTCGGCGAAGACCCGCATCAGGTTGCCGCCATGGTTGCCGCCTACATCGAGGGCGCACGCGGCGCCGGTTTGCTGACCACGGTAAAGCACTTTCCGGGCCATGGCGATACCGATACCGATTCGCACCTCACGCTGGCCCGCTCCAACGCCACCCGCGAACGCCTCGATCAGGTAGAACTGGTTCCTTTCCGCGCTGCCGTGGCTGCCGGGGTTGACTCGGTGATGATCGCCCATATCACGGTCCCGGCCATTGAGCCCGATCCGGATCGGCCTGCAAGTATCTCCTCGCGGGTGGTGACGGGCTTACTGCAAAATGAGTTGGGCTTCCACGGGCTCGTCGTCACCGACGCCCTTGATATGGGCGCGCTCACGCGTGTGTTCCCGGGCTCGGCTCACGAGATCTCGTCGCTCGAAGCAGTGGAGGCAGTACGTGCCGGCAACGACATGGTCATCATCCCCGCAGATCTCGACGGCGCCTATACCGGGCTGCTGCATGCTGTGCGCCAAGGGAACCTGAGCGAGCAGCGGATCGATGCAAGCGTGCTCAAGATCCTTCGTATGAAAGCCTCGGTCGGATTAGACAAGAAGCGTCTGGTCGATCTGGCTGCAGTAAGTCGCGATCTGGCCCGGCCTGCTGATGTGGCGCTCGCACAAAAGGTTGCCGACCGGGCCGTGACCCTCGTCAAGGATGAGCACGCGCTCGTTCCCTTTCGCGCCACGCCTTTTCCGGCCGATACCTCGACCAAGAACCAGGCGGCATTGCTTGCCGTCATCTTTACCGATGACGCGCGAAGAAGCGAGGGAGCACGCGCGTTTGTGCGGCAGCTTCGGCAAAGAGCACCCGCTGCGAATGTCCTTTACGTCGATCAAAGCAACGTCGCCACCATTTCCGAGCAAGTATTGGCGGCGGCAGACAAGGCGCCCGCGGTCATTGCCCTCGCCGAGGCTGTACCCAGCGCACGGCGCGTCACCGCGGGCCAGCAGAAAGGCTCGGCCAGCATCAGCGGGGATGCGTCACAGCTACTGGAACGAATGCTCAGCCGTGGAGCGGGTAAAACGGCGGTGGTCGCCTTCGGCAACCCTTATTTCGCTGGCGACGTGCCCGGCATCGATACGTATCTGTGCACTTTCTCAGACACGCCGGAGTCGGCCGCGAGCCTGGTTGGCGCTCTGTTCGGCGAACTCTCTATCCGAGGACACTTGCCTGTCACCATACCGGGCTTTGCCGAGCGGGGAACGGGCCTGGAACGGCTCACTTCAGCAGCCGGCCCCGTCGCTGCTCACTGAGCCGGCCACCGGTTGACTGCTTGGCGATGCCAAAACTTACTGCGCGCTCCTTGCGCTTTGTGCTAGACTCCGGCGCATGCCACTTATCTTGATTCTCGTGATCCTACTCCTGTTGTTCGGCGGCGGCGGCGCCTACATGGGGCCCGGTGTCGGCTATTACGGCGGCGGCGGCATCAGCCTCATCCTGCTGATCATCATTCTGTACTTGGTCTTCGGTCGAGGCCGCTCGGCGCTCTAGGCGGGCGGCAAAGGCCGCGCTCTTCAATGCGCGACAGTGAGCCTGGCCGCCAAGCAAAAGCGGACGCTCAAGCCGGGTGCATCAGGCATCGGACGGCAATCACACTTCCTTAGAAGGCACTTTGTCATGGCTTGGATGGCAACGGGAATTCTGCGGGCTCCCCTCGCAGTACTGGCTTGCTTCTTGCTCGCTGCGCCCGCGCTTGCGCAAAGCCCACCAATGTACCCCGCTTACCCGAGTGAGACGCCCACCAACTTCCAGCCGCCTACCTACGGCATGGACTACCAGCGCCGCGAAGTGATGATCCCGATGCGGGATGGTGTCAGGCTGCGCACCATCCTTGTTCTTCCCAAGGGAGCAAAGCGCGCGGGCATCCTGCTGACCCGAACGCCGTATAACGCGGCCGCGCTGATCGCGAACACGCCCAGCACGCAGCTCGGCGCCAGTCTGTGGGGTTACGACAACGCCACCGAGACGATCATCGCCGGCGGTTACATTCGCGTGGTCCAGGATATTCGCGGCAAGTATGGGAGTGAAGGCGACTTCATCATGAATCGTCCTTTGCATGGGCCTCTCAACCCCACGCCTGTCGATGAGTCGACCGACACCTACGACACGATTGATTGGCTGGTAAAGAATGTTCCGGAGTCAAATGGCCGGGTAGGTGTGCTTGGTATCTCCTATGATGGCTTTCTCGCGCTCATGCCGCTCGTGCATCCGCATCCTGCGCTCAAGTGCGTGGTCCCCATGAACCCGATGGTGGATGGCTGGCGCGGGGATGACTGGTTTCACAACGGGGCCTTCCGCGAGCAGAATATCCCTTACATCTACGAGCAGGCCGCGACACGCGATAACAGCCAGCGCTGGCTGATCAGTAATTTTGACGACTACGATACCTACATGCACGCCGGTTCGAGTGGAGAACTCGGCCGCGAACGCAACATGGAGCAGATCGGCTTCTGGAACAAGGTTACCCAGCATCCTGCATATGACAGCTTCTGGAGTGAACAGGCGGTAGATCATGTCCTGGCTGGAGAGCCTTTCAGCGTACCAACCATGCTGGTACATAGTCTCTGGGATCAGGAAGACATCTACGGCGCGCTCGCCGTCTACAAGGTTTTGGCCGCCGCAGATACTCACCACGACAAGCTCTTTCTCGTACTCGGGCCGTGGCACCACGGGCAGGAGATCGAAGATGCTGACTCCCTCGGCCCTATCAAGTTTCGCAGCGACACCGGCCTCTATTTTCGCGAGCAGATTCTGGCCCCCTTCCTCGCACACTATCTGCAGGAGCATGCTCCCGCGCTCGGCCTCGCCCCTGTCACCGCGTTTGAGACAGGAACCAACCGCTGGCAACGTCTCCGGTCCTGGCCCTCGGGCTGCGAGCAAGGGTGCACACCAAAGGCGACCCCGCTCTACCTGCAGCCGGAGGCAAAGCTGAGCTTTACTGCTCCATCGAGCGGCGAGCCCCCCGACGAGTATGTGTCGGATCCGGCCAAGCCTGTGCCTTTTCGCGCGCGGCCCAGCCAGCCGGTAGGTTACACGCCCGACCTTTCCTGGGTGCGATGGCTGGTGGACGATCAGCGCGAGTTTTCAGGACGCACGGACGTGTTGACTTACAAGACCGATGTACTGACCGAACCCTTGAAGATCAGCGGCGAGCCGATCGCCAACCTGGTTGCCGCAACCAGCGGCACAGACGCGGACTGGGTCGTCAAGCTGATCGATGTATACCCTGACCAGGTGGCGGGGCAGGCGGAGATGGGCGGCTATCAACTCCCCATCTCCATGGATATCTTCCGCGGACGTTATCGGGAGAGCCTTGCTGCGGCCAAAGCCATCTCTCCGGACACTCCCCAGCTCTATAAGTTTGCGCTTCCGGCAGCAAACCATGTCTTTCTTGCCGGCCACCGGATCATGGTGCAGGTGCAGTCCAGCTGGTTTCCGCTCTACGATCGCAACCCGCAGACCTTTATCCCGAATATTTTCTTTGCCAAGCCGGCAGACTACAAGAAGGCTACCGAGCGCATCTACCACGCGCGAGACAATGCGAGTTATATCGACCTGCCCGTGGTAAGTGCACCACGCTAGTCGGATTCCTCCTGCAACACGCGCCTCTATGCGAAGCACCATCTGCGCTTCGTGATGCAAGTCGCAGCACGTTCTTCACCTCAGAGGAGAAAAGATTTGATGGGAACGATTTCGCGACGCGACTTTGCAGCATGGTGTGCTGGCGCGCTCGCCTTCTCCAAACTCATCGCTCCCTGGCCCGCGTCGTCGGCAGGCGCCGTCATCGACCAAGCCGACGACCACCTGCCCGGCCTCAGCCTGGTTGAGGTTTCCGCTTTGATCCACAAGCGCACCGTCACCTCCACCCAACTTACCCAGGCGGCGCTAGCCCGCATCCATGTCTACAATCCTAAGCTCAACGCCTACATCACCATCATGGCCACGCAGGCGCTCAAGCAGGCAGCCAGGCTCGATCAAGAGGCCCGTGCGGGCAGGTTTCGCAGCCCCTTGCACGGCATACCGATTGCGCTCAAAGACAACATCGACACCGCGGGCACGCGCACCACTGCTGCCAGTCCCATGTTTCGCGCGCGCGTTCCTACAGAGGATGCCGAGGTCGTGCGACGGCTCGACGCAGCCGGCGCAGTGATCCTGGGCAAATTAAATCTGCACGAGTTCGCGCTCGGCTGCACAGGAGACGTCTCCTACTTTGGCCCGGCCCGCAATCCCTGGGCCCTGGCAAGGATCACCGGAGGCTCCTCGTCCGGCTCGGGCGCATCCGTGGCTGCGGGACTTTGTTACGCGGCGCTCGGTACAGACACAGGCGGAAGCATTCGCGTGCCCTCATCCTGGTGCGGCGTGGTAGGCATCAAGCCGACCGCGGGCCTGGTTTCCATCCGCGGGATCATCCCCTGCGAGGCCTCGCTCGACCACTGCGGGCCCATGGCGCGCACTGTCGAAGATGTCGCCATGATGCTTACCCAGATGGCCGGCTACGATAACCTCGATATCTTCAGCGTCGAGCATCCAGCCGAAGACTATATGCAGTCTATGAAGCAGCCTGTGTCCGGCTTTCGCCTCGGCGCCCCGGTGGAGTTCTATGACCACCTGGAGCCGGAGGTCGCCGAGGTCGTCGGCACGGCCTGCGAGGTACTGGCGAGCCTGACTCAAGGCATTACTTCACGCGCCACCCTGCCAGATATGCCGCAGGGAGATAACTTCTTTACCGGTCTGGGAGATACTGCGGCCTATCACGAACCGCTTATCAAGTCCTCTGGAATGGCCTACATGCCGCCGACTGTCATCGACATGAAAGAGATCACCGCAGCTTCTACCGCGGCTGACAGTGCCGTCTCCCACGCTACACTTGCTACGATTCGCCGTACCGTCGATGCCGCGTTCAAGGATCAGCAGATCGATCTCGTCGTCGTCCCCACAACGACCAGCCTGCCCAAGACGATCCGCGAGTCGCTGGCAAGAGAAATGGCCGACCGCAAGCCGAAGAAGGCCTACGACTTCTTTGATCCGACCTCGGGTTGCACCAATACGGCTCCGTTTGATGTTTACGGAATCCCGGCGCTGAGCCTGCCGTGCGGCTTCTCGAAAGAAGGGCTGCCGGTCGGGCTAATGATCGCCGGACCGCACTTCTCCGAGGGCAAGGTGCTGGCACTCGCCTATGCCTTTCAGCAGGCAACTGATTGGCATAAACGGAAGCCTCCGCTGGCCCCGGATACCCCGGTGCCGGCGCTCGTCGAGGCTTCGGGAGACGAGGAGAAAAAGCTCTAGCTGTCCGTACTCCGCGGAAAGCCTGCCAGAAACTTGTTCCGCAGCGCGGCATCGCGAAAGGCCTCGGTGCCGCCCGGCCGCAGCGTCGAAAGCGCACCGGCGGCTGCTCCCAGATGCGCTGCTTGGACCGCGGTCTGGCCGCGCACAAACGCATGCAGGAAGCCTGCGTCAAAGCTATCCCCTGCACCGATCGTGTCGACCGGCTGCACCGAAACCGGGTCGATCCAGGTGCGCGCTCGCCCCTGTTGGACCACCGCGCCGTGCGCCCCGCACTTGACCACAATCAGGGGTACACGGCCGGCAAATGCATCGAGCGCCCGTTCTAAGGTAGGTGCCCGGGTCATTCTTTTCAACTCATCCTCGTTCGGCAGCAAGACGTCAATCTGATCCAGCAGCTGATCCAGTACGCCTGCCCACTGATCCTCCGGATCGTCATTGGTATCAAGCGATAGAGTCAGACCTAGTTTCTTGAGGGATGCAAAGAGTTCTGGCAATCCCAAGTGCATGCCGGCCTGCAGGAACAGAGAGGAGAGATGAAAGTGGCGGGAAGAAGAAAGCTGCTCCAGATCGAGATCATTCGTGGTCATCTCGGCCATGGCGCCGGGGTAGGTCAGGATATGGCGATTTGCTCCGTGAGGCAACAGCAACGTGACCCCGGTTGCTCGCTCGGGGCTGTAGGTGAGCTGTGATAGATCGAGCCCCGCTTGCTTCAACCGCTCGACGGCAAGCGCGCCCATCTCGTCTCGCCCCACCCGCGTGGCGAAGCCAACGCGGCTTCCGAGCCTGGCAAGATTGTGCGCGAGGATCGACGACGAACCACCGAGCGTGAGCTGAAAACCCGAAGCCAGAAGCTCCCGCTCTACAGGCATCTGCTCGGGCAGGCCATAGAGGACCAGATCGAGGTTGGTCTCGCCAGCCAGAGTGATGTCAAAGCGCTTTTCCGTTCCGCCGCCAGCCATGCCCTTCTCCTTGCCTGGCCGGCGGTCTCATGGTTTTGATCTCGAGCCGGCGTATGGTTATTCTTGCTTGTGTTTGATTGCGTTTGCTGTCAGAGTATCAAGCACTGTCGCTTGGCAAAGGAAAATCGTGCCTATACTGACCAGTCTTGTCTCACTGGACGAAGAACAAAAACAGGCTCGGGGTCTTTGCTTTACTCCCCGTGAGATCGCCCAGCAGCCCGATACGTGGAAGACCACGCTTTCCGTCTTTCGTCAGGCCGAGTCGAAGATCGTGCGCTTTCTCGAGGCTAGCGGAGTTCGCGACGCGCTCGAAAAGCGTCCTACGGTCTTGCTGGTAGGGGCCGGAACATCGGATTACATCGGCCAGGCATTGGTACTGCTGCTGAGGCAGGCGTGGGGGTGCGAGGTGTTCCCCTGCGCCAGCACCGATCTGCTGCCCAATCTTGAAACCTACATCGTCGCGGGGCGTCCGTACCTGTGGATATCTTTCTCGCGCTCGGGCGATTCGCCCGAGGGTGTCGCCGCGTTGGAGCGTGCGATCGAGAGCTACCCTGAGATCGCCCATCTGGTCGTGACCTGCAATGCAAGGGCGCAGATGATCAAAGTGTGCGCCCGCGCGCAGCGCGCCTGTGTGGTGGTGCTTGACGATGCGGTCAACGATCGCAGCCTCGCCATGACAAGCTCCTTTACCAACATGATCCTGCTGGGACAGTGCCTTGCTCACGCCTGGTCTCTCTCCGACTATGTTCCTGTTCACGAACGCCTGGTGCAGGCCGCGTCCGCACTGCTGGAGCGCGCAGCAGACCAGGCGCAGCGTATCGCGTCGCTGCACTATGAGCGCATCTGCTTTATAGGCTCGGGCGCACTCGCGAGCGTTGCCAAGGAGTCGGCCTTGAAGGTGCTGGAGATGACCGCTGGGCAGGTGCTCACGATGTCCGAGACCGTGCTCGGTCTGCGCCACGGCCCCATGGCAGCGCTTGGCCCGGGCACACTGTTGGTCTGCTTTGCTTCCGAGCATCTGCCGGGCGCGCTCTACGCACGCGACCTGCTGCTCGAGCTCGGCGCAAAGAAGATCGCCGGCGAAAGAATCGTCGTCGGTCCGGCACCACACCAGGCACAATTTGCTTCCTGTTGCGAGGTCTACTTACCCCTGCAGGAGAGCATTCACGATCTCTACAGGCCGGCACTCGATGTGATCTTCGGACAACTGCTCGCGCTCTTCTGCTCTATGGCGCGCGGCCTGAAACCCGATGCGCCCAGCCCGCGAGGCGTCATCAACCGCGTCGTACAACACTTCAACATCTACTGAGCAGACGCGATCGCACCCTCGAAGCGCGCGCGCCTTGCAGCCAGGCCCGCGTGCGCGCTGATCTTGAGGCCCGGCGCGTCGCCGAGAGACCATAGCTCTTTCAAGCAGTAGCGCGAGCCATCAGCAGCCTCGGAGCCAGGCTTCGACCGCCTGCAGCCGTGTCGACAGCAGTGTGTCCGCCTGGCCCCGCGAAGAGCTAAGCCGCCTCGAACCCGCGCTCGATCTCTTCCAGAGACTTGCCTTTTGTCTCTGGCAGAAAGCATAACGAGGTGAGGCAATAAAGCGTCGTGCAGAGTGCCCAGGTGGTGAACATGGCATAGTAGCCATAGCGTGAAACCACGGGAAGAAAGATGCCTGCAAATACCGTGGCCACGCCCTGGTTAAGCAGCAGCGCGATACCCATGCCGGCCGAGCGGATGCGGGTCGGCATCAGCTCGGACAAGGTAAGCCAGACCACCACGCCCGGTCCCGCCGAGTAGCAGGCGATGAACAAGCCCAGGCAGAGCGCCACCACCCAGCCCGTGCTTTGCTGCGGAACCGGGCCCAGGTACGCATGGCGAATGAGCAGCGGACCGCTCGGACCGCCTGCCTCAGGCACAACGTTCAAGGTGTCGTTGCCGATCAGCGTGGCGAGCTTGTCGCCGCTTCCATAGGAATAGAGAACCGTCAGCGCGCCCGGCCCTGTCGCAGACGCGCTCCAGCCGCGCACCGTGGCCGCGGTGAGTACAAGCCGGTCATCGTGAACCTGTGCCTGGACTTTTGACTGAATGTCGACGCGAGCCGCCTCGAACCCATGAAAGAAAAACGCGAGCAAAAGCATGGCGACGACGATGCCTCCGGTGCCGAGCGAGAGCAGAAACTTTCGGCCCTTTTTGTCAATCAGCGCCACGCCCAGCACCGTCATCAAACAGTTGAGAACCTTGACGCTCAGGTCGCCCTGCGTTGCATGGCCGGCCGACATGCCGGCCTGCTTGAGAATCGTGGCAAGGTAAGGCAGCACGGAATTGATGCCCGTGGCCTGATTCAGGCCGAGGATGGCACAGGCGAGGACAAAAGGAAAAACATACTTGCGCTGCAGCAGCGAGCCGCTGCCGGTCACCGCCTTGCTCTTGTTCTCCTGGGCGAGTGCTTCCATCTCCTCCATCTCGAGCGTGGCCTGCTGCTCTGAGGCGGAACGGCGAAGCGACTGGAATGCATCCTCGCGACGTCCCTGCGCAAAGAGCCATCGCGGCGTCTCACTCAAGAAAAAAGAGCCTACGAAAAACAGGATGCCGGGATAGACGACGGATAGAAACATGCCGCGCCATGCATGGTTTTGAGCGGCCCGCACAAGCACCGGGTCGCCTGCCGCCGCGGCAATGGCAGCCTCTGCCTGGTGGGTATAGTAGAAGCCGGTAAGCGCAGCTACGACAATACCGAAGGTCAGCATGAACTGAAAGATCGCCGAGCCCCGGCCACGGGTCTCAGCGCTCAGGCACTCAGCCAGGTACAGCGGAACGACTACCGCGATCACGCCGCCGCTGAGCCCCTGCAGCAGGCGCCCTAAGAAGAGCGAAAGAAAGGCGTGTGAGATGACAATCAGCACCACGCTTGAAATAAAAAGCAGCCCGCTGAAGATCATCATCTTTTTGCGGCCCACCCAGTCGGCCAGGAAGCCGGCGACAAGCGAGGACAACATGCTGCCCCCGAGCACCGCGGCCACCACAGCCGAGGTCTGGCTCACGGTCAGGTCAATCGTCTTGCCAAGATAGAGAAGTGCTGCCGAGATGATCCCGACGTCGATGCCGTAGAGCAGGCCGCCCAGCCCTGCAATCAACAGGAGAAACCTTCCATACAACACAGAGTCGATCTGGTTTTGCCTCAATATGTGACCACCACGATAGGATATGCCCCGGCCTTGTTCGTAAAGATGCGGCTTGCTCAAAAGCTCGTCTGTGCTGAAGCATAACTTCAGCGCTTCCTGATTGGCGAGAAAAGTTGCGGTGCACGCGGGCTTTCCCCGGCGCCGGAGGCATGCTCACCAACAGCATCGCCTTGCTCGTCTGTCAGAACGAGAAACCATGCGGGCCAGGAGCCTGCATCGAGATGTGCGTTCGGCGCACATCCATGCGCCGCGATCCGATACAGGGGTCGTCACGCGCGAGGCCTTGGAAGAGCCAAAAGCCCACTCTCGCGCTCCCGGAACAACTTCCGGCATACGAATCTCAAGCCCGCAGAATCGGGCTTCAGCAAGGCGCCCATAAAGAGGCCCCGGCCAGGCTCGAAACGCAACCATGGCAAACAAAGAGGTTCGAAAGCGAAAGAGTGGTTGCTTCGCAAGCAAACGTAATTCATAATCAGGCACTCAGTCGCCTTCAGGAGAAGCCGCGGCTACTCTTCTTCCCAGTTCGGCGCCAAGCGTGAGGGGGGTGTACATGAGCCGTCTCAGAAAAGCGAGTTTCCAGTACATGCCTGCGCGGAGCGCGCAAAGGCTAGTTTCACTGATCATATCGTTCGGGCTCCTCGTTGGAGCATCCCCGTGGACCAGCGGCCAGACCGTCAATGCTAGCCTCCGCGGCACGATCACGGATACCTCTGGCAGCCTGATACCGGGTGCCGACCTCACCCTGGTTGAGCCTGCGACTGGGCAGGTTGTGCGGCGTGTCAGCTCGCACGGTGACGGCGACTTCGAGTTTGACGAACTTAAGCCCGGGATCTACCAGCTTCGCTGCTCGGCCAGCGGCTTCAAAGAGTTTGTCGCGGAAAATATTGTGCTCGACAGCGGACAGATCCGGAAGGTCGATGCGCAACTGTCGCTCGGTTCGGCTGCTGAGCAGATCACGGTCTCCGCAGGGGCGGCGGTGATCAACACGGAAGCCGCCACGATCTCGGGCACCTTCACCGCCCGACAGCATGAGGAATCCCCCCAGGTCACCACTTACCCAACAACCTTCGCCATGTTGACGACGCTTGCTGGCGTGCAGGGTGGCTCCGGTTCGCCAGTAGCAAATGGGGAGCAGCAGTCGCAGCAGACTCAGAACTTTGACGGCATTCCAAACGATCTCGCCGGCCAACAAAGCAACAACGCCACTTTCTTTGAAGAGGTCTCTGCTTCGCTCTTCAACGCGCCAGCCGAGAGCCCGGTTCCGGTTCAGATCAGCGAGATCACCAAACGGGGCACCGATGCCTTTCACGCCCGCGCTACGTATCGCATCTACGATTCGGTCCTGGATGCCACGGGCTACTTCAACACCAGCAAAACACCCTTTCTGCAGCACGAGTGGGATATCGAGGGCTCGGGCCCGATTTGGAAGGATCGGACTTTTTTCTATGGCGCTTGGTTTGCGCAGCGCATCCCGCTCGGCACCGCCTACCTAGCCAATGTGCCGACAGATGCTTGGCGCGCCGGTGTTTTCTCAAGCACCATTCTCGATCCTTCCACGGGGCTTCCGTTTGCGGGTAACACCATTCCTGCTGCACGCATCAGTGCGGTCGCTACAGCGATTCAGAATAACTATTATCCCGTTGCGAATGCCAAGACTAGCGTTCCTGTCAACAACTACTCTTACCAATTTCCTTTCAACAGCGATCTGTACCGCGGCGATTGGCCGATTGCCCGGGTCGACCACAACGTGACCAAGACCAATTCCCTCTTCGCGCGCTGGCTCATGCGAGAGACGCCTTATGTCCTAAATAATGGCCTGCCGAGCCTGATCTGGACTAGAAGCCGTCGCCACCAACAATGGGCCGCTGGAGACACGCAAATCCTCTCTGCACAAGTGGTCAATAACTTTCGGTTTGGCTACTCCATTGACTATGTCGTGGATGGACAGCAGGAGGCCGGCAAGACACCGCCCGACGGAAGCAAGGTCTTGTCAACGATCGGGTTGGAGGGCGCAAATCCAAGCGGTTTGACGGGACAGGGGTTTCCTGAAGTCGATATCTCGGGCCTGACTTACTTGAGTGACGTGCCCGGCGGCGTAAAGGACGATAACCACACCAAGAACTTTAATGATGCCATCGACTGGCAGCTTGGCAAACACGTTTTGAAATTTGGCGGAGGCTTCGAACAATTCCAGACCTATCGCGGTTCGGTCCCGAACTACGGGACATTTACCTTTGACGGCTCCATTACTGGCGCTCCCTATGCTGACTTTTTGCTCGGGCTCCCTCAGGGCACGCAGCGTCAAGTCCCACTTGCCGGTCAGGAACTGAAGTTAAACGAGTATGGTCTTTACGCCGAAGACTCCTTCAGGGTATCCCGTCGCCTCGTTGTGAACTATGGTCTAAGATGGGATCTCTATGGGAGTCCGTCGGCCACCAATCATCTGGAGTACAACTGGGATCCGGCCACCGGTGATGTGATCGTCGACCCCGCTGCTGCCTCCAAGGTGAGCGCCCTTTATCCCTCGAGCATTACCGTCACCACTGGGCCGGTACAAGGGATCGCGGATAAGTCGAACTTTGTCCCACGTTTCGGAGGCGCCTATTCGCTGAACGATCATGCGGTGGTACGTGCTGGCTACGGTGTATACACCTCGCGCTTCGATAACGCAGGCTCGTTCAGCAATTTTTTGCCCATCAATCCCCAACTCGGTTCCACTGGTCCCTTTTCTATCAGCGAGATCTACCAAAACGTAGTCTCCCCAGGACAGATGCCGCTGCTCTCCTTCCCAAATCCCTATCCTTCCACAACCTCGAGCGCAGAGGTACCCAGCCAGAGTGTTACCGGCTACCCGAGGCAACTTAGCCACGGACACATCCAGCAATTCAGCGGTAGCTATGATGAAGAGATCGCCAGGATCGGCTTGCGCGCTTCCTACCTAGGTTCGCGCAGTAGCGGGCTGAACTACCTTGTCAATACGAACCTGCCCGCACCAAGCCTCACCCCCTTTACCGCCAGTAGGCGCCCCTACCCTCAGTTCTTCAGCACCAGTCTTTTGCGATTCAACGGCAGCGCCAAGTACGATGCGCTGCAACTTGAAGTCAAGCGTCGGGTCAGCAGCCTCACCCTGGATGGGAGTTACTCGTTCGCGCGCAGCCTGGCGAACTACCTGGATACGGAAAATCCTTATGATGTGCTAAGCCACTGGGCTAATGACGGTGTGACGCGCAGGCACTATGCATCGGCGAGCGTGGTCTGGCCTCTGCCCCTTGGACGTGGACGCCGATTTCTTGCCGCCGACAGCGGCCTCGTTGACCGCGCCATTGGTGGATGGTCCACGAGCGTGATCACCTATCTCGCCTCCGGCCTATGGTTCTCTCCCCGCTATGATGGAGCAGATCCATCGAACACCGGGACCTTTGGTGGACTGCCTGACCGTGTGGGCAACCCGAATGACGTACCCGGCGGGAAGAGTATCAACAATTGGTTCAACGCGGCAGCTTTCGCTGTGCCGCAACCCGGCCACTTCGGTGACGCTCTCCCGAACAGCCTGGAAAGCCAGCATCTTTATCAGACGCATCTCTCCTTGACGAAATCGGTCAACCTTAGTGAGAAGATCCAGTTTCAGTTCGTTACGCAGATATCCAATATCTTCAATCACCCGCAGTTTCTTACACCGAGCGGCGACATCTCGGTGCCCGGCGGCAATCAGTTTACTACCCAGTTCGGCACCTTCGATTCGCTCGAAACCGGACAGCAAAGGCAGATCACCTTCCTCGGCGGCTTCTCGTTTTAAGGCAGGATAGGAAAAGAAGCCTACTAAGCAAGGACTAACTTGCAACCAAAGGAGCGAATCCGATCCTGCATCTCAAGCGCCATGCCCGTGTCGCTGATCACCAGATCGACTTCCGAGAACGAGGCAATCAGCGACATGCTCCGCTTGCTGAACTTACTCGAGTCAGCGACGACAATAATCTCCCGAGCTGCACGCAACATGGCGCGATTCGCCATGGTCTCATCGAGGTTGGTCCCGCTCACCCCGAATTCGGGGTCGCATCCGGCGCCGCAGAGAAAAAGCTTGTCAGCCGAGAATTGCTCGAGCATGTCTTCGGTAGACCGGCCTACAACGGAAGCTGAATCATTACGCACGCTCCCGCCCATAATGATGGTCTGGATTGTACGCGATGCGAGGAGCTCAACGGCGATGTTCAAGCCATTCGTGATGACCTGCAGGTTACGAATGTCGCGGATGCGCCGTGCAATTTCAAGCGTCGTCGTACCGGAGTCGAGGATAATCGTTTCCCCCTCCTGAACCAGGGTGGCCGCCATGGCACCGATCCGCTGCTTCTCCGCGAAGTGGTCGTTGATTCGCTCATTTACGGGCGACTCGCGAAAGACGGTGTCTTGGATCACCGCGCCCCCGTGCGAGCGCTGCACTGCGCCTCTCTGGTGCAGTTCGTTCAGGTCACTGCGAATGGTAACAGCGGACGTTTTGAATCGCCGCACAAGGTCGTTGACCTTGGCACGCCCCTCCGATCGGACGATTTGAAGGATCTGCATGCGCCGCTCTTCAACCATCATCCCTTCGGGCGAGGCCTCTATCCGGGGTGCTTTCGTGCGACTGCTTTTGAATGCCTGCTTCACTGTTCCTACCCTGCCCTGTGACACGATGCGACGTTTCATAGGCGGCGCCATTGATCTGGTTAGATGCGTAGAAACATCCAGCTTTCCGAATAAGACGGAAGGGAATTCGGGTTCGAGCGCCGGATATAGTGCCCAAGCACACCAGCAAGCAAGGAGATGGCGACACCGATAAGCCCGAGCTGCCTCGGCGACCCCCCACATGGCCCATCACGGGCAGCATGACCATGCCTCTTCAGGCAGCAACCCTGGGGATTGCGATGCGTCTGCGTGTTCTCTACTGCGGCTGAACCCTCATGCATGGTCGATCCCTCCCCAGGGACAAGAACCGCACGTTAGCAGTAAGTTCAGGGATAACTTTCATCTGCTTTTGCATCAGCGCGAACAGATGGATACTTTAGCATGAAGGACAGCGCGCGTGAGAACGATCGACTAGGCATCGGGCATCGTCAAACCGGGTTTTTCTCTTTGACAAAACCCGGTTTCGCGCCCTAATCTCAGCGAAACCGATCTCTTGCGAACGCTTTCCTATGGAGCGGCTTGCAGGAGCGACTTTACCTCGAAAAAGGGAGCGTTATGGAGCCTAGCGGGCAGCCTGCTGGAACAGCTTTCTGGACGCGAAGAAGATTCATGGAAGCAAGCGCAGCCGCCGCGGCCTCGGCGCTCGGCGCAGGCGTGGCGCCGGTTTCCGAAGCCGAAGCGGCGTCCCCCGCAAGCTCCACGAGGGCGACCGGGTCGATGATCGGAGTACCTTTCGCCAGCAGGGAGCCGAGACTTGCAGTGATCGGCACAGGAGGCCGCGGTACCTCGCTGCTTAAGAATCTACTGGCTGCGAATGCACAGGTAGTGAGCCTGTGCGATGTGGTGAAGGACAAGGCAGAGTACTCCGCCAGTCTTGTGGCAGCTGCCGGCCAGCAAAAGCCCCAAATTTACACCGATGGCCCGCACGCTTTTGAGTCGCTGCTGCAGCGCAGGGATATCGACCTTGTCATCGTCGCAACGCCTTGGATCTGGCATGCAGAAATGGCCATCTCCGCCATGAAGCAGGGCAAAGATGTTTGCGTTGAGGTGCCGGCTGTGCGCACCCTCGAAGAGTGCTGGGCGATCGTGCAAGCTTCTGAAGCCACCCGGAAACACTGCATGATGCTTGAAAACTGCTGCTACGGGTATAACGAAACGTTGATCCTGCGCATGGTGCACGATGGGCACCTCGGCGAACTGCTCTACGGCGAGGGCGCTTACCTGCATGACCTGCGTGAGGAACTTTTTTCCAACGCAGGCGAAGGCCTTTGGCGCCGTACTGAACATACCCTGCGCGATGGGAACCTCTATCCCACCCATGGTCTGGGACCCGTGGCGAATTACATGGGCGTGCAGCGTGGCGATCGCTTCAGCTATGTTGTCTCCATGAGTTCGCCGCAGGTGGGCCTTGACGCGTACCGCAAGGAACACTTGCAACCCGGCGACCCGCGCATGGCAGAGCGCTACGTAACTGGCGATATGAACATCTCGTTGATCAAGACAGAGCGGGGACGGACCATTACCGTCAAGCACACTGTCTCCACGCCTCACCCCTACGATCGCATCAACCTGATCGCGGGCAGCAAGGGCATCTTTGCAGACTACCCCCCTCGCCTTTATCTGGATCGACAGAATAGTGACGAAGCCTGGGGTACGATTGATAAGTGGAAGCAATACGAGCACCCTTTATGGAAGAAAGAGGGCGAAATTGCGACGAAGCTTGGCGGCCACGGAGGCATGGATTACATCATGCTTTACCGTCTGCTCGAGTGTGTGCGGCAGGGCCTGCCACCCGATATGGACGTCTACGATGCGGCGGCCTGGTCTTCTGTCACGCCACTGAGTATTGCATCCGTAAGTCACGGCAGCGCGCCGATGGACTTTCCTGACTTTACCGGAGGCCGGTGGCAGCAGCGCCAAGGCTCATCCATCGCCACGCAGAACGAAGCTTAACCGCAGGATCCGGGCGATACACAATGATGGAGCGAAAACGCGCAGTGGCGGAGGAGCCCCAAGACAGGTTTGTCCAAATGGTCAGCGCCCGGGCAGATGTGGCGCTCCGCTTAAGCGATTTTCAACCACGCTCTTCGCTCAAGACGCCAATCCATGTAGTGGAGCGGCCGCGCTTCCCTGTCATTGATTATCACAACCATCTCGACTCCCAGGATGCGGGCGATCTCCTGCGCATCATGGATGCCTGCGACGTCGAGCTCATCGTAAACATCACCATGCAGACCGGCGACGAGGCGCTCCGCCAGATGGGTCGCTTGCACGATGCGGCGCCGGGCCGGTTCGCAACCATCGGCTGGATGGACTGGAAGGACGTGGAGCGCGCTGATTTCGCGGCCCTCACGTGCGATCGACTGGAGCGGATGGTCGAGCACGGCGCGTGCGGGCTCAAGTTCTGGAAAGACCTCGGCTTGAGCGTGCGGGATGGGAGCGGCGCGCTTCTACGGATTGACGACGAGCGGCTTGCACCCGTGTTCTCAAAGGCTGCTCAGCTCAACATACCGGTCATGTTCCACACCGCCGATCCAGACGCCTTTTTTGAGCCGATCGATGCGTTCAACGAGCGCTATGAAGAGCTCGCTGCGCACCCAGACTGGAGTTTCTATGGTGCGCAGTATACAAAGCGAGACTTACTCGAACAAAGGAACCGCGTCATCGCCAGGCACCCTGAAACAACCTTTGTCGGGGCCCACCTGGCCGAGTCCGGGGAAGATCTTGGATACCTCCACTCTCTCCTAGAGACCTACCCCAATCTGCATGTTGATATCAGCGCTCGTAGCCCGGAGCTGGGACGGCAACCGTATCGAGCACGCGCCCTTTTTCTGCGCCACGCGGATCGAATCCTCTTTGGAACCGACCTACTGCCGGACATCGACATGTACCGGCTCTACTATCGTTTTCTTGAGACAGATGACGAATACTTCGAGTACCCCTCGCACGCTTCGCGCCAGGGTCGGTGGAATATCTACGGGCTCTATCTTCCCGAGGATGTTCTGCGTAAGGTATACAGAGACAATGCGCTGCGCCTGCTTTCCAATCGTCAGCGGTGACATGTACTCCCCAGCCTGGAGGTTGGCTTGCTTCGGTATTTTGCCTGTCTGATTGTTTTTGCGGGGTTGCTGCCCGGCGCGATGCATGCCGCGGACGGAGAGTCGGATGCTCTCCCTGAGGGACGCGCGCACACTTTTGCTGTCCAGGGCGACCACTACGAACTCGACGGCAAACCGTTCCAGATTATCTCTGGCGCTATTCACTACCCGCGTATCCCGCGTGCCTACTGGCGGGACCGCCTGCGTAAAGCGCATGCCATGGGCCTGAACACGGTCGAGACATACGCCTTCTGGAATGTGCACGAGCCGGAACCCGGCAAGTTCGACTTTACCGGGCAGAACGATATCGCAGAATTTATTCGAGAAGCGCAGCAGGAAGGTCTGTACGTGATTCTACGGCCGGGGCCCTATGTGTGCGCCGAGTGGGAGTTTGGCGGCTTTCCACCGTGGTTGATGAAAGATCCGAAGATGGTGGTGCGCTCGTCGTATCCTGGCTTTATCCAGGCTGCTACCGAGTATCTGCAACAGCTTTCATTACAAACCGCCAGCCTGCAGATCGGCAACGGCGGTCCTATCATCGCGGTACAGGTCGAGAACGAGTACGGCTCCTACGGCAACGATCACGCCTACGTCGAGCAGATACACAGCGCGCTTGTCGCTGCGGGATTCACCAAGTCCATGCTCTACACGGCCGACGGCGCGGATGAACTCCCAGATGGCGCCCAACCGGAGCTCCCGGTTGCCATAAATTTTGGGGTAGGCGATGCGCAGCGCTCCTTTGCACTGCTCGATAAGTTCCGCGCCGGCACGCCGCACTTTAACAGCGAATACTGGGATGGCTGGTTTGATCACTGGGGACACAAACACGAGACCCGCGATACCGCGGCGCAACTCGCCGACCTTGAGTGGATGCTCTCCCGCGGCTACTCGGTCAACCTTTACATGTTTGCCGGGGGCACAAGCTTTGGCTGGATGAACGGGGCGAACTCGAACGGCAAAAACTACGAGCCCGATACGACCAGCTATGACTATGACGTACCTGTGGCCGAAAGCGGAGAGCTGCGACCGAAGTACTATCAATTTCGCGATCTGATCACCAGGATCACAGGCCGCAAACCGGTTGAGCCGCCAGCCCCTTTGCAGTCGATCGCGCTCCCGCCCATCGCGCTACGCGAAGGAGCCTCGCTGTGGGAGAATCTCCCCGAGGCGATCCACTCCGACACACCGCTGACGATGGAAGCCATAGGTCAATCTTACGGTTACATTTTGTACCGCAGCCACCTGGCGGCAGCGGATGGAACACTGGCGCTCTCCGGTCTCCACGACTACGCACAGGTATACATCCAGGGCAAGCTGCAGGGCGCGGTCGATCGCCGGCTCGATCAAAATGAACTTGCATTGCATCTGCCCAAGGCCGGTCAAGGGGCGGTGCTGGATCTGCTGGTCGAGAATACCGGGCGTGTCAATTACGGGAAGCAGATCAATGGCGAGCGTGCCGGACTGCTTGCAACGCCTACGCTGGCGGGCAAGCCGCTGCTTGGTTGGGATACCTACGCGCTGGCCATGCGGACGCCCTCCCGGCTGCACTATACAACCGCAGCCTGCACCGGCCCGTGCTTTTATCGCGCCAGCTTTCAGGTGGCGGCCCCGGCCGATACATTCCTGGACACGAGTCGGCTGGGCAAGGGCATGGTGTGGATCAACGGCATGCCTCTGGGTCGCTTCTGGGATGTGGGCCCGCAGCAAACGCTCTATCTGCCGGGCTCGTGGCTCCAGGCCGGTAAGAACGAGATCGTGATCTTTGACATGAAGGGCAAGCCCGGGCTTACCGTGGAAGGCAGGCTGGCTCCCATCCTCGATGGACCTGTTCCCTAGCAGGAGACCGGGCGGCCTTCGGCGCTCTTTCTCTCAGGCAAGGAGAACCATCCGGGATGACTTCGCCGGGCCCGGCTCGCGCGGACGTGCCGTGCTCTGCAAGGCTGGGCTTCGACGACACGCATGGTGAATTTGGCGGAGAGCGAGGGATTCGAACCCCCGATACCCGTAAAGGTATGGCTGATTTCGAGTCAGCTGC
>CAZZYH010000011.1:0-48500 GCA_964658225.1 Vulcanimicrobiota bacterium | reverse complement strand
GAACCTCCGACCCCCTGGTCCCGAACCAGGTGCTCTACCAGGCTGAGCCACTCCCCGAACGTCTGCGTATGCTGCCTTCAGGCTGGCTGCCGTGGCCGGCAAAAAGGGACCTGAAGCTGCCTCGCGACCCTCCGAGTGTACCAGAAAAGCAACTGCTTCTGCCGGGCGGCAGGCTCACGCCTGTGCCAGCCTTACACCGGAGCCTTGACATAGGCGGAGTAGGACCGCTCGCCGATGCCGGTATAGGGCACAAACGTCCGCTCCACTCCGCCGGACCGGAGCAGCCAGCTGCGAGGTCCGGTCCTTCGTGCGCCGAGCAGTGCATCCCGCGCGAAGAGCATCGTCCCCGCATCCCCGACCGCGCGCACGGCGAAGGTCACCAGTGGCCCCCACAATGGAGCTACGGTATCGGGGTGGCCTGGAGGAGCTTCCAGGCGGAGCGCGAGCGCGAGCCGCAGGTCGACGCGATCCCCACTGTGCCAGGTTCGATCCAGCGTGACAAAGCCTCTCGACCCGCCCGCACCCGGGGAGCCACCGCCTGCTCCACCCCGTGGACCCGCGGCGCGTACTCTTCCGCGCTCCAGCCCGGAATGCGCAGGTGCAGGGCGAACGCCGTAGGCCGGGAGGCCGTTACCCTGAGCCGGATCTCGCCTGACTCACAGTACGACAAACGCTTTCCCTTTGCGCGCATAGCTGAGCCTCCGCCACGATGGAACACCCATGCGGTCCGCAGTGTCATCGGCCAGAGCTAGGTTTTCTCATGGAAGCGATGCCGTGCCCGGCGGAGCGAAGGCAGCCCCCCCTGCGGCGCTCTGCCGCCACCCCCCAAGGAAAAAGCCGCCAACGCCTTGCAGCGATCAGCAGCGTCAGGATGACCTGCGTTGGTGGAGCAAAGGTCTGCCGACCGCGGGCAGCAGTGGCGGTTCAAGGGGCATGGACTCACTCGAAAGGTTCGCCTCAACCAGAAACAGCGCACAACTCTACCGCCTGCCGCAAGGAGGTGAGCGGATCACGCACAGGCACAAACTCGTGCGCGACGTACCCTTGAAAGTCGCTCGCAGCAATCGCGCGCATGACGCCTGGCCAGTGCACTTCCTGCGCATCGTCCAGTTCGTGCCGTCCCGGCACACCGCCAGTGTGATAGTGGGCGAACCACTGACCGTGCGCACGGATCGTCGCGATCAGATCTCCCTCCATGATCTGCATATGATAGAGGTCGTTGAGCAGCTTGATATGCGTAGAGCCGACCTCCTCGCACACCCGCACGCCCCACGCCGAGTGGTCGGCCATGTAACCGGGGTGGTCGACTTTGCTGTTCAAGAGCTCCAGGCAAAGCACCACGCCGTGGTCTTCCGCAATCTTTGCCAACGGCTTTAGCCCGGCGATCGTATGGCGCGCGCCTTCCTCGTCCGAGATCCCGTCCCGCAACCCGGAGAAGGTGATCACATTCGGTACACCGGCCTTCGCAGCAAGAGGAATGTACTTGCGCAGCCCCGCCTCGATCGCGGCGTGGTTTTCGACACGGTTCAGACCTCGATCGATCTCGCCGGCATCTGCGTAACCCATCGTGCAGAGCAGTCCATGCCGTGCCGGGACCTCATACTCGTCCGGCTTGAGCAGGTCGATCCCCACCAGACCCATGTCGGCCGCCGCCACACACAACGCGTCCAGCGCTATGTGCTGATAGCACCAACGAGAGACAGACTGCCGGATCCGCATAGGCTTCGGTTGGGGAGCCGAAGCGGCTCCCTGCGGCGCGAGGCCACCAGACAATGCCGCGGCAGCCGCGACGCCGCTTCCCTTGAGCAAGCGCCGGCGCGTCATCGGCGGCATCGTCTACTTAGGCTGCCTGGGCGGGCAAGAAGCCGTCGCATCCGCTTACCGGCGTTACCTTGAGGTGAAGCGAAACCAGCTTCGGGTGCCCGCAGTCGTCGATCACATCCTCGGCCGCCTGGTGCGTGGTCTGGATCTCGATCAGCTTCGGGCTCTTCCCATGCCCTTCACCAAAGTGCGCACACAAGCCGCATTGACCGTCCTGAACGAGTAACATCTTGGTACCTCCTGTCATGCTTGGTAGGACTGATTCAGAATGCATCCAAGTTGTCTCGTTCGGCAAATAAAAAAGGCGATAACCTGCACAAAAGATTGAGGTTATGCCGGACCATTTGAGTCCGGGAACCAGGCTTGATCGAGCTAAGTCCTACTGCGCTCGAGGGTAAGATGGCGATGAAACCTGTCGCCATTGCCGGCATTTCAGAAAGGCGACACATTGGCATCGGAAGCAAAGATCGACCTCAGCGGCTACCGGGTGCTCGACGGAGGCCTGGCGACGGAACTGGAGCAGCGCGGCGTCTCGCTCGAGGGCCCGCTCTGGTCAGCACGCGCGCTTCGGGATGCTCCGGAAGCCATCCTCGCCGTCCACCGGGACTATCTTGAGGCGGGCGCGGATGTGCTCCTCACGGCAAGCTACCAGGCCTCTACGCTGGGCTACGCCGAGGCCTTCGCAGGACGCGAGAATATCGCCGGCTTTGAAGTAGGCGCCTGGGCCGAGCCCTCGGACACACCCGATCCCGAATCCTATGCCGAAGCGGCAGTCGAGTTCAGCCCCCAGGCCAGGATCTTCGCCATGGCCCGGGCGGCCGCCCGCTCGGCGCTCGAGACCTCCGTGCGCCTGGCGCTCGAGGCCCGCGAGCAGTACCGCGCGGCCGGCCACACCCGGCCCGTGCTCGTTGCCGCCTCCCTCGGGCCTTATGGAGCGGCCCTGCACAACGGCGCCGAGTTTCATGGCGAGTATGCGATCCGATTTACGGAGCTGGTGGACTTTCATCGCGAGCGGCTCGAGGTGCTGGCGGCGCGCGGCGCGGGCCTGCGCGGCGCCGATCTGCTCGCCTTTGAGACTGTCCCCTCGCTCGAAGAAGCCCGTGCGATCCTTGCCGCGCTGAAGGACTTTCCGGGAGTGCCGGCGATGGTCTCCTTCAGCTGCCGGGACCAGGAGCATGTCGCGCATGGCGAGCCGCTTTCCGTCTGCGCAGCGCTGCTGGATCTCTCTCCGCAAGTGATCGGCATCGGCATCAACTGCACTGCTCCCGCGCTGATCACACCGCTGCTCGCGCAACTCAGAGCCGGCTCCGCCAAGCCCGCCATCGTCTATCCCAACTCGGGCGAAGGCTGGGATGCCGTCCGCCGCTGCTGGACCGGCACCGCCGACGTGGACGGCTATGGCACCCTCGCCCAGGCCTGGTTTGCCGCCGGCGCGCAGATCGTTGGCGGTTGCTGCAGGACGGGGCCGGCGCACATCCGCGCCGTCGCCGAGGCCGCCCACACGCAGTGATGTCCTCTGGGAAACCGACCCACGGCACGGCCGGAGCTGAGCCCGTGGGTGAGCCACCCACGGCGGCGCTTCGAGCAGGTCACGGCTTGCCATAAAACGTGTACACCGCAGCGTAGGGTACGCGCACCGTGGCTCCCGCCTTCGCCGCGTCGCACCCTTGCCCAGGGGCCACCCCGCCGTGGGTCTCGGTGCGGCGGATCGTTTCCGCACCGGCCAGCGCCCCCTCCCCCTCATGCTCTGTAACCCGGAGCAGCAACCAAGGGATCGATCCGGACTCCGGCGAGTCGGTCTTTTCCACCAGCGCCGCCTTCACCGTCCGCCGTCGTCAAGGTGCCAGGACGGCCCCGCATCATGATGTCCGACTAATTTCTGACGGACGTCAAACAGAGCAGCCTCCGGGTGGTCGAGCACCCAACCGGCCGCCTCGCAGCGGTAGACCTGGACGCCGCGGCCGCGAAGGGTGAGCAGCAACGGCCCCTGTGCCGGAGCCCGCTGCGCCTGCGGCCCCGCAAGGCCCAGCGCCGCCAGCCACATGATCCAGAAAGCCTTTGCGACCATGACGTGTACCCTGGCCGCAGCATAGCAAACCTCTCTCCCGACCGCATCCAAGCCGAACGTCCCGCTCGTCTCGTGCGCGCCCTCATCCGGGCGTCCGTGTCCTGCCCGTGAGACACACCTTGCCGCCTCCCCCCGGCGTCCGGCAGCCGCATCGAAAAACCCATGCGACAATGTGAGCACGCGATGAAATCTGAACGTCTGGCACCAGAACCAGCCACGATCACGCCCGCGCTCCTCAAGCAGCACAGCATCACCCCCGAGGAGTACGCGCGCATCGAGCAGACGCTGGGGCGTACGCCCTCGCTTACCGAGCTCGGCATCTACAGCGTCATGTGGAGCGAGCACTGCTCTTATAAGAGCTCTCGCGTTCACCTCAAACGCCTGCCCACCCGGAGCGAGCGCGTGGTGCAGGGACCGGGCGAGAACGCCGGCATCATCGACGTGGGCGAGGGCTGGGCCTGCGCTTTTAAGATCGAGTCGCACAATCACCCTTCCTACGTCGAACCGTTTCAAGGCGCCGCCACCGGCGTGGGTGGAATCCTTCGCGATATCTTTACGATGAACGCGCGCCCGCTGGCGGTGATGGACTCGCTGCGCTTCGGGCCGGTCGCGCATGAAGAAGCGCCGGAGCTCGACCCCGCAGCACTGCATAAGAACCATGCCGTAATGGAGGGCGTCGTCTCGGGCGTCTCGCATTACGGCAACTGTTTCGGCGTCCCCAATCTCGGTGGCGAGACAAAGTTTGAGCCCTGCTACTCGGGCAATCCCCTGCTGAACGCGTTTGCTTTGGGGTTGGTGCGGCGGGACGAGATCTTCTACGCCAAGGCAACCGGCGTCGGCAATCCGGTCATTTACGTCGGCGCAAAGACCGGTCGCGACGGCATCCACGGCGCAACGATGGCGTCGGAAGAGTTTACTGCAGGCTCGGAGCAGAAGCGGCCAAACGTGCAGGTCGGCGACCCGTTTATGGAGAAGCTGCTGCTCGAGGGCTGCCTCGAGGCGATGGCCACCGGCGCTGTCCTGGGAATTCAGGACATGGGCGCGGCCGGCCTTACCTGCTCGACCTGCGAGATGGGCGCACGCGGGGGCGTGGGGCTGGAGATTGAACTCGACCTGGTGCCGCAGCGCGCAACCGGGATGACGAGCTACGAGATCATGCTGTCCGAGTCCCAGGAGCGCATGCTGCTGGTTGCCGAAAAAGGGCGCGAGCAAGAGGTGCTCGATGTCTTCTTCAAGTGGGGGCTCGATGCGGTTGTCATCGGCGCGGTGATGGCCGAGAATCGCATGCGCGTGCGCCAGGGCGGCGTCCTGGTGGCTGATCTTTCGAATGCATCGCTGACCGACGATGCGCCGATGTATCGCCGTCCGGTCGGGGAGTGGAAAGCGCCTGTCCCGCTCGACCCGCCTGGGGATGTGCTCGCTGCCTTGCGCGCCCCGCGCGACTATACCGCCGACCTCAAGAAATTACTCGCGAGCTCCAATATCTGCTCCAAGCGCTGGGTATACGAGCAGTACGACTCGATGGTGCAGACCAACACCGTACAGGGCCCGGGCGGCGAGGCCGGCGTGATGCGCATTAAGGGCACCGGCACGCCCGGTCACGAACGTGGTTTGTCGATGGCGCTGGCCGGAAACGGCCGCTGGTGCTATCTCGACCCGAAGCTCGGTGCGATGCACGCCGTCGCCGAAGCCGCGCGGAAGTTGGCCTGTACCGGGGCTGTGCCGGTCGCTGCGACAAATTGCCTCAACTTCGGCAATCCGGAGAAGCCCGAGATCATGCGCCAACTCTCCGACGCCATCGACGGCATCGCCGAGGCCTGCACCGCGCTCGGCACGCCGATTACGGGCGGCAACGTTTCGCTGTATAACGAGACTCGCGGCGAGGGAATTTATCCAACCCCTGTGCTGGGCATCGTCGGCATTTTGGAGGATGTAAGCAAGGCTATTGGCGCGGACTTTGCACATCCTGGCGACGTGTTGATGTTGCTTGCCCCGGGCAGCATGGTGGGAGAAACTGCTCTTCAGGAATTTGGGTCGTCGGAGTACGCGCGTAGACTTCTTGGTACCTTATGGGGGCGGCCGCCCGCGCTCGAACTGAACGCGGAGGTCGATTTGCACCGCCGACTCACCGCGCTTACAGCGGCCGGCCTTCTACACGCCGCCCGCGATGTATCCGACGGAGGAATCCTCGTAGCGCTCGCTGAAGGCTGCTTCACCAACTCCACTGGCGTTGATGTGCAGTGGCCGTCCTCACGCGAAGAGCCGCTCCTGCTCCAGCTATTTGGCGAAAGCAGTTCATGGGTGCTGATCGCTTGTGCGCCGGAAGAAGCTTCGCGAATCGAGCAGCTTGTATCCGGTCCACGTCCTTTGGCTGTGCGCCTGGGCACGGTAACAGATGGCCGCTTCCGTGTTCAGATTCAGACCCAGGAAGATCATGCGCCGGGCGAGAGCGGCAGGGCGAGTCTTGTAACGGTTGTGGATACAGATATTGATTCTCTTCGCCAGGCCTGGTCGACCGCTCTGGAACGATCACTTGCAACAACCGTTCCCGCGTCCTCTGAGGTGCTGGCATGAACCCTTTGTTTCTTGAGGGAATGCCCGGAGCGACGACAGCAGAAGAGCGTGCATACAATGACGAAGTTGTTCGGCAGACGAACAACGCACACGGCGACGACCCCAGGGTCGCAGAGCATCTTGATAAACTCCGCGAAGAGTGTGGCGTCGCCGCCATCTACAACCACCCCGACGCGGCACGCCAGATCTATCTCTCTCTCTACGCCCTGCAGCACCGCGGTCAGGAATCCGCAGGAATTGCCACCGCCGACGGCACAAATCTCTTCAACATCAAGGGCATGGGCCTGGTCGCCGACATCTTCAAGGATGACATCCTCGCCAAGTTGCCCGGCGACATGGCCATCGGCCACACCCGCTACTCGACCACCGGCGACTCCGCTCTTTTAAATGCGCAGCCGATCCGCGTCGATTCCACCAAGGGGCTGATCGCGATCGCGCACAACGGCAACCTGGTCAACCTCGGCAACCTCCACACGCGGCTCGAACGCGCAGGCGCCTTCTTCCAGACCACCTCGGACTCGGAAATCATCGTCCAGCTCATCGCCCACTCGAAAGAGTCGACGCTGGTCGACGCGATCGCCGACTCGCTGCGCCAGATCGACGGCGCGTTTTCGATCGTCATGATGACTCGCGACCGCATCTTCGCCGCCCGCGATCCACGCGGCTTTCGACCGCTCTCGATGGGCCGCATCGAAAACCCCGACGGCCCCGACACCATTGTCTTCGCGTCCGAGACCTGCGCCTTCGACTTGCTCCGCGCTACCTATGTGCGGGATGTAGCGCCTGGCGAGTTAGTGATGGTCTCAAAGGACGGCGTCACCTCGCGCCAATACGCTACCGGGGTTCAGCAGTCGAGCTGCATCTTTGAGCACGTCTACTTCGCCCGCCCCGACAGCCGTATCTATGGCCGCTGGGTGCAGGCCTCGCGCGAGGAGATGGGCCGCCAACTGGCCCGCGAATCGCACGTCAAGGCGGATCTGATCGTGCCCGTTCCCGACTCCGGCGTGACCGCTGCGATCGGCTACGCTGCGGAGAGCGCATTGCCTTTTCGGTTTGGCCTCATTCGCAACCACTACGTAGGCCGCACATTCATCGAGCCCGAGCAGCGCGTCCGCGACTTCGGCGTCAAGCTCAAGCTGAACCCGGTGCGCAACCTGCTCGAAGGCAAACGGATCATCCTGATCGACGACTCGATCATTCGCGGCACCACCAGCCGCAAGATCGTGCGCATGGTGCGCTCCGCGGGCGCAACCGAGGTGCACATGCGCATCAGCTGCCCGCCTACCATTTCGCCCTGCTTCTACGGAGTCGATACCCCGAGCAAAAAAGACCTCATCGCCGCCAATCATACGATCGAAGGCATTCGGGACTTCATCGAGGCCGATTCGCTCGCCTACTTATCGCTCGAGGGACTCGAACGAGCATGCGATGGCGGCGAAGGGAATCACTATTGCGTCGCCTGCTATACGGGCAAATACCCGACGGCCTGGGTCGATGTGGACCAAATCCTGGCGGCTCCGGCCGGAGCCGCCATCGGCGGCGACTAAGTCACCGCGTTCCGGGCCGTCCCGGCTCGATCGCGCCATAGATCTGCGCCCGGCCCGCGACGATGGGTTCGCGCGATCATGCCGAACCCGCTCCACGCGCAACCTGGCACCCCACGTCGGCTTCCTACCTATCGAGGAACCCTGCCATGGCAGCGATCAAGAAGTCCGAAAAAAAGGCTACCAAGAAAGCAGCCGGCAAGAAGGCGCCTGCGAAGAAAGCCGCGTCTGGGAATCGGTACAGCCCTGCTGCGTCGGCCTCGGTCGAGCGCGAGATGAAGGCGATGGAGCAAGGCAAGCTCCGGACTAGGGCCGGCGACACGGTGACCAACCCGAAGCAAGCGATTGCAATCGGATTGTCAGAAGCGAGGCGGTCCGGGGCCGAGCTGCCGCCGGCCCCCGGGCGAAGCGAGGCTAAGAAGAAGTCAGCCGCCAAGAAAACGCCAAGCAAGAAAGCCACGAAAAAAGCAGCCACGAAGAAGAGCGTGGGCAATCGCTAGAGAGATCGTAAGGTTGTTCGTGAAGGTCGTCCCATCGTCAAACTGCGGTGCGCACGAGGGCTTTGTTCGGGATCGGGTAAAGCACTCTCACTAACTGCTGCCCGAGCTGCCCGCACCGGACTTACCCGGTGCGGACTGGCTTGAGGAGGAACTGCCGGTACCCGCGTTGCTCGACGCGCCGCCAGACGAGTTCGCCGAGGCACCCGCACTTCCGCTCGACGAGGCGCCCGCAGCGCTGCCCGCCGAGGCGCCCGCGCCGGCCTGGCTCGAAGCCGGAGCCGCAGCGCCCGCGGCCGATTTACCACCCTCCCCTGCGGACCCTGCACCAGGCTCGCCGCTGTTGCCCGACGGGCCTCCCTTGGCCGCACCAGCAGCCCCACCTTTACCGTAATCCGTCAGATAGAATCCGGACCCCTTGAACTGGATCGCAGGCGCGGAGAGCAGGCGCTCCACCGCGCCCGCGCAGCGAGGACACGGACCATCGGCCGCGCTGTAGCTCTGGATCTTCTCAAACAGGTGTCCACACTGCGTACACCGGTACTCATACAGCGGCACGCGTTCGCCCTCACTTGGATGCATTGCTTGCTGCGGCTTCGTTCCCATTCTAACGGCGGCCGCGGCCCGGATGTTTGCCACTCTTGCCGCGGCTCGTTACGGATGGACTACTCGGACTCGACAACGGATGGAGATGTTGCGTCCAGCCGCACCAAGCGAACTTCGGCAACCGCATCGATGGCGCGCAGCGCCTTGATGACCGCATCGCCCACCACGCCCTCGACCTGCAGCACGGCCAGCGCCATACCGTGCGCGCTGGGGTGCGACTGATCCGCACGGCCCAGCGCAAAGTTGGCCACATTGATGCCGTGCTCGCCGATCACGGTGCCGATGCGCCCAATCACGCCCGGCACATCCTGGTTGCGCAGAGCAATCAGCGTGCCTCGCAGCGGCGCTTCGATATCGATGCCGTCCAGGCTCAGCAGCCGCGGCGCCGAAGCGGTCGCCGCGCCGCTGGCCGCCCGGTGCGGCGCATGGTGCAGCACCGTGCCGAACGCCGAAAGAGCATGCCCACGCGTGTGCAGTGTAAGCCGCAGCGCGCTGCCGGCGGCCCCGATGCCGCCTTGCTGCGCCTGCTCGTGCAGCCGAATGCCGCGCTCCGCGGCCACGGAGGCCGCGTTGATCCGGTTGACACCGTCCGAGTGTCCTAGCATGCCGCTCAGCACACCCTCAACCGCGGCATTGCGAACCAGCTCCGTCTTGGCCTCGGCCAGACGGCCATAGTAGCCAAGCTCGATGCCCTCCAGGCCCTTCGCACTTGCGCCTTCCGAGCTGCTGAACTGCGCCAGGAAGCTGCCCAGCCGGCTAGCCAGCTCGGCAAAGGGGGCCAGCTCGAGATACTGCTCATGGCTCAGCGAAGGCACGTTGACCGCATTCTGGACCACGCCCAGCTTCAGATATTCGCGCACCTGGAGCGCAATCTGGACGCCGACCGCCTCCTGCGCCTCGGCCGTGGACCCGGCTACGTGCGGGGTAAGCATCACGCGCTCCAGGCCGAAGTAGGCCGAGTCCTTCAGCGGCTCCTTGGTGAAGACATCGAGCGCCGCGCCGGCCAGCTTGCCGGACTCGAGGGCGGCAACCAGCGCTTGATCGTCGATCAGCTCGCCGCGGGCGCAATTGATAATGCGTGCGGTCGGCTTCATCGTCGCCAGCGTGGTCGCGTTTACGATGCCCGCCGTTTGCGGAGTGAGCCCGACATGCAGACTGAGATAATCGCTGGCGCGAAACAGCTCGTCGACGGCGACCAGCTTGATTTCATTTTCGCGCGCGATCGATGCCGCGACAAAGGGGTCATGCCCGATGACTTCCATGCCGAAGGAACGGGCTCGGCGCGCGACCTCAAGACCGATCCTGCCCAGCCCCAAAATACCCAGCGTCTTTGCGCGCAGCTCCGAGCCGCCCAGCGTCTTTTTCTCCCACTTGCCGGCGTGCATGGTGGCATTTGCGCGCGGCAGCTCGCGGGCCAGCCCCAGCATCAAGGCAATGGTCAACTCCGCCACAGCGATCGCATTTGCGCCTGGCGTATTCATCACCACGATCCCGTGGCGTGTGGCTGCGTCCGCATCAATGTTATCGACACCTACGCCCGCGCGCCCGATCACGCGCAGCTTCGGCGCCGCGGCGAGCATCGCTTCGTCCACCTGCACGGCCGACCGTACGATCAGGCCGTCCGCATCGGCCAGCGCCGCCGGCAGCCCGCCAGCCTTTTCCACATCATCATGCGTGAGGATCTGCCAGTCCGGCTCGGTACGCAGAACAGCCAAGGTCGCGGGCGAAACTTTCTCTGCAATCACAATCTTCATCAGGCGTTTCTATCCTCTGTTGTTGTTCCGCAATTGATCTCCCATGGTATGCCGAATCGATCGGTGACCATGCCATAACGCTCGGCCCAGAATGTCGGCTGCAGGGGCAGGTGGACGAAGCCCGATTCTGCGAGCGCCTCGAAGACGCGGTCAGCCTCGTCGGCGGTCTCCACGTTCAACTGCACGGCAAACCCCTGCGGCTTCCGGTACTGGTCGGGCGCTACGTCGGCGCCGGTCAGCCACTGGTCTGCCACGGTAAGCGTGGCGTGCACGATTTTATCTTCCAAGCCGACCGGACCTGGCGCCAGCGGAGACGCGCCATAAGGCAACATCAGCGTGATCTGGCCACCCAGGGCGGCGGCGTACCGCTCGAAAGCGATCCTGCATTCCCCGTTGAACGATAGGTGCGTGATCAAGCGCATCGGCGTTTTCTCCTGAGCGGCGAGTGGGAGCAGACTGCCCGCGCGGCCGGCGGCCACTCGTGGCAGGTACGCGGCTTCGCCCTCCGGCACAGAGAGCGCCGGGCCCTGGCGGGATGACCCGGCACGCGGGCTACCGGCCAGAGCCCATCCAGGCGCAGTGTTCGAGCCCGCGCCCGCAGGGGCACTGCTCGCGAGCCGCAACGACTCCAGCCCGCTCGGCGTACACCTTTTGCGCCGCAGCCAGCGCCTGGCCCAGGGCAAAGCCGGGCACCTTGAGCGTGTCGACCGCAATATGCTCGAGCGCGCCTACCAGCGCAATGGTGTCCATGTAGTCGAACAGGCCCAGATGCGCGATGCGGAAGATCTGGCCTTTCATCTCGCCCTGCCCGTTGGTAATCGTTGCGCCAAAGCGGCTTTTCAGCTCTTTTACGATCACGCCGGAGTCGACGCCCGGGGGCGGCAGCACCGCGGTTGCCGCGGCCGAGGGAGCGCTCGGCGCAAACAGCTTCATCCCCATCGCCTCGACCGCTGCCCGCGTCATCGCCGCGCAGGTCTCCGCGTTGTTGACCAGGGCAACGCGTCCGGCCGCCAGGTCGCCTCCACCCTGCGCCGCGATAAACTCCAGCGCCGCGCCGAGGCCTGCTATCAGGGACACCGCGGGCGTGTACGCCGACTCGGCCTTGTGCGCGTTCTTGCGCTCCTTGCGCAGGTCAAAGTAGTAGCGCGGGTTGAGCGAGATCTCCATCGCCTCCCACGCCTTTTCACTGACCGACAGATAGCTCAGCCCGGGCGGAATCATGACCGCCTTCTGCGACCCGCCAATCACCACGTCCACGCCCCAGCTATCGACGTCGAGATGGGTCGTGCCGAGGCCGGTAATCGCGTCCACAACGAGCAGCGCGCCGGACTCGGCTTGCTGCAACAGCTGCGCCACGCCCGGTACGCAGTGGCGGATGCCGGTAGAGGTCTCGGTGGCCTGCATGAAGACGGCGCGGGTCTCGATCTTGAGCCCCTGCTTGACCGCTTCCAGCGAAAACGTCTCGCCATACGGTGCGGAGACCACGTCAACCGCGCAGCCAAAGGCCTTGCCGAGCGCTGCCCAGCGTTCCCCGAACTTGCCTGCCGAGAGGACGAGGATGCGGTCGCCCGGCGAGGTCAGGTTGGACATGGCCGCCTCCATTGCGCCGGTCCCGGAGCTGGCAAGCAGCAGCACGTCGTTCTTGGTGCCGACAAACTCCTTGAGTTGTCGGAGTACGCGCTCGAAAAGGGCGCGGAACTCCGGCGTGCGGTGATGCATGTCGGCGGCAGCCATCGCGAACTGGGCTGCGGGAAGCAGGGGCGTGGGACCGGGAGTGAAGAGGCGGATCTTGCGAATCATGCGGGTCTGCAGGCCTTTGCGTGCGCGGATTTGGGTCGAGTACGTCTCTCCCATTGTATCGGGGCGTTCAGGCGGCCCCGCTCTTCTACAATGGAGAGTTTGCAGGCTGCGCGTTGCATACCGGTGAAACCTGCGCGAAAGGTGTTGGCGATGAGCGAGCAAGTCGGAGTAGCGAAGCGGATCGATACGGATATCGTGGCCGCGATGAAGGCGCGCGAGGCTGCGCGGGTCGAAGCGCTGCGGATGGTCAAGTCAGCGCTCAAGAGCAAGGAGATCGACAAGCGCGAACCCTTGACCGAGGCCGAGGCGCAGGCCGTGCTGACGACACTGATCAAGCAGCGGCGCGAATCCGTCGAGCAGTTCACCAAGGGAAATCGGCCGGAACTCGCCGCGAAAGAGGCGAGCGAGATGGCGCTGATTGAAGCCTACCTGCCCAAGTCCGCCGGGCCTGAGGAGCTGAAGTTACTGGTCGAGAACACGCTCGAGGCCCTGACTGCATCGGGTGAGCGGCTGGGCCCGAAGGAGATGGGGCTGGTGATGAAAGCGGTGCAGGAGCGGATCAAGGAAAAGGGGCTGCGCGCCGACGGAAGAATGGTGAGCGAGCTGGTCAAGGCTGCGCTGGCGACGTAAGCGACCGCACGCTTCTTGCATTTGGGTATCGATGACCGTGCATCGGTAGAAAGTCGGACTTCTGTTCGGCCTGGCCTTTTGGGGCCACTGCTTTGCCGCTTTTCTAGGGAGTCAGGTTCTTGCTCACGCGCTCGGAGAATCGATGCGGCAACCCACCATCCTTGTCGTCGCGAAGGCTGACGTTTTTGCGGTCCTCGCTGCGGCGACTCGGCGCCATGGCAGGATGAGCCCGGAGGAACACTCACCGCGTCCTGGGTGTGGGCAAACGGGCTGATCTTATTTCTCGCGGCGGAGTCCATTGCTCCGGCCGGCGATCCTCACCCGTTCAGACAGCCGAGCGGCCTGGCGCGTGGAGACATCGATGCTCCGGTCTCTGGCGCCGCGAGGTATATCCTTGCCACGCTCTTTCCCTTGCTTGCGCTCTCTTGCTCCGCGGGTGCGTGGCTCGCTCTCAGGTGCTGCGCAGCAGGGATCCGCGACGGTTTCGTACTCCGCTCGGGAGCTCGATCCCACGATCCGGAAGGCACACCTAAAGACCCCTGCGTTTGCTCTTCTTTGTGCGGGCGCCCTTGTTTTTCTCGGCTCGCAGCTTCCAAGCCGCCAGCAGAGCGCCCTGCAGCACGTGCTGATTCGCTGCATCCAGCCGGATGTGGGTTGCGCCCATGCGGCCCCAGCCGCCGGCGACAGGGAGAAAGATCGCTGGCTGCTCCCCGACAAACGCAGCCTGCTGCTCGGGCGAAAACATAAGGTTGCCGTAGCCTTGTTTTTCGGCCGCCAGCGTGGCGAAGATGTGGCCGCCCAGGCGGAAGTCGGCCGCGCCCATGTGCGACCCTTCTTCGGCGCCCGGCAGACTCAGGGCGATCCGTCGAAAATCGGCAGCCGTCATCTGCAAGCCCTCCCCTTGCACCGAACTATGCTTCTTCTTTTACCCGTTCAACATCGATCCGCATCAGCCAAGACTCCAGGCGGCAGCCCGCGCATCGCAATAGCAGGAGAAATCATCATCATGTCGACGCCAGATGTAACAGAAAAATTGACGGAAAAGGCAACCAAGCTGGGCCTTCAGAAAGATATCGTGGGTCCCTTCATCGGCCTGATCACCGTGAGCACGATCGCCTGGGTGGCTATGCTGGTAATTCTCGGCCGCGACTGACGGATGCGCCCTCTTCGACACCCCGGTTGCCGCACGTCTCGCATGGGAGACCTGCGGCACCATACCAGCGCACCCGCTTATCTCTGCGCCGGCAGAACGCGCACAAACGTCCCCTCGGGCAACTCTCCTTCGACCAGGTGCACCACCCCGTTCTTCACGAAACCGGTCACCTCGCGCGGTAGGTCGGCGGCGGCCCGCGGCGACGGCACATGTGCCTTTCCACCGGAGGCAGTCGGGGCTCTACCGGCGTCGCGCCTGGCAGCCGGCGCATCCCCGCGCGCCGCCTGACTCGCCGCACCGCGCCCGGTTCCGCGATCCATCGCCTCGTTTGCCAGACGATCCGCTTCCTTATTCTTACCGCGCAGCACGTGCTGCATCTCGAACTTCTTCAGCCGCCCGGCGCGGCGCTTTGCTTCTTCAAACAGCGGCTTCAGATCAGGGCTGTTCACCCGGTACTGACCCTTCATCTGCTTGACCATCAGCTCCGAGTCCGACACCACCCTGAGGTGAGTGTGTCCATGCTCGAGCGCAAAGCCCAGCGCCGCCAGCAGGCCCGCGTATTCGGCGACATTGTTGGTCTTGACGCCAAGAAATTCGCTCAACTCCCCCAAAGTCTCGCCGCCCTCGCCCTCGATGAAGACACCGTAGCCGGAGGGCCCCGGATTGCCGCGCGACCCGCCGTCGCAGTACGCCGTGATCGGTGCTGTTCTGCCTTCTGTCATCCCCCCAGTGTAGAAGAGCCGGGCCGGGTCCACCGCCGTCCGAGGCGCACAAGGCTCAGCCGGGCTCGTCGGCAAAAAGGCGGCTCTCGTCCCGCAGACGACTACGCGCACCAGACCGCGCCGCCGGCGCACCGGGGATGCAGGAGGGCGTTCGAGACAGCATCCCGTGGAGCTCCCGCAGCTCCAGGCGCATGCGCGCCAGCTGGGCCTGCGCCCGGTCCGCAGCGCGGCCGGCCTGCTCGCGCGCCTCCGCACTTGCCGACTCGAGGGTGAGCGCCAGCTCCGGCTGGGCCGCCGCCCGGGGGTGCTTTCGCTCTTTCTGGGCCTCGGCGGCAAAGACCCCGCGCGCGCCGGCAATCGTGTAGCCTTCTTCGTGCAGCAGCCGCTTGATCCGCAGCGCCTGCTCCACATCGCGCCGCCGATAGAGCCTTTGCCCGGTGCCGCTTTTCTTCGGCGCCAGCTGCGGGAACTCTGTCTGCCAGAAACGCAGAACGTAGGTCTCGACCCCGCACAGGCTGGCTACTTCGCCGATACGGAAGTAGAGCTTGTCCGGGATCACCCCCGGCAGTCCGGCATCCCGCTTTGCCTGTCTGGTCATCGCTGCGAAGACCCTCACGCGCCCGCCCTGGCAAAAAGGCTGGAGCTACCCGTAAGCCAGGGTCCGGCGGCCTCACCAAGCCAGCCGCCAGACACACTTGCCGACAAGTATAGCCAGCCGCGGCAGCAACGTCCGAGAAGAATGAGCGGCTGCGCACAAACGACGGTTTGTGAAACCAGACGGGCGCAGCTTCCCACAAGCGCTTCTCTAAAATTATTTCTTGGGCTCGCTAGACGTACCGGTCTGATCAGGAATCGCTTTCCCGTCTGCGTAGTTGGTGATCCAGTCCGGAGGATCAGACTCATGCATCGGGAATGGAATACGCGGGATCGTGTTGCGCCTCCCCAGGAGGAACGAAGCGATACCCGCAACAAAAAAAAAGCGCGAACAGGTCGTCCATGGCGTCTGCATGGAGCAGACTATCGTGGATGAACCGGCTTGTTGGACTCCGCCGGTGATCACGAAGCCGGTGACGGGGCAGGCGCCCGTGTCAGGCCAGCAATGCGGCGTTTGTTGGCCTCCTCCATAGAACCCCGGGAGAACCCCCGTGCGCGGCAAACCGGGCGGCGTGATGGGCTGGCAATGCGCGCAGGGCAGGTCCTCTACCGGGATCGCAACGGTTCTGGTCTGTGCCCTAGCGCTGCGTGACAGAGACAGCACGAACACACCTATGGAGCGCGCCCCGAAGAGTAGACGCAGTCGGTAGCACCCCCCCCCCCGAAGATCGGCGTTGCGTCGGTGACCGCGGCCGCCAGGCACAAACGACGGTTTCGGGGGATCAGCTCTCCAGCGCCACCCGGGTGCGGACTAGCTCTTCTCGCCCGCGGCCACCACCAGCCGCTCCGCAGGTCGCTCGTCGAGGCCCTTTTCATCGCCGGTGGGGATCGGCTTGCGCAGCGGCGCGCCGTGCGGGGCGGCACGGTGGTAGGGCACCGGCCAGCTCTGCTCCCCGCCAAGCTCCCCCGCGGCAGCCAGGGGCCAGTACGGCTCCCGCAGAAACTCGCGCGCCAGCAGCACCAGGTCGGCCTCGCCGCCGGCCAGTATCGCTTCAGCCTGCGTGGCGGTGGTGATCAGCCCCACCGCGGCCGTCGCGATGCCGGCCTCGGCCCGGATGCGGGCCGCAAACGGCACCTGGTAGCCCGGCACCGAAGGAATCTTGACATGCGGCACCAGCGCGCCGGAGGAGACGTCGATCATCTGGACACCGCGATTCTTGAGCAGCTTGGCCAGCGCAACGGACTGGTCCACGTTCCAGCTCGTAGCCGCGTCCAGGCTCTCGACCGCACTCTGCTCCTCGACCCAGTCGGTCGCGGAAATGCGCACCAGCAGCGGCAGGTCCAGCGGCCAGACCTCCCGCACCGCATCGACTACCCGCAGCAGCAGCCGGGTGCGGTTTTCAAAGCTGCCGCCATAGGCGTCGGTGCGTTGGTTGGCGAGCGGGCTCAGGAACTCGTGCAGCAGGTAGCCATGCGCGGCGTGGATCTCGAGCAGGTCGAAGCCCGCCTCCAGCGCGCGCCGCGCCGACCGAACAAATGCCTCGACCAGGCGATCGATGCCGGCCAGCGTCAGCGCCTGCGGCTGGCCATAGTGCGGGGCAAAGGGTACAGGGCTGGGCGCCACGATCTCTTCCCAGCCGCCTTCCTCCGGCCCCAGCAGACGCTCCTCGGTCCACGGCACGCTCATGCTCGCCTTCCGCCCGGCATGGGCCAGCTGGATCCCCGCATAAGCACCCTGCGTATGCAAAAAGCGAACGATGCGGGCCAGCGGCGCTATCTGCTGGTCCTTCCACAGGCCCATGTCGCCGGGGGTAATGCGACCCTCGGCCGTAACAGCGGTCGCCTCGACGATGACGAGCCCCGCGCCGCCCACCGCCCGGCTGCCCAGGTGCACCAGGTGCCAGTCATCGGCAAAGCCGTCCTTGGCTACGTACTGGCACATGGGTGAGACCACGATGCGATTGGGCAGGGTAATGCCCGCGAGCGGGTAGGGCGAAAAGAGGTGAGGCGTTTGGGACACGGTTTCGATCTCCTTGAAGAGCCTGCGAAGGCCGGGGTCAAAGGGAGACGTAGCCACGCGTTCCCGACGCACCCGGCAGACAGGCTTCCTTCTTTCGATGCCGCCTGCCTCGCTATGGACGCAGCACAGGCTCCTTGCATGCCCCGGGGAACTGCCGCTCGCCGGGCCGCGTATCCTTAATTGGCGATTCGCGATGGGCGATTCGCGATTGGCGATTCGCACGATTCGCGCGATCGGCGATGCGGCGCGCCGCATACGGGCGCCGGATCTGCGCGCAGTCGGCAAGCTGGGAACAGACACCCGGCCGTGCTCAGCCGCTTTGATCCCCCAAGGGAGAGCTCTATGCGCATCACAATTTTCGGGCCCGCCATTGCCTTGCTGCTGCCTTGCCTGCTGGCTGGCTGCTACGTCAAGGTCGACAAGTCGAAAGATGGCGAGGACAAGGATGTCGAGGTTCACCTGCCCCTGGGCGGGATCCATGTCAAGCAGGGCACCCCGTCGGCATCCGACATGCAGCTGCCCGTCTACCCGGGGGCGACGCTGACCACCGACAACAAGGACAAGGATTCGGCCGACGTGGACCTTGGGTTCGGCGACTGGAAGATGCACCTGCGCGTGGCCAGGTACCAGACCGGCGACCCCGGCCCAAAAGTCACCAGCTACTACCGCACCGCGATGGCCCACTTTGGCGATGTGATCGAGTGCCGGGACGGGCACGCGTCAGGCTCGCTCGCCGCCACCCGCGACGGGCTCACCTGCGACGAAAAGCATCCCGAGTCGAAGGGGATGCACCTGGGTGACGATGATGGCGGCTTTAGCCTGCGCGCCGGGTCCAGGCGCCACCAGCATATCGTAGCGATCCAGCCTGGCGATGGCAGCGGCACGCGCATCACCCTGCTGCGCCTGGACCTGCCGGGCGATGCAAAACACGACGAGGCGACAAACTAGCGGGGTAGCCGGCAAGTTCTGCGCCCGCGTGGCCCCTCCGGTTTCGCCGCTTCCGTGCCGCTGCCAGCACACTGGAGAGCGTCCTCCTGGACCGGAGCCCGGACCAGGCGCCGTCCGGCTGCCCGGGCGCAGGTCCAGGGTAGCTCGCCCGGAGAGACGGCGCTTCGGCCGGCAGTCCCCTCCTTGTCTGCGAAGACCGTCTGCAAGCACGGTGGATCGATGCCGCCTTGCGCCTTCGCTTGGCGCGGCGACAAGCCAGCCGGACAGGCGCGCTCCGGCTGGCTTGTGTAAGACTGATGACACCTGCATGGACCTACTTTGCCCACGCTGCCAAGCCCATCTCGCCCCGCAGGCTCGGTTCTGCTCAGAGTGCGGCGCCCCGCAGCTTACTGTCGAAGCGATCCAGCCCGATGCGGACGACCCGGCCTCGGCGGACTTGCATGCCGGGGACCCGCAGCAGATCGCCTGGCCGACCGCCATCGGCATGGCCGCGCTGCTTTCGCTGCCCACCGGCCTGCTCAGCTCGCTGCTCTCGTTCAGCTCGCTCTGGGTGGTCGCCGGCGGCGTGTGGACCGTCACCCTTTATCGCCGACGCACTCTGTCGCGGATCAACAGCCTGCTCGGGAGCCGCATCGGCTGCGTCTTCGGGGTCTTTGCCGCAGTGGTGGCCACCCTGGTCGACGTGCTGAACCTGCTCGTCACCCGCTACGGTCTGCACCGCGGCGGAGAGATCGACAGCCGGCTCCATCTCGCCATGCAGGCCGGCATCGACCGCGTCCTGACCGGCAATCCTGAGGCCGCTCGCCAGATTCCCTGGTTCTTCCAGTTCTGGCTCTCGCCCGATGGTCAGGCCGGGCTGGTGCTTGCTTCGGCGGTTTTTTCCGCCGGCTCCATGCTGGCCTTCGCGGCCCTGGGCGGTGCACTCGGCGCGCGCTACTTTCGCCGGCCGCGCTCGTAAGCTCTGGTTCGGCAAAGTGCAAGGCGCGAGCGCAGAAACCGGCTCCGGTTTGCGTCGGGCGGCGTCGGCCCACTTGCCGCCCTCCCAGGCGCCTCGTATCATCAGCAGGGCGACTGGACGGCACGCGATCTTTGACGCGCGTGTTTCGCCATCGCACCCCGGGCGTCCAGCGAAGGCCGCCTACCCGGAAAGAGACCTCAAAGATCATGCCCGAGAACGCGCTCACCCTCCGCCAGAAAGGCCGCATCCTCTCCGCATCCGAGATCGAGCGAACCCTGGTCCGGCTCGCCCACCAGATCGTCGAGAAGAACAACGGCGGTCAGAACCTCGGCCTGGTCGGCATCAAGCGCCGCGGCGTTCCTCTCGCCCAGCGCCTCGCCGCGCTCATCGAGCAGATCGAGAAGAATCCGGTGGACACGGGCGCACTCGACATCGAGTTCTACCGCGACGACCTTTCCACCCACGACGTGCGCCCCGTTGTGCATTCCGAGGCCGTCGGCTTTGACGTCACCGGCCGCAACATCATCCTGGTCGACGACGTGCTTTACACCGGCCGCACCACCCGCGCCGCACTCGACGCCCTCTTTCACCAGGGCCGCCCCAACCGCATTCAGCTCTGCGTGCTGATCGACCGAGGGCACCGCGAACTCCCCATCGAAGCCAGCTTCGTCGGCCGGACTGTGCCCACCACCAGCCGCGAAATCATCGAAGTCAAACTTCGCGAGATCGACAACGACGAACAGGTCATCATCGTCGAGAAAGTGTCGTAGCCGGGATGCGTGAGCCAAGCCAGGGCAAAACACCCTGCGCGGGAGCCGCCCACTTCTTGGGGCGTATACCCGCCTGCGGCGCAAGAGCGCGCAGCGCGTCTGCCTCCATGGCAGATGGCGTCTCCCGCGCAGGAGGCCCTGCCTGATCTCCATCACCCAGCCTGCTGTCGGCTCGTTGATTTCGGTGGCCGATCTTTCGCTGGCGCAGGTCAGCGAGATCCTGGCCTTGGCCTCGTTGCTCGAAGCCGAGGCGCCCGCCGCCCGGGCGCAGAGGCTCTTGAAGCGGCGCGTGGCGCTGCTTTTCTACGAGTCGAGTACACGGACGCGTACCTCGTTTGAGCTCGCAGCCAAGGCCCTCGGCGCCGATACGGCGCTGATCAGCTCCAAGTCGTCCAGCATCGAAAAGGGCGAGTCCCTCAAGGACACCGGGCTGACGCTGCGGGCCCTGGGCGCCGAGGCCATCATCCTGCGTCACGGATCTTCCGGCTCGGCGCACCTGCTCGCGCGCATGACGAACCTGCCCGTGCTCAACGCGGGCGACGGCATGCACGAGCACCCCTCCCAGGCTCTGCTGGACCTGCGCACCATCCTGACCTGCCTTGAAGGTGGCCCGCAGGGCGGCGGCTCACCTGATCATGCGCATGCGCAATCGCTGGCCGGCATCACCATCACCATCTGTGGCGACATCCTGCACAGCCGCGTTGCCCGCTCGAACGCCCTGCTGCTTCCCCGTCTTGGCGCGCGCGTGGTGCTCTGCGGGCCCGCGCCGCTGCTGCCCGAGGTCGCTGCTGCGATCGGGCCCGGCGTTGCAATCGAACGGGACTTCGACCGGGCGCTCGACCAGTCCAATATCGTCATGATGCTGCGCATCCAGGCAGAGCGGCTCGCCGGCCTGCATCTGGATCTGGAAGCATACAAGGCCCGTTACCAGGCCGACGCAGAGCGCATCGCCCGCCACCCGGAGCTGGTCGTCATGCACCCCGGCCCGATCATTCGCGGCCTGGAGATTGCGAGCGAAGTAGCCGACGGACTCCAGTCGGTCATCGAGCAGCAGGTGCGCCACGGCGTCTCGATCCGCATGGCGCTCATCGCGCGCGCCCTCGGCGCCGGGAAAACTTCAAGCCTATCAACCGTCAAGGCAATCGCTTAGTGGAGACGATTCCCATGGCCGACGAACGCGACTTTCCCCTTTCGGAAGTGCAGGCAAACGAAAACAGCTCGCTGCCCGATTCCTCGCCTCCTGCCGCGGTCGCTTCCCCCTCCCCATCCCGGGCGCCCGGCTTCAACCCAATCCACAAGGGCAATGAGAAGCAATGACCTCTGACTCTTCAGGGCCCCGCCTCGCGCTGCCGGCGCCCCTGCTGGTCCGGGGTGGGCGGTTTCTCGCGACCGACACCCCGCGCGACCTGCTGCTCGCCTCCGGCCGCGTCAGCGAAATTGCGGCCCCTGGAGAACTCGATGCACGCGCCGCCGCGCTCGGCGCAGCGATCCTCGACGCAACCGGGTGCACCGTTGCTCCCGGCCTGATCGACATCCACGTGCACCTACGCGAACCCGGGCAGACCTGGAAGGAAACCATCGCATCCGGCACGGCTGCCGCGGCCGCGGGAGGCTTTTCGACCGTCTGCGCCATGCCCAACACCGTCCCGGTCAACGACACGCCCGAGTGGACCCGCTGGATGCAGGCGTCCGAGCGTGGCGCCGCAATCCGCGTGATCCCGATCGCCGCCGCGACAGTCGGCAGCATGGGTGGGCGGCTTACCGATTACGCAGCGCTGAAGGCCGCGGGAGCGGCGGCCGTGACCGACGACGGCAAACCCATCCTGGGCGACGAGATCATGCGCGAAGCCCTCCGCGCAGCCGCGCGCGCCGGCCTGCCTGTGATCCAGCATGCTGAAGACACGCGCCTGACCGGCGGCTGCTCCATGAACGCCGGCGCACTCGCCTTTCGCCTGGGGCTGCGCGGTATGCCGGTAGAAGCCGAATCGGGCCTGGTCGAGCGCGACATCGCGCTGCTGCGCGCGTTGCGCGACAAGGAGGGCGTCGATGCCCACTTGCATGTCGCCCATCTCTCGACGCTGAAAGCACTGGACGCGGTCCGCGCCGCCCGCGTGGACGGACTGCATGTGACCTGCGAAGTGATGCCGCACCACTTCGCCCTCAACGAGGAGGCGGTCGCCGGCTACAACACCCTGGCCAAGATGAACCCGCCCCTGCGCGCCGAGGCCGATCGCCAGGCCATGATCGAAGGGTTGCTCGATGGCACGGTCGACTGCCTGGCAACCGATCACGCCCCCCACGCCACCCACGAGAAAGAGCAGGAGTTTGAGCAGGCCCCGAACGGCATCACCGGCCTGGAAACCGCTCTCGGCCTCGCCCTCTCGATCCTGCACCGCCAGCACGGCATGCCGCTGGCGCGCGTGCTCGCCCTGCTCACCTCGGAGCCGGCGCGCGTGCTCTCGCTCGACGACCGCGGCACCCTGGTCCAAGGTGCCTGGGCAGATCTCGTCATCTTTGATCCCGCAGCCGAGTGGACCTTCCGCGCCGCCGCCTCCAAGTCCCGCTCGAAGAACACGCCCTTTGACGGCTGGCCCCTGCTCGGCCAAGTCAAGTACACGATCAGCCAGGGTCGGGTGGCTTACGAGTTGCCGGCTGCGCGAGCAACGGAGGGCTCGCTCCCTCGTAGCTGAATGTTTCCGAACCGTTAGAACTCCCCGAAGCAATCGCCTCGCCCGCGCACGAGTGTGAGCCGATGGGCGAGAAACCACGCACAGGGTTCGTTTCGGGTAGAGATGGCTCTCGCGATCTCGTGCTCCCCGGCCAAGATGGGCGTGACACCTGGGACAAGCGCCGAATCGCGTCACCTGTCGGTGTCACGAACAGCCGGCAGATCATCCATGATCTGCTGAAAGCTCTTGGCGGGCTCATCCCAGACCGATGATCACCCTGTAAAGCTGGATCGGCGAGTACGTCGCGCCCTGGATTTCATTCACGCCAGCTTCTGCGACGAGCTGAGCCTCGACGCGAGCCCTTTATGCCAAAGAGAGTCGCGGCGGCATCTGAGACCAGCCTCTTTCCCCTCACTCGGTTGTTCCGCGAAGCGACCGGCATCCCAATCCGGCGATAGGTGTCCCGCCTGCGAGTACAGCTGGCCGTAGGCCTAATGAGAGATCACACCCTCCTCTGAATGGAGTTGCTGCTTCATCCGGCTTCACAAGCTACTCCAAGTTCGTGCTACTTTCGTTGCGGCGCGCGGCATGTCTTCTTCTAGCTTCCGCAGTATTTTCTGACCATCGCAGTACCTCGCTCTGAATTGTTGATTCCAGGCCAATGCGCGTTTCTAAATGCCTTCTGTCTTCGAAAAGGGCCTTGGCGATTTCGCACCAATCGAACCATCATTGCGGATGCGGGACGCTTACGGTCCCTTGCAATCAAACCACCGGCTGGTCTTCTGTATCCCTAGCTCACCGAGTGTTTTTCTTAGCCATCCGTTCAGCCAACTTCGATCCCGGAGCCGGCGTATCGTCAAGGCCATCTGCCAGCATGCGTGTCAGCCGGAGGAGCTGCTCGTAATCGTTGCGAGACCAGCTTCGAAACATGCGCAGCGCGAGCCGCAGGCGCGCCGCGTCCACAGCGTCCGTTGCGACCTTGCCCTCGGCCGTCAAGAGCGCCTCCCGGCTTCGGCGGTCGCCCGCCTTGGCTCGGCGGGTCACCAGGCCAAGCTCTTCGAGCCGCGCCAACTGCCGGCTGACCGTGGTGTAATCGCGCCCCACGCGTGTGCCGACGTCGACTACCCCGATCGGCCCATACTTCCCCACTAACACGAGAAGCGGATACAAAGCTCGCTCCAGTGCCAGACCTGCACTCTCCAGCATTGCAGCATCGCGCTCCGGGCTATTGAAGATGCCGACGATGTCTAGGACGGATCCAAGCAGCTCTGGCAAGGAAGCTTGAATACGGGCTTGCAGCGATTTTCCCCGCGCCACCTTCTATCCCTCATTCGATATGTGTATTATACATTTAAGCTGGATGCGTGCATTTAGCACATAACGAGCGGCGCGAGGGAACGATGGCAAATCAAGAAACCTTGATACGCAAGGCGTACTCTGCTTTTAATGCGCGGGACATTGACGGCGCGCTGGGCCTGATGACTGAAAACGCGAAGTGGCCGAAAGCCTCCGAGGGTGGTCATGTGGTCGGGAAGAAAGAGATTCGTGCATACTGGACCCGTCAGTGGCAGCAGTTTGATCCTCATGTCACGCCCACCGAAATCATCGACCGGCCGGACGGCAAGACGGAGGTTACGGTTCGCCAGCTCGTGAAGTCTCTTGGCGGCGACGTTCTTTCAGATAGCGAGGTCTTCCACATCTACACAATCTCGAACGGCCTGATTGAGGGCATGGATCTGAAAGAAGAAGGTTCTAACGATGTAGGCCCGTCTTCCGCGTTTGCAAAACACTAGGGCGAACAGAAGAGTTCGAAGGTGGCAACTGGCATTTTCACACGAGCGTCAAGACCTGGGGACCGGCTGGAGTATGCCTGCAAAGCGCACAGGATAAGCTCCAATAGCAAGCGGTGGGCGTTGGATGCTTCCGTCTTCGGCTGTCTTAATGATTGCCAGAAACATTGTTCAGCCCGAAGCGGCCATGCCTTTCTCCTTGGCTCAACAGCGTAAACAGACCCTGGCGAGGAGGCCTGCCGAATGCATCAAGCAATCGGCCGACGATGCGGCCACCGCGGCTGAGGACAACCACGCGGTACGTGATGCTCTGTCCGTCTTCTAACGAAAGCCGCCAAGGGGCGAGGTCGTCGTAGGCGGACAAGGAGGATTCCCCTCCACCGAGTGAGGAGAATCCAAGCCGTCCGGTCTCGTCCAGGGATCCACACTCTCCATGTGATAAGGACGAGCAATGCAAATTTCGAACGACCAGAGCAGTCCTGACAAGTCTGCATTCTCGAAAGCGATCCGCGCGGCGGCTCTCAACGACGAGAATAGCCTCTGCGTCCATTCAGGTTGAGCAGCACGACTGCGGGTCATGACTTGGGGTAATGAGGATGCTTGGGGATCTCTCCGAAAGCGTAAGCGCGTGGCTAGGATGCCAGCACCCGCACGCAAGCCGCACCCTGTAACCTATTCTCATGTCCGAGGGTTCCCGAACCAGCGTCGCGGCCGCCTTCCAATCCCGCGACTTCCGGCTCTACCAGGCAGCGCGGATCGCCGTCGTCACCGGCGCCGAGGCGCAGGCCGTTGCCGTGGCCTGGCAGGTCTACCAGATCACCCATCGTGCCATCGACCTCGGCTACACAGGGCTAGCGCTCTTTCTGCCCGGGCTGCTCTTCCTGCTTCCCGCCGGACACGTGGCCGACCGCTTCGATCGCCGGCAAGTCGTGCTAGTCTGCTACTGCCTGCAGGCGCTCTGCACAGCGGCGCTGATCGCGTTTGCCTGGCACGGCATCACGCACGTGATGCCCATCTACGCGGTCCTGTTTCTCATTGGGACCGGCCGCGCATTCTCCGGGCCTGCCAGCTCCGCGTTGATCCCGCAACTCGTGCCGCCCGAACACTTTGTCAACGCCATCACCTGGGGCGCAACATTCTTCCAGATCGCCACCGTGGTCGGGCCTTCCATCGGCGGGCTGCTCTTCACACTTCCGCTCGGCGGGGCACCCAATCCCGGCGGCCCCTTTGGCAGTGGTCCGGCGCACGCGGGCACGCTCGCCGGCGCGGGCATCGTCTATCTCTTCTGCCTGGCCTCGCTGGTCTGGTACGTCGTGCTGATCAGCCTGCTGCACATTCGCCCAGGACGCATGGAGCAGAAAGCCACCTCGATCGACACGATCCTGGCCGGGGTGCGCTATGTCTGGAAGACCCAAGTCCTGCTTGGCTCCATCTCGCTCGACCTTTTCGCGGTGCTGCTCGGGGGCGCGGTGGCGCTCCTGCCCATCTTCGCCCACCAGGTGCTCAATGCAGGTCCTCGCAGTCTGGGCCTCTTGCGTGCGGCGCCCGGCATCGGTGCGCTCGCGGTCTCGCTCTGGCTGACGGCGAGGCCGCTGCGCAGCCGCGCCGGCTTGCGCATGCTGATCTGCTACGGCATCTTCGGCGCCATGACTATTGTCTTCGGGCTCTCTCGCTCGCTTGCGCTCTCGATGCTGGCGCTGTTGATCCTGGGCGCGTCCGACATGATCTCGGTCGTCATCCGCTCGTCCATCCTGCAGCTCGCGACGCCGCCCGAGATGCGGGGACGTGTCTCAGCCGTCAACTCACTCTTTATCGGGGCCTCAAACGAGTTCGGCGAGTTCGAGAGCGGCGTCACCGCCCAGTGGTGGGGCGCCGTGCGCGCGGTCGTGGTCGGCGGTGCCGGCGCGCTTGCCGTCACCGGGCTCTGGACCGTCTTCTTCCCGCGTCTGCGCAACATCAACCAGCTCACACCGGAAGCGCTCATGCAGGCAGAGATGCAGGAGTCGGTCGCCGATGTGCAGGAGCAGGAGCGCTGACAACAGCGCTACTCGTGAGACGCCGTAGCATCGCCCGGCATGTAGAAAACCTCTGTCATCGTGGCCAGCGTCTCGTTGTCGGCAAGGTCCGGCACAGGTTCGAAAAGGGGCGCCATCTTTTCCTGCCAGCGGCGATTCACATCGCTCTCTGCCAATTGCGTGAGCAGCCTGGAAAAGTCGGGCACGCGCAGGGTGAGAAACAGCTGCTGGCCGCGGCGAAAGATCGAGTACTCCCTCACCCCGAAACGCGCCAGTGCCTCGAGCAACTCGGGCCAGACCTCGCGGTGCGCTTGGTCATAGGCCTCGGTCATGCCCTCGCGGACACGGAGTTGAAAGGCGACACGCTGCACGTCTGCTCCTCAAAGCTCAGCGAAATTTCACCACAGCCACTGCAAAGGGCTCGAGCGCCATATCGAGCGAAGTAAGCTTCGTAACCGTCGGCGCGCGGTCTCCGGTCGAAGGCCCGACGAAGGAAACAGTCGCGCCCTCTGCATCTTTCGGCAGTGCAATCGCTTGCACGCGGTTGCGCCGATTGATGAGCAGAACGCTCTTACCCTTGCCGGTCACAAAGGCTTGAGCGGTCAGCTCCAATGGCGGTGCGCCGCCGCCCACACGCGTTTCCACCAGGTGATCGCCGGGGCCGTAATTGTCATGGAGCAACTTCAAGATCCAGTAGCGCGCATTGGGCTCACCGGTCTCGTAGTTGATCATGCTCACGCTGGGAAACTGGGACCTGTAGCCCACCAGTTGGGACTCGCCCACCACCTCGATACCCATCTTTGCCAGCTCGATGTACAGGTGGGCGTACAGCGCGCCGGCCAGGTTCCAGTAGTGCTCCGGTTCCAGCCGGGCGACGTAACCGGGTTGGTTGATCTCTTTCTCGTCTTCTTTCAGGATGACCCCTAGTTCGTCGAGGTCGGTCTTGGTCGAGGGTGATTCCCGCTTGCGAAGGTCTTCCACGTAGCGAACCGTGGAGAGAAAACCCTCAGCCTGATCAAAGAACGTGTACTGCCAGTCGTCGATCTTCTGGTCAGCGGTCGGCGTGGCATAAAAGTGATAGGAAATAAAGTCGAGCGGCACGCCTGCCTGGTGATGAGCCGGATTGAGAAAGTATGCAAACATGGCCGGCGTCTTGCTCGGTTCTGCCATGGCCAGCGCCATGAACTTCACATCCGGATCCACCTTGCGCATCGCGGCTGTCACCGCGTCGTAGAAGCGGGTGTAGCTTTCCGGAGACCAATGGTGCTCGAAATCGATCTCGTTCAGCACCTCCCAGTAGGCGACCTTGTAGTGATGGCCGGAGTTATGCCGGACGCCCAACTCGTCCGTAAATCCGCCCCTGGTATACCAACTCAGCAAGCGTGCAAAGTAAGTCGCCGCCTCCTGCATGGATGGGTCGCGAAGCTCGGTGCCCTGCGTGTAGTTCCAGTAAACCTGGTTCGGATCGTCCGGATAGGTGACGGGTTTGTCTGTCTTGAACATCCAGGCCGGAATGGTGCTGAAGTTGAGGATCACCGAGTGGCCCTCGGTGGCTTTCATAAAGTCATCCAGAGTGGGGTCGATGTGCGCGAAATCCCACGAAGTCTTCCCTTCAGAGGGTGGGGCGAGCTCGGCGACCGCCTGCCGGGGGTAGGGCAGCCACGGAACATAGCGGACATAGTCGGCGTCGAGAGCATGGAGCGCAGCAAAGGCGCCATCGTGCAGCTTGGCTCCCCGCAGCAGTTGCGGGTTGACCACCACCTGCAGGCTCGGGGTGGATCGCGAAACGAAGATCGTCTTGTCCCAGTCCACTGTCAACGCCCCGGTCGACGAGCCTTGCTGCGCGCCGGCGCAGACCAAGGTCAGCAGTGCTGCCGTGGCTGTTACAAGATGCAGCCGAAATGAGTTCATGTCCCTCCCGCGGGGCTCCCCAGCGCCCAACATCATACGTGCTTCTCCCGACTGAAGTCAGCGCAGGCCCTTCGGAATCCACGCGGCGCGGCCCCGCGGTTCGAGGCAGCCTCGGCCGTTCACGGCGGCAGGTGCCCTTTTCGCGGCCGGATCAAAAGCGCCGTTGTCGAGCCATGAGGCGAGAGCCCTCCTGCGCGCCCAGAAGCATACAATATGGATATGCAACAGAACGGCTCTCCTCTTCGTTCGTATCCTCAGTACGGCGTGCTGAACGGCGGCCCGCTCACCCTCCAGGCCGAGACTACCTCGCGCCTGCTGGGCAAGGTTCTCGGCATGGTGAGCGTCGCCTTCGGACTCACCGCTGCCGGCAGCTACGCCTCGCTCTCCATCCCGCCCGGCATCGCGCTGATGGTCATGCTGCTCAACTTCGGCACCCTGTTCGCCATCCGCGCCACGCGCGCCAACCAGGCCCGGCAGGTCACGCTGTTGTACGTCTTCGCTTTTCTTGAAGGCATCGGCCTGGGCCCGACGATCCAGCGCTACCTGGGCCTCGGCGGCTCCCACTTGGTAATGACAGCGGCCATGACCACGGGCATCGGTATGGCCATGCTGGGCACGTTTGCTTACGCCGTCTCGGTCAACTATCGCAAGGTCCAGGCAATCGGCTCCTTTCTGCTCATTGGGCTGATTGTGATGATGCTCGCGACCCTGTTCTTTCATTTCGTCCAGCCCACAACGGTCGACTGGCTCGTGCTGGCAGTCTTCTCGCTGCTGACCGTCGGCGACTTCGCGCGGGTGCGCGCCGGTGGCGGCGGCGCAACCGCGGCTGAGCTCGCCCTGTCGATCTTTCTCGACGGGCTCAACCTCTTCCTCGCCGTGCTCCGTATCTTCGGCAATCGCAGCGGCGACTAGGGTGGGGGCTCAGCAGTGCTCGCACCCGCTGCTCGTCTGTGCCGCTGCCGACGGCAGTACATCGTTCGCCGGATTCTGATCGAAGAAGCCGTCCGGCTTCAGCAGAAAGCCGAGGTATGCTGTCGGCATCACCGGGCAGTCCTCCGGTCGAGGAATATGGGTGTGGCCAAAGGTGTACCAGAAGACCACATCCGTGTGCTCGATCGCGCGATCGGCTGCAATCCACTGCGGTAAGCCCTCGCCGCCGCTACTCTGGTTGGGGGTATCGCCGGCCGCGTAGCGCTGCTCCGCGTCAAACGGGGTAACCCACACATGATGGTCGACAAAGCCCGCGCGCTTGCGCCACCAGGCCTGCCTGGAGGCAAAGGGCACGGCATTGTCGCCGGCCAGGAACTTATAACCGACCGGCTCGCCGAGCGCGTTGCGTACCGCCGGATTGACGAACTTCCAGCTTCTGCCGGTGTCCAGGGAGAGACTGGCGCACGCCTGCGCTTCTGTTTTGAGCGGCGTTGCTTGCACGTGGAATGCATTTGCAAATGGATTCTTCTCGTCCAGCGAATCGGCGACCACGTCTAACTGCTGCACCGTGTTCTCGGGACCATCGATGCCGACGTATAGCCGCATATTGAAGAAGTGCTGATGATTCGGCGCGTACAAGAGCGGCGCCACCATCGCGCCATGGATGGGCCGCTCGCCTTGGTTGACCGCGCCGAGCGACAGAATGCCGGTAAGCTTGACTTCAAAGCCGATGTTTCCATCCTGGTAGAAGTACCAGAAAAAACCGTACTCGTAATTCTCCACGGTCGACACGGAAGACACCACAAGCCGGCGCGAGCGACGCACCTCGGGCGCGTCCGGCAGCCGACGATCGGTATGCTTCCACAGGATCCCGTAATCCTCCTCATACAGGCAGACCGCATTCTCGATCCGCAAAGCGCCCCCGCGACTGTCACATAAGTGCGCATCGAGGTAGGCAACGTGCCCCAGGCAGTCGCCGCCCGTGCGCAGGCTGTTCGCGCCCATGCCCATGCCATATTCGCCCACATCAAAGGCGTTCTTTCGCGCCTGGGTCGGACGGGGGTCGCCGTAGGGCACGACCATCTCTGTGAGCGAGGCTCGGTAGAGGATGGGACGAGCACGCCCCCGGTCCCGGTAGCGAAGGTCCTGGATCGTCAGTCCTTCACGCGCATTGAAGCCGATGACAAACTGCCACTTCTCCCACGTCACATAGTGCCCGTTCAGCCGAAAGCTCGGGCCCTCGGGCTGCGCGATGAGGAGCGGCCGGATGTCGTCGCGGAATGCCCTCAGGCGACTCGCCGCGTACTCGGCAGGCAGCGGCGGCAGCGGCCACTCACCGTACTCCTCGACCCGGATGACCTCCATCAAATTGATGTCGACCACCGGGCGAATTCCCTCGATCGGGCGCGCGTAGCCGTTTTCCCCCGGCTCCGAGCGCAGGAAGCAAAGCGGCCGCGCGATCCGGCGCGTCTGCTCTTCTTCACTGCCGTAGTTGCCCGCGCTCCAGATATCCACCATGACCAGCGACGGATCCGACACACCGTGATGCCGCTGCAGCGCTTCGAGAAACAGCGGGCTCGCCACCACCGCTGCCTCGCACTCGGCCATCTCGTCGATCGACATGGTGGCCTGCGCGCCGGCAGCCATGTGCTTGACCAGCGCCGCTGTGCCGGCCGACAGGTTGACCACGGCATGGCTGCCGCGGTTCCTCTCATTGTCAAACAAGACCGCTTCTGCCTCCCGGTCCGGCATGGCCGCGGCGGGCCAGGCATAGACGCAGGCCTTGGGCGGCTCATGCAGCATGATGCTGATAATGCGCGTGGTCGCTGTAAACGACTCCAGCGTATTCAGTAAGTAGACCGCTTCCTCAACCTCGAGCGCAGTCAATGGTTCCAGCGGGTGCAGCGGCATGGAAAGGTTTGCTCCTGCGGTTTTCGTGCCAGTGTTGCGGCCACCGCGCACGCTGTCAAGGAGAACTTTCGATCGACGCAGGGATCGGGCGGGAGCGGAGGCTCTCAGGCGCAGAGTTATCCCGATCCGGCGAGCAATCTTGTAGTACAACAAGGAAACAACAAAGAGAGCCGGCACCGCACGGGGCGCGACGAGAACCAGAAAGCGGCATCTTCGAGGAGGACGCGTGGCGACCAAGGTGAGCGCAGAATCCGGCAGCCCTGCTGCAAAAGCGCCTACTGCCCTCGGCCTGCGACAGCATGTGCTCTCCCCGCTGGAGACCCTGGCGCAGTCCATCTCTACAATCGCACCGAGCACCAGTCCGCTGCTCACCATCCCCTTGGTCTTCGCGCTCGCCGGCAGCGCCACCTGGCTCGCCTACCTGCTGGCTTCTGTCTGCATGGCGCTGATCGCCTTTTGCATCGCGATCTTCGCACGAGACTCGGCCTCGCCCGGTTCGCTCTACGCCTATACACGCGCCTCGCTGCCGCCGGTCTTCGCCTTCGTCTCCGCCTGGACCCTGCTCTTTGCCTACATCGCGACCGCGGCTTCGATGATCGGCGGCATCCTCAACTACACCTACACCTTCCTCGGTCGCCATGGGCGCCTGCTGCCGCCTGTACCCCTGGTCCTCGCGCTCGCCGTCTGCGTGATCTGGGTCGCCTACCGCGATATCAAGGTCTCCGCGCAGTGCATGCTATGGATTGAAGGCTTCACCATCTGCCTGATCGCGGTAGTGCTCGCGACCATCCTCTGGCGCCACGGCCTGCATCTCGACACGGCCCAGTTTCATCTCCATCGCAGCGCGGTTCCCGGCGTCCGGCTGGGCGTCATTCTCGCCGTCTTCAGCTTCGTAGGTTTTGAGAGCGCGACCACGCTCGGCGCGGAAGCTCGTCAGCCACTCAGGACCATTCCCCGCGCAGTAGTCCAGAGTGCACTCCTGGCCGGCTGCTTTTTCGTCGCGTGCTCTTACACCGAGGTGCTTGGCTTTTCCGCAGCGGGGCAAAGCCTCGCCACCAGCGACGCTCCCCTGCGCCTGCTCGCCCGCGGCGTTCACCTGGGGCTGCTCGGCCCCATCATCGATGCCGGCGTGCTGGTGAGCATGTTTGCCTGCATGCTGGCGTGCGTGATCGCGGCCGCTCGCGTCCTGCTGCTCATGGCGCACCACGGCCTGGTACACGGTCACCTGCGCAAGACCCACTCCGGTCATGACACCCCGTGGGTGGCGAGCGCTGTGGCCGGCCTTCTCGTCGTACTCGCGCCGCTCGTGCTGGCGCAGCGCGGCATCTCCGGCGCGGATATCTACGGCTGGATGGGCAGCCTCGCGGTCTACGGCTTTCTTACTGCCTATGGCTTGGTCACCGTTGCGCTGCCGGTCCACCTGCATCGCCGCGGAAGGCTCTCCATCCTGGCGCTGCTGCTTGCCCTCAGCGCAGGCCTGGCCACCCTGCTGGCCATGCTCGGCAGCCTGTTTCCCGTGCCGCCCCCACCCTATCGCTATCTGCCCTACCTCTACGGCATCTACCTGCTCGCGGGCATCGGCTGGTATGCCGTCGCCGGCCGCAAGGCGATTGCGATCTAAGCTCTCGTTCCGACCGGGCGCCCTGCGATCAAACGCCTCGACCGCTCAGCCGCAATCCTCATCCAAGCCTTCATGTTCAACAAAATTGCACCCGCGACGGTAGCCGACGTCTTCGTCGAAACGCTCCTCAAGGCAGGCGTCCAGCGCGTCTACGGCGTGGCCGGCGACTCGCTCAACGGCCTGACCGAAGCCATCCGCGCCCATGACGGGATCCAATGGCGCATGGTCCGGCACGAAGAGGTTGCCGCCTATGCCGCCGGCGGCGAGTCCGAGGTAACCGGCAGGCTCACCGTCTGCGCCGGCAGCTGCGGACCCGGCAACCTGCACCTGATCGGGGGCCTGCACGACTGCCAGCGCAGCCGCGTCCCGGTTCTGGCCATCGCAACCCAGATCCCCAGCGCCGAGCTCGGCACCCAGTACTTTCAGGAGACGCGCCCGGAACACCTCTTTCTCACCTGCTCGGATTTCTGCGAAGTCATCTCGACCCCCGAGCAGATCCCGCGGGTGCTCGCTATCGCCATGCGCACCGCCATCGCCCGGCGTTGCGTGGCCGTCATCGTGATTCCCGGCGACATCCTTACCCGGCACTGCTCCTCGCCGGCCATCGAGCTCGGCATCGATCGCCCTGCCGCCGCCGTGCTTCCCCCCGCAGCGGCGCTGCGCCAGGCCGCCGGCCTGCTCAACGCGACTCGGAAGGTGACCATCCTCGCCGGTGCGGGCTGCGCCGAAGCACGCCACCAGCTGCTCGCCGTCGCCGACACACTGCAGGCGCCCATCATCAGCGCCCTCCGCGGCAAGGAGTTCCTCGAGCACGACAATCCGTTTTACGTCGGCCTGAACGGCCTGCTCGGCATGACCTCGGCATACCGCGCCATGCAGCACTGCGACACCCTGCTCATGCTGGGCACCGACTTTCCCTACTCGCAGTTCTTCCCCGACGGCATCCAGGTCATCCAGGTGGACCTTCGCGGAGAGCAGATCGGCCGCCGCACCCGGGTCGACGTAGGCCTGATCGGCGACGTGCAGCACACGCTCCAGGCGCTCCAGCCTTTCTTAAAAAAGCACAAGAGCAGCCATCTCGAGGACTCTCTCAAGCACTACCGCAAGGTGCGCCGGGAGCTCGATGCCCGCGCCGTCGGCGAGCCGGGCACCTCGCCCATCCACCCGCAGTACCTCACCAGGTGCATCAGCGATCTTGCCGCCGAAGACGCCGTCTTTCTCTGCGACGTAGGCACGCCTACCACCTGGGCCGCCCGTTACCTGCGCATGAACGGCAAGCGCCGCCTGCTGGGCTCGTTCAACTACGGCAGCATGGCCAATGCGCTGCCTCAGGCCATCGGGGTGCAAAGCGCGCAGCCCGCCCGACAGGTGGTCACGCTCTCAGGCGACGGAGGCCTCTCCATGCTGATGGGCGATCTGCTCACGCTCCGCCAGTTGGAGCTCAACATCAAGGTCGTGGTCTACAACAATGGCGCGCTCGGTTTCGTCGAGCAGGAGATGAAAGCGGCAGGCCTTGAGACCTACGGCACCGCCTTCAGCAAACAAAACTTCGCCGAGATCGCGAAGGCGGCCGGGATACGAGGCTGGCGCGTGGATGAGCCGGAACACGTCCAGGCGGCGCTTGCAGCGGCATTTGCACACCCCGGCCCCGCCTTGGTCGATGTCTCTGTCGCGCGCCAGGAGCTTTCGCTGCCGCCGACCATCTCGGTAGCCCAGGCCGCCGGCTTCAATCTCTACATGATGAAGGCCATGCTCCACGGCGATGGACACGCGGTGCTCGACATGGCCAAGACAAACCTGTGGCGTTGATGGCCGCTTCGATCGTACCCGGGAGTCCCCCGGTCCCGCTTACTACGAAGCCGGGGGCAGTTCTGCATCGGCAAACGAGCTTGCCTCGGCATCCTTCGCCGAGAGAATCGGCGCACCCTGCAGCCTCCCGAGCGGCCAGTCGATGGCCAGCTGCGCATCATCCCAGCGCACGCATCGCTCGGCCTGCGGCGCGTACAGGTCAGTGGTCTTGTACAGCACTTCGGCAACCTCTGAAAGAACCAGAAACCCATGCGCAAACCCCTTCGGGATCCACAGCATTGCCCCTTCCGCATCGGAGAGATCAAAGCCCGCCCACTTTCCAAACTGCGGCGAGTCCTTGCGCAGGTCTACCGCCACGTCCCAGATCAGCCCGTGCACGACGCGCACCAGTTTGCCCTGCTGCTGGGTGACCTGGTAGTGCAGCCCGCGCAGCACGCCATGTTTTGAAAAGCTCTGGTTATCCTGGGCAAAGCCGGCCGGCAGTCCCGCTTTAGCAAACACGTCGCTGTTGAAGGTCTCCATGAACCAGCCGCGCGCATCGCTGAAGCGCCGGGGATGGACCAGTTTCACGTCATTGAGTTCGGTATCGAGAATCTGCACACGCCCATTAAATCGAACCCGCGCGCAAATACCTAGCGCAAACGGATTGCGCCGGTGACTCCCGGGCACGTCGTCATACCACCGCCGAAGCCAACCTGCCTCGCTCGCCCGGCAGGAGACCCCCCCGTGGCACACTTCTATCGTGAGCGAAGCCGAGCATCTGCTCGTGCCGGGGGGCATGCACCGGGACGCCTCCGGTATCCTGGCCTGAGCCCCACCCAGCCCCTTGCATGCAGCCTGCCACGCCCTCCCAAACCGCCCTCAGCGTCGCCCTGCGCCGCGCCGCCCACCAGCTCTACGACTCGCCTGTCGTCTTCCGCGACCCCATCGCGGTCCCTTTGCTCGGAGACGAGTATGCCGAAGCCCTGCGCCGCACCCCGACCCGGACCGATCGCCCCTGGTCCACCTCCCTGCGCGCCTTTCTCGTTGCCCGCAGCCGCTACGCAGAGGACGCGCTCGCTACCGCCGTCGCCCGTGGCCTCGCCCAGTACGTTCTTCTTGGCGCCGGCCTGGACACCTTCGCCTACCGCAACCCGTACCCGCAGCTCCGCGTCTTTGAGGTCGACCACCCCTCTACCCAGCAGTGGAAGCGCCGGCTGCTCGCGCGCAACCGCATCCCCATCCCCGCGACCCTCACCTATGTGCCGGTTGACTTTGAAACGCAATCGCTCGCGGCGCAACTGGCAGCCTCAGGCTTTGACCCCTGCGCACCCGCCTTCTTCGCCTGCCTGGGCGTGGTGCCCTACCTGAGCCACGCAGCGTTTCGCGCCACACTCGACTACCTGGGAACGCTCGCCCCAGGCACCGGCATCGCGCTCGACTATGGCCAGCCGCGCTCCGCCCTGCCGCCCTACGAGCAGCTTGCCCATGACTCGCTGGCCGCCCGCGTCGAGGGGCGCGGCGAGCCTTTCCGGCTCTTCTTCACCCCGGCCGCCATGGCTGCTGAGTTCGAGGCGTTCTCAACCCTTGAAGACATCGGCCGCGACGAGATCAACGCCCGCTACTTTATGCCGCATGGCCGGCCGCGAACAGACCAGCTCCAGATCCGCGGCCAGGCCGGCCGCCTGCTCTCAGCCTGGAGGTGAGGATGTCGCGCTGCGCCCGCCCCATTCGCCGTTCCCGGCTGCAGCAGCATGGCGGGAGCGCCTGCTCCCTTATTCCCTAGGCGCTCGGAGCCGGCGAGGCTCCAGGGCGAGGCTGCCGCTTGCAGCGCGGTTACCATAAAGCAGTGACCCTGACTCCCACCATCCCCTCCCCTGTGCAGGAGCTGTCACCCTCTACGCTGGAGTGGCCGCGCTTTCTCGATCTGCTCTGCACGTATGCCCAGTCCGGGATCGGCCGCGCCTGGACCCGTGCGCTCGCGCCCTCCACCGACCTAGCCTGGCTCGACCGGCAGCATTCGCTCGTCGCGGAGATGCAGCGGCTGCTCCAGGAAGGCATTCGGCTCTCGCTCGGCGCGCTCTTTGACCCGACAGACCTGCTCGCGAAATCGCGCCTCGAAGGGGCCGTCCTCGAGCCGGAAGAGATCCGCGCGCTGCTCGACCTCTCTGACCAGGTCTCCAGCCTGGCCGCCACCCTCCGCACTCCGCCCGACCGCCTCATCGGCGAGCTGCCCGAGCTCTCCATCCTCGCCGGCCCCATCCTCACCGCGGAGCTGCGCCCTCTTGTCGAGAGCCTGCGCGCCAAGATGCTCCCTGATGGCTCGCTCACCGACGAGGCCTCGCCCGAGCTCGGCCGCATTCGCCGCGAGATGGATCGCCAGCAGCGAGCCATCCAGGACTCGCTGCGCTCTGCCCTGCGCAAGCTCTCCGACGATGGCTCGACCCAGGAAAACCTCATCACGATCCGCGGCGAGCGCTTCGTCATCCCGGTCAAGAGCGAGCTCAAGCGCCGGGTCTCAGGCGTAGTCCACGGAGCCAGCTCCTCCGGCCAGACCGTCTACCTGGAGCCGCTCGAGACCATCGAACTGAACAACGAGCTCGTGCGCCTTTTTGAAGAAGAGCTGGCCGAGATCCATCGCATCTTCCTCGCCATGACCCGCCAGATCGCCGCAGAGGCCCACATCATCGGTCCCGGCGCCCGGATCCTCGCCGAGGTCGAGACCCTTTCCGTCCGCGCCCGCTTTGCCCGAGACTACGAGTGCGTGCGCCCGCGCTTCTCCGGCACGACGCGCTTTGCTAGCGGCGCTTTTGCAACCACTGCGCCCGCGCTGCGCCTGGTGGCCGCCCGCCATCCGCTGCTTGAGAACCGCCTCAAGCGCGCACGCGACGAAGGCCGCGGCACCGCGCAGATCGTGCCTCTGTCGCTCGCGCTCGAAAACGATGCGCGCCAGGTCATCATCTCCGGCCCCAACACGGGCGGCAAAACGGTCGGCCTCAAGACCGCGGGCCTGCTCGGCTTGATGGCCCAGTCCGGCATTCCTGTGCCTGCCTTTGAGGCCCTTCTGCCTATCTTCACCGCCTTTTACGCCGACATCGGCGACGCGCAATCAATCGAGCAGAACCTTTCCACCTTCTCGGCGCACATCGTCAACCTGACCCGGATTGCCGAGCTCGCCGACGCTTCTTCCCTCGTCCTGCTTGACGAGCTCGGCTCCGCCACCGATCCCGAAGAAGGCGCGGCGCTCGCCGTGGCCATCGCCGAGCACTTTCTCCTGGCGCACTCGTGGTCGATCATCTCCACCCACCACACCTCGCTCAAGATCTACGCCGAGAACACGCCGGGCGTCACCAACGCCGCCGTAGGCTTCGATGCCGAGACCCTCGCGCCCACCTATGAGCTGCGCCAGGGCGTTCCCGGCGCGTCCGCCGGCATCAACATCGCACAGCGACTCGGGCTCTACCCACAGATCGTTGCCGCCGCGCGCAGCCGGCTCTCCTCGCAGACGCTTGATATCGCCGCCTTCCTCGACCGGCTGCATGAACAGATCGCCGCGCTCGGCGCCGAGCGGGCGCACCTGCAGGAGCAGGAGCGTGCGCTGCGCAAAGAGCGCGCCCGGCTCGAGACCGAAGGGTTGCAGGAGTACCGCGCGAAGGCGCGCGCACTCGAAGTCGAACTCAGCGCCACGCTGCGCGCGCTCGACCAGCAGGCCAAAGAAACGATCAAGGCGATCGAAGATGCAGCCACCCGCGACAAGCTGCAGAAAGAAGCCGAGCGCCGCGTCGCGAAAGCCCGCCAGGAGTTCTCCGCCCAGTTCGCCACGGCCATCGCCGCCCGCAAACCCAACGCCATGCAGCGAGCGGCGGAACAAGCCTCGGCCCACCTGCGCGACCCACGCCTCGCAGGGTTAGGCGACACAATTAAATTGAAGATCGGTCAAACCGGAAGAGTGACTCGCGAGTTAGACGCGAACACCATCGAAGTCTCGATCGGCATCATGAAGATGCGCGTCTCCCGCTCCGACATAGCCGCCATCCTTGAATCCGCACGAGGCATCGACGGCAAGCCGGGCCCCAGCCCGGTCACCGCCGCAAGAAAGCGCAATGTAAGTGTGCAGTTAGCCGAACCGGACAGCAACATGCGGCCCGAGATCAACGTCATCGGCCTGACCGCAGACCACGCCGCCGACGAAGTCCAGAAGTTCGTCGACCAGGCCTTCTTAGCTGGCTTGCAGAGAGTAAGAGTGGTCCACGGTACCGGCATGGGCGTTCTACGCCGCACCTTACGAGCCGCTCTGCAGGAGCACCCGCACGTAGCCACAGTTACCGAAGCCGATAACTACGAGGGTGGCCAGGGCGCAACGATCGTAGAACTTCGGCAGTAGGAGATGCCGTCGAGACCCGGCTTGCGATCGATCGCGCAAGCATGCAAGCACGCGTCAGGGGAGAAATATCCAGCCCTCCCGTCATAGACTCCTTGCGCAATCAACAAAGTCATCCTGAGCGACGCAGAAGGATCTGATTCTCGTTCTCAAGGCGCTGCAAGGCGCGCCCGCCCGTCCGGCCAGGACCTCAGATCCGCATCGGCATAATGATGTATCGGTACTTCACATCATCGGCCCCATCTTCAGGCCGCATCTGCCCGGCGCTCTGCGCGTCCTTGAACTCCAACCGCACTTCCCCCGCATTCCCGATCGCCTTAAGAAAATCAATCAGGTACTGCGAGTTGAATCCAACCACGATCGCGTCGAAGTTGTAAGGCGTCTCGATCACGTCTTCCGATTCACCGGAATCGGTCGATGACGAAGAGATCCGCAACTCGTTCTGCTCCAGCCGAATCTTGATCGCACCCGACCGCTCATCGGCAAACTGCGCGACCCGCTGGATGGACTGCTGTAGCTCCTCCGACCGCACGACCAGGAATTTATTGTTATCCCGCGGCAGCACCGCCTCGTAGTTAGGAAACTGCCCGGTCAACTTACGCGACGTCAGTGTCCTGCCGCCGATCCTGAAGAATAAAGTATGGTCGTCGTCGGCAAACTCGATCTCCGGCGCGTCGGTGGACGCGAGCAGTCCCTGCAACTCGCTCAGCGCCTTGCGCGGGATCAGAATCTTCTTCTCGCCGGTAATGTTGGCCAGGTTCTCGCCCGTCTTCTCGACGTGCGCCAAACGGTGCCCGTCGGTGGCCACCATGGCCAGCGACTCGGCCTTCAGAATCAGCAGCGCGCCATTCAACGTATAGCGCGACTCCTCGTTCGAGATGGCAAAGATGGTCTTGGCAATCATCCCCTTCAGCGACGGCGCCGCGATCCGGGTCACGTTCGACTCGGGAAACTCCGGCACCTGCGGAAAGTTGGCCCGCGCCATGCCCACCATCTTGGTATTCGACCGGCCGGATCGGATCTGCACCCAGTGGTTGTCCATCAGCTTGATCGACAGGTCGCCATCCGGCAGCAGCTTGATGTAGTCGAACAGCTTGCGCGCAGGAATCGTGCACGCCCCGGCCTTCTTCACCTTGGCCGCGCACGAGGTTCGGAGAGATTGGTCAAGATCGGTCGCGGTAATCAGCAGCCTGTCTTCAGTCGCCTCAAAGAGAAAGTTCGAGAGAATCGGAATCGTCGTCTTGCGCTCGACCACACTCTGCGCCGCGGTCAACTCCTTTAGCAACTCCTGCCGGCTGATCGAGATGTCCATCGTCGTCCCCTGTGCCACCGGGCTTTGCTGCTCCAGACCCAGACTCGCCATCGCTCGATCTCCCTCGCCTGCTCCAAATCGCGGCCTGCCACACTCTACCACCCCGGCGACGCAGTTTTCCTGCGCTTTTCGAGCCGGTCCGCGCACCTCCAGTGTACGAACAATCCAGGCCCTGTGGCCGCTCTTTCGCCCTGCGGAAATAGCGGGGCTGGAACGGAAAAGCCGTACGCCCGGGCCGGTGCATGCAGCCCCGGCTTTGAGAAACGGAAGGCCAGAACCGGATTCTGCTTAGAAACTACAAATTACATAGTTTTTGAACAGCAGCACTAACCGTTTGCTGCGGAAAAGTGGAAAGGAGGTCCTCACCGCACCCTGTGGGCCGATCGGGAGCCATCCCGTTTTCCAAAACCGGTCCCGCGCAAAAAGCAAAAGCAGCAAGACGCGCCCGCGCACTCAAGATCGCGGCCCGCTTGTCCTCGATCTGCACACCTGTCTCTACAGGCTATGTGGAAACTGAAGCTTGCTCGTGGAAACCGCGTCCGACCCCTTGCCTGGCGGGAGTTCGGCGCAAGCAGGCTTTCCACCGCGGACGCGTTGTCCTCATCTTCCTCAACCAGCCTCCCGGCTCGCTGCGGAGACAAAAAAACCGCCCTCGAAAAACGGGCGGCTCGACTCGAAAAGTGCAGGCGGTTCCCGGCCGGAGCTCCGGGTGGTTGGCTAGTGCTTCTTCTCCCAGAAGTCCTCGTGGCGGTCGTCGCGCACCCGCAGCCCGCGCACCTGGCCGCTGCCATCACGTTCAAAGGTGATCCGCATCGTCCCCCCTGTCACAAAGAAGAAGGTGTTGGCGCTCTCCGGCAGCAGCTCCGTCGTATCGCCCACATGGTTGCGCTGAAAGAGCTGGTCGCCCTGCCGATACACGGTCACCTGCGAGACGCCCTGGTCCAGGTACTCGCCTTCATAGGCGTCATAGATGCCGGGATTGATCTTTGCCGGGACCGGGTGCACGGGCACCAGCACGCGCTCGGCCGCCGGTGGGATCGCCCCGGCCTGCAGCAGGTGGTGCGCGAGCAGCCAGCGCGGCAGCTCCGGCTCCGCATAGGCCCGGTCCCACACATTGTGGCGCACCTTTTCATACTCCCAGAAGCGTACATTCGCGCCCGCCGCCTTCATCGCCTCGTACATCAGCGCGGACTGGCGCGGGGCCACCACGTTGTCCTCTGCCCCGTGGAAGATCCAGGTTGGCGTGTGCGCGAGCACCTTTGCATAGCTTGCCGGCAGATCGGTCTGTTGCCAGCGCTGCGGCTGGTAGGACCAGAAGACGCCACCGCATACGGGCGCGATTGCGGCAAACGTGTGGGGGTTGTCGCGGGCCAGCTCCCACACCCCGTAGCCGCCCAGCGAAAGGCCGGTCAGGTAGGTTCGATCCGGGTCCCCGTGGAACTCGCGCATCTCCTGGCCGAGCGCGCCCATGGCCATCGTCATCATGTCCTGGTCGGTCCAGTGGTGATGGTTGAATGGCACCTGCGGCATCACCACCACCGCCGGCCACCGCTCCGGATGCACGCGGATCGCAGCCGGCAGCCCGATCTGGGTCTCGTCCATCCCCTCTACCCCGCGCTCCCCGGAGCCATGCAGGAACAGGATGATCGGCCACTTGGTCTTCTCGCTCCAGCCCTCCGGCACGTACACCTGGTAGCGGTGCACGACGCCGTTCAGCAGGACCGTCCGGTTCAGAAAGCCGGTGTCCTGCGGCTTGCGCGCGAACAGGGGCAGGGCGAGCGCAGAGAGAGCGCAGGAGAGAACGAAGGGGCGCAACCAGAGCATAGGGCGAGCATAGCAAGTCCGGCTTAAGGCAGCTTGGAGCATCGGGCCCCGAGGGCAGGCAATCCGCGCCGGACCTGACTCACAAACCCGGCGGTCCTCTACCGCTCCGTGCCCGCTGCACTGCCCGGCACATGGTCGGCCGCCGTCGTCCAATGCTCCAGGATCTGGTGCAGCACCGTGCTCCCGCACCGCCACGCCGACTCAAGGGCCAGCCTCGACCCGATATAGGGCGCCGTCACCGACTCGACCGCCGTATGGCCCGGCCGCGGCATCGAGTAGTTGCTGCCCGTGCGCAGCACCATCACCCGCGCCTGGTCCAGGCGATGCATCCGGTCCAGCCGCTCGATCGCCTGCATGAAGCCGGAGTCTTCCATCTCCGTCATCACGAAGTTGCCCTGGCCGCCGGTGTAGAGGGTGACCCAGTCATTCGCATACTGGTTCATGATCGAGCCGTGCCAGTAGTAGTCCGACGCGAAGGTATCGCCCATCAACACAAAGGGCGGACGCTGCGCGTTCGGAAAGCCGGTAAACCCCGCCCGGAACGCCGCGACCGCTGGATCGTCGCCGAGCGGCAGTGCGCGGGTCTGCTGAAATGCCCAGGCGGCGAGCTTCGGGTTCAGCGCGTAAAGATTCGACCGCGTCCAGGGCGCGTCCGGCACCTTCGCCGGCTTGGGACCGGTTGCGCTGACCGGGAAGAGCCCATAGGGCCACGCAGCAGGCGCGTCGCGCGGATCGATCTCCCGCGCCACATCGCCCACGACGTAGTCAGCCCAGGCAGCCGAGCCGATCGAAGCATCGTTCGGGTCCACGCCGGCGATGCCGTTGATCAGAAAGTATGCCTTGGTGAGATCAAAGCGCGGATCCAGCCCGAGGGCCATCATCGAGGCCGTCGCATTGACGAGCGTGGTGCCGCTCACCATGCCGAGCACCGTGTGTTCGCGATTGGTGCGCAGCGCATGCACGCCGCCCGGAAAATCAATCACCTCGTCCAGGTGCTCTCGCTCTACCCAGAACTGAAATTCGCCGGGCGTGTCGCCGGTATCGGCGCCGATCTCAAAGGTGGTGACGATGACCGCGCGGATCGGCCAGGGCTGGGCGTGGGCGATCGGCGCGAGCAACAAAAGGGTCAGCAGGCAACGCAAAAAAGGCATCCGGACCGGTACTCCTCAGAGCAGAGACTAGCGGGTTTGAGCCAAGGATCTCATCGATCTCGATCGGGCCCTGCCGAAAGACGCCGCCCCGCTCGCTTTCCTTGCCCAGGCAGGGCGTCCAACTTGGCAGCCAACGCCGCAAACGCAGGCGTAGGCTCCTTCCACTCCAGCGCGTCGACCGAGGCAAAGAGCGGTATCTCGGTACGCAGCGTGGCCAGGTCACGAAAGAGCAACGCGCGCTCCCGCTCGCGCACCAGGGTCGCGGCCAGCGTCTTCGCACTCCCGACGCCCACGCTCCACTGCCGCCCGTCCGCCGGTATTTCCTCCAGGCGCCCGTAGTGCTTGAGCACCGCGGCCGCGGATTTCGCGCCCCATCCCGGCAGCCCCGGGTACCCATCTGCGCTGTCCCCCACCAGCGCCAGGTAGTCCGGGATCGACCCCGGGGCGACGCCGAACTTGGCCACGATCCCGGCTTCGTCATACGTGGTCCGCGTGCGCCGATTGAGCTGGACGACGCGACTCCCCCGCACGCACTGGCCGAGGTCCTTGTCCGGCGTGCAGAGGATGACCCGCTCGACCCGGTTGTCTTTCGCAGCAGTGACGGCAGCAGACGCAAGCGCGTCATCGGCCTCAAACTCGACCATGGGCCAGACGACCACGCCCATCGCCGTGAGCGCTTCTTCCAACAGGGGAAATTGCCCGAGCAGCTCCGGCGGCACACCCTCGCTGGTCTTATACCCCGGCCACATCTGGTTGCGAAAGGATTCGATGACATGGTCGGTCGCGACGCCCAGGTGCGTAGCGCCGGCGCCGATCATGCCCATGATGGAGGTCAGCACGCCCCGGGTCGCAGCAACCTCGCGGCCCTTTGCGTCGCGCGTCGAGGGCAGAGCATAGTAGTGGCGGAACAGCTCATAGGTGCCGTCGATGAGGTGAACTTCCAAAGGCGGCGCTCCGGTTCATCGAAAGAGTTTGGCTACCTGCTTATCGAGGGAGCCATCGATCCGCTCCTGCCGTAGAGAATCCAGAAACGAGGAACGAGTTGCGGGATCTGCTTGGAGAAGCTTCTCGTACACATGAAGTGCCGCGTCGATGCCCGCAACATTCTGTGCCTTATCGTCGCCTGCGGATGGGGGGTGTTCGCAGAGAAAAGCTGATGCCGAGATTCGGTACGGGTGAGTGATCTGAGCCGCATTTGCGGAGCGGTTATGAGTCTGTCGCCGGTGTCACGCTTGTTTGTGACGAGAGCGGAAGAGAAGCCATGATCCAGGAAGCGGCCAGAAGGTAAACGCCTCTCATCAAGAACGATCCTCCATGCACAACTTTAAGACCTGTCAGCTCTCACGCAGGCAGTCCTTTAGGTTCTTAGTTATTCAAGGTCTCCTGCAGCGTACTCAACGTCCTGTTCAGGTCCTTATCCGCCCGTCTTTGATCTTCGATCTTGGCAATCGAGTGCATCACCGTCGTGTGGTGCTTGCCCCCGAACTGCCGTCCAATCTCGGGCAGCGAAGCCTCTGTCATCTGCTTGGTCAGAAACATCGCAATCTGCCGGGGCACTACGATCGACCGCGAATTGTTCTTCGACTTCAACTCCGTCACCCGCATGCCGAAGTGCTCGGCCACCACGCGCTGGATCGCCTCGATGGTGATCTTGCGCACCTGCGTGTCGATGAACTGCTTCAGGCACTGCTGCGTGACCGCGAGCGAGATCTCGACCCCGTTCAGGTTGCACCACGCAAACAGCCGGGTCAGCGCACCTTCCAGCTCGCGCACGTTGGTGCGAATGTTGGAGGCGATGAACAGGGCCACGTCCACCGGGAGCGCCAGGTGCTCGGACTCCGCCTTCTTCTGCAGGATCGCGACCTTGGTCTCGAGATCCGGCGGCTGAATATCGGCGATCAGCCCCCACTCGAACCGCGAGCGCAGCCGATCCTCGATCTCCGGCAGCTCTTTGGGCGGGCGGTCCGACGCAATCACGATCTGCTTGATGCACTCGTGCAGCGCATTGAAGGTGTGGAAGAACTCCTCCTGCGTGCGCTCCTTGCCGGCCAGGAACTGGATATCGTCGATCAAAAGCAGGTCGACCGAGCGGTACTTATCCCGGAAGCTGGTCATCTTGTCGTAGCGCAGCGAGTTGATCATCTCGTTGGTAAACTTCTCGCTCGAGACATAGCAGATCGCCGCTCCCGGCTGGCGGCGCTTCATCTCGTGGCCGATGGCCTGCATCAGGTGCGTCTTGCCCATGCCCACGCCGCCGTAAAGAAACAGCGGGTTGTAGGCCTTGGAAGGATGCTCGGAGACCGCGGCCGCCGCCGCCCGGGCGAACTGGTTGCCCGACCCCGTCACGAAGCCGTCAAAGGTGTACCGCGGGTTGAGCTGCGCAGCCGAGTTCCAGTCAAAGCGGCCCTGCTGCGGACCGCCCTGCACACCGGCCGGCGCGGCTGCCTGCGCCGTGCCCGGGGCCTGCATTCCGCCTACCGGCGAGCTGTGCGCGGGCGCGTGGGGCGCGTGCGCCGGCGCTGGAGCAAACCCACCATCCTCCCGCATCCGCGACACGGTAGGGTCTTCTTCCGGGGTTAGGAAGCTGACCTCATCGAACTCCATGCCGAGGGTGTCGAGCGCCTCCTGGATCAGGTCTCCATAGCGCTCGCCGATGTGCTGGAACTCCGCATGCGGCACCCGCACTACCAGCACCTTGCCCTGGATATGCGAGAAGAGCGTCGGCTTGAACCAGCTCTCATAGGCCTGGCGGTTGATCTTCTTTTGTAGAGCACCGAGGACGCGCACCCAGGGGTTCAACGAGGCCGGCGCGGTGGGGAGAAAAGACATTCCGAAATCCTTTGGAGTAAAGCTGCACCCGACACGCAACCGCCGGTGCTGCCTGGGCCCGGGGACAAGATGCACGCCTCCGCGCGCTCCGAGAGCGAGCGCGGGGGGACATCAGGTCACAGCCTCTGGTGCATCGTGTCGGGTTGCGGCGAGAAGCAGTGCGCTACAGACGAACTGTTTCCGGGGCCATAGTTCGTGCAATTCGAGCTTGTTCCGAGCGGTGCTCAGACTAGCACAGTTCGCCGACCCGACAAGTCTTGTTTTCGACCGCACCTTGTGCTTGAAAACCAGCCTTTCGTGGGAATGCACCAAGGCTGGTGAAGACCAGGGATCCGGGCCTGCTCGTGTTCTGCCGCCCCGGCCGCCGGTGGGGCCAACCAAGGCGGCAGTACCGGCGGTAATCGCATCCGCGCATTCTTGTGGAGACGGCCCGGGGGACGCCGATAAGCTCCCAGAGTGGGATGCGGCTGGACCCCCGCGGCCGTCGCAGCGACCGCGCTCGAGCCCTGACCTAGCAGAAAGGAAAAGTGGAATCGATTCTCCCCAGGACGGCCCAGCATCGCTTCCGGCTCACGGGGGTCGGGGGCGCGCTCGTCCTGGGACTGGGGTACGCCGCGGCTGACTACGCGCTCAACCACTATGCATTCGACGATGGCTGGACCATCTTCTGGCCGCTGAACGGCATCACCATCGCGCTGCTCATCATGCGACCTCGTTCCGAATGGCCCCTGCTGCTGTGCGGCATCGAGGTCGGCACCGGCATCAGCGAGCGGCTGGACCATAACAGCCTGAGCCTGACCCTCTGGCAGCGCGCCCTGTCGCTCTCTGAGGTGCTGATCACCGCTTCCCTGCTGCCTGCTTTTTCCAATCTCAACGATTGGCTGCGCAAGCCGCATATCTTCCGGAGGTTCTCGACCGCGGTTCTGCTCGGCCCCGGTATCTCCGGTGTCCTGGCCGTGGTCTACTTCCACCTGGCCGAGCACCTGCCTGCTCTGCACACCTTCAATGCCTGGGCCGTGGCCGATGCCCTGGGCATCGCCGCCACCATGCCGCTCGTGCTCTCGATTGGCTCGCCCGAGCTGCGCAGCCTCTTTGTTCCCTCCGCCCTTGTGAGAACCCTGGGCATCCTGGCGCTGGCCCTGGTTTGCGCGACGCTTGCGCTGTCCGTCACCCGCTATCCTTTGCTCTTCCTGGTCTACCCGGTACTGCTGCTGGTCGACGCGCTGCTCGCCTTCGGCGGGTCGGCGCTGGCCATGTGCGCGGTCTGCTTCCTGGCCGTCTCTCTTGCCACCCACTCCCACGGACCCTTCGGCGTCTGGCCGCCGGGGCTGTTTGTGTCGCGCAACTTCGCCCTGCAGCTCTACCTCGGCTTCCACGTGCTAGCCCTTTTCCCGGCCTCGCTGCGGATCCAGGAGCGCCGCCGGATCGCCGAAGAACTGCGCGACGCGAACGTCCAGCTGACCATGCTCGCCTCCTTGGACGGGTTGACCGGCATCGCGAATCGCCGCGCCCTCGATGAACGCTTTGCTCAGGAGTGGAGCCGCGCGCAGCGGGGCCGCACGCCCTTCACCCTGCTCATGCTCGACATTGATCACTTCAAGCAGTTCAACGACGGATACGGCCATCACGCCGGTGATCATGCGCTGGCAAGCGTGGCGGCCGCGCTCGCCGCTCACATACGCCGTCCGCAAGATATGGTCGCGCGCTTCGGAGGAGAAGAGTTTGCCGTTCTGCTGCCCCACACCGGCAGGGACGGCGCGGCGCACCTGGCCGAGGATCTGCGCCACGCCGTCGAAGCCCTGGGGCTCCCCCATGGCGGCAGCCCGTGGGGCTGCGTCACGGTTTCGATCGGCGGCGCCACCTACCTGCCCTCTGCCCCATCCGGCGCTGCGGATCGGTTCCAACTGCT
>CAZZYH010000010.1:0-50115 GCA_964658225.1 Vulcanimicrobiota bacterium | reverse complement strand
CTCATCCGCGCCCTGCGATTGCTGCACGCACGCTCGGCGCCACGCGCGTTCCCAGCAGTTCGATTGCGCGCAGCAGCCTGTCGTGGCGCAGCGCGGCCACGCTCATCTGAAAGTCGATCCGGGCCAGGCCGCCCAAATCCTTGTCCATGGCGAGCACTTTGGCAGCCACTGTTTCTGCATCGCCCACCAGGAGCGCACCCCTCGGTCCGCGCAGCGCCTCGAACTGGCCGCGGGTGACCGGCGGCCAGCCGCGTTCTTTGCCGATCTTGGTAAAGGCCTCCGCATAGCCGGGGAAGAATGCATCGGCTGCTTCCGCATCGGTATCGGCTGGGTAGCCAAGCGCATGCACCCCTACCTTGAGCGAGGCGGGCGGGTGCCCGGCGCGCCGCCCGGCTTCGCGGTAGAGATCGACCAGGGGGCGAAAGCGATGCGGCTCGCCTCCGATGATGGCGATCATCAGCGGCAGCCCGAGCGCCCCCGCGCGCGCAAAAGACTCAGGCGTTCCGCCCACCCCTATCCAGACCGGGATAGGCGTTTGCAGGGGGCGCGGGTACACGCCTTGCCCGGTAAGCGGCGCGCGATGCTTGCCCGCCCAGTGCACATGCGTGCTCTCGCGAATGGCCAGCAACAGCGCGAGTTTCTCTGCGAAGAGCGAGTCATAGTCTTTCAGCTCGAGGCCGAAGAGGGGAAAGGACTCGATGAACGAACCCCGGCCGACGACCATCTCGGCGCGGCCGCCAGAGATAAGGTCGAGCGTGGCGAACTCCTGAAAGACGCGCACCGGGTCCGCGGCACTGAGCACGGTGACTGCGCTGGTCAGCCGGATGCGGCTGGTACGTGCAGCCGCGGCAGCCAGGATCACCGCCGGCGCCGAGTCCAGAAAGTCGTCGCGGTGGTGCTCGCCCAGGCCAAACACATCCAGGCCCACCCCGTCCGCGAGCTCGATCTCCTCGAGCAGGTGCGCGATGCGTTCGACCGCGGTGACCTTCTCGCCCGTGAGCGGGTCGGGGACAAGCGCTGCGAAGCTGTCGATGCCGATCTCCATGGTTCGCGCGTCTCCAGTCTTGCTGCTGCGCACTCGCGGAGCTTCCGCCCAGCGCGGCCGCTCTCGATCGAGGACGATTGTCTCGCTCGGGCGCGCCCCAAGCCGGCTCGCTCCCGGCATGATCATGGCACAGCACGGGCGGCTTCGGCGGGGAAAGCCGCGCGCAAGCCTGCAGCGCAGGGGGCATGCGCGCGGCAGCAAGGACCACCGCACCGGCTCCATTCCCATCAAACGGGCCCGATTCCGTGCGCAGGCTGCCGAAAAGCGGTACATTTCTGAGAGACAACATGCATTTACCAGGAACCGAGAACAGAACCCCACCAGCCCCCGGGTGTAAGAGCTTAGCCGCTGTTCTCCTGCTCATGCTTTGCGGTTTTTCTGCCGCAGGGCAATCCACAAGCACGACCACGTCCTATCCGGATAGCCAGGCCAGCCCTTCCACCGATTGCAGCGATCCGATCAACGCGGCCTCGCAGCAGTGCGCCTCCCAGCAGCAACAAGGCGCGCAGCCGGGCGGCCAGGACTACGGCGCGGGCTCGGGACGGGTCAACTCCTCCGACCAGATGAACCCGCAGCGTAGCGGCTCGTCCTTGAACAACCAGAACTACGCCGATGACGGGGGACTGGGCGCGGCCAACCGGATGAACCGGCAGCAGCCGTTGCCGATGCCGGAGCCCCCGGAACCGCTGAGCGAGTTCCAGAAATTTGTCGCCGCCACGACCGGCCAGGTACTGCCGATCTTTGGCGGAAGCCTGTTCCAGAACACGCCTTCCACCTTCTCCCCGGTCGACCAGAGCCCGGTGACCGCAGACTACCTGCTCGGCCCGGGCGATGAGCTGCGAATCCGGGTCTGGGGGCAGATCAACTTCAATGCGGCGCTGCGCATCGATCGTTCCGGCAACATCTTTCTGCCTCAGGTGGGCGCGGTGCATGTCGCCGGGCTGCCCTATGCTTCGGTGCAGGACCATGTTCGGTCCGAGGTGGCGCGTGTGTTCCGCAACTTCGATCTGACGGTGGACCTCGGCCAGCTGCGTTCGATCCAGGTCTTTGTGGTCGGCCAGGTGCGCCGGCCCGGCAGCTACACCATCAGTTCGCTCAGCACGCTGATCAATGCGCTGTTCGCCTCGGGCGGTCCAAATGCGCAAGGATCCCTGCGCCACGTGCAGCTCAAGCGCGGCGGCCAGGTGGTGAGCCGTTTTGACTTCTACGACCTGCTGCTGCGCGGGGACAAGTCGAAAGACATCCCGCTTTTGCCCGGCGATGTGATCTTTGTGCCCAGCGTAGGCCCGCAGGTTGCGCTGGTAGGCAGCGTGCGCCACCCGTCCATCTACGAGCTGAGCGATGAAACCACGCTCGGCCAGCTGCTGAGCGATGCAGGCGGCGCTTCTCCTCTGGCCGCTACAGCGCGAATCTCGATCGAGCGCCTGCAGGAGAACGGCGGCCGCGCGGCGATGGAGGTCGGCTTTGACGCCGAATCGCTGAAGACGGCGCTGCGCGACGGCGACCTGCTGCGCGTGCTCTCAGTGGTGCCGGCTTACGCCAAGACGGTCACCCTGCGCGGCAACACCGCCAACCCGGGGCGTTTTGCCTGGCACCAGGGTATGCGTCTGAGCGAGCTGATCCCGGACCGGAGTTCGCTTGTGACCAGGAACTACTGGTGGCAGCGTACGCGCCTCGGACTGTCCGGGCCGGAGTTTGAGCCGGATGCGACGGGCCCGGTGCAAACGCAGCCACGCTACCCGGTGCCGCTTGAAAGCTTTCCCTGCCGGGTGCGCAACCAGGACGCGCTTGATCCACAGGACGAATCGCAACAGGGCGCCAACCAGAACAGCAACGATGCTCCCTGCACGCCCTACGAGCGCTACAACCCCAACCAGCTGCCGCAGCAGTATCGCTATCCGCAGCAGACCCCGGCGCAGGCGCAGGCCGCTGCCGCCCTGCTGGCAGACCCGAATGCGCGCACGCGCACCACAGCGTCCTCATCCTCGGGCTCCAGCGCGTCGATCGCCAATCAGCAGGATCAGCAGTCCCAGCAGGCGCAGCTGAACGCGACGGCCCGCGCTGCACGCACCGATGTGAAGCTTTCGGCGCCGGAGATCGACTGGGATTACGCGGTGATCGAGCGCATGGACCCGCAGACGCTCAAGACCGCGCTGATCCCGTTCAACCTGGGCCGGCTGATCATGGAGCACGATCCGAGCCAGGATCTTGAGCTGCAGTCCAATGATGTGGTCAGCATCTTTTCGCAAGCCGACATCCGCGTGCCGGTCGCCGAGCAGACACGGCTGGTGCACCTGGAAGGCGAATTTGTCGGCGCCGGCATCTACAGCGTGCTCCCCGGCGAAACGCTGCGCCAGCTGGTGAGGCGCGCCGGCGGCATCACGCCCGGAGCCTACCTGTACGGGTCGGAGTTTACGCGCGAGTCCACACGCGTGCTCCAGCAGCAGCGTATTCACGAGTACGTGCGATCGCTCGAGCTGCAGATCACCCGGGGCAGCATCGAGCAGGCAACCTCCAGCAGCAGCTCCGCCCAGGATCTGCAGGAAGCCAACGCGGCTGCGGCCAGCGAGCAGGAGCTGATCAGGCGCCTGGATCAGATTCGCGCGACCGGCCGCATCGTCTTCGACATCGCAGCCAATGCCTCCTCGATCGACGTGCTGCCGGATCTTCCGCTCGAAGATGGCGATCGCTTTGTGCTGCCGCAGCGGCCCTCGACGGTCAATGTGATCGGCGCCGTCTACGATCAGAACTCGTTTCTCTTCCAGACAGGACACCTGCTTCGCGATTATCTGCACCAGTCGGGTGGCCCGAATCGTGATGCCGATCGCAGGCGCGAATTCATCATCCGGGCAGATGGTTCCGTGGTAAGCCGGCAATCGCACTTTGGCGGCAGCTTTGAGACGGCCCGCATCAACCCAGGCGACACCATCATCGTTCCGGAGAAGACATTCCGGCCGAGCAACCTGCGAGCCCTGATCGCCTACACGCAACTGTTCTCACAGCTGGCGCTCGGAGCCGCGGCGATCGACGTCCTTCACTAAAAAGCGATTGCGCGCCTGCCGGACAGGAGGCAGGCGCAGCGCCGACAGGAGCAAGGACGGTAGAGGAAGTCTGCGGCCGGCAAGGACCTGGGCGGAAAATGCCGCGGACTTGGCTACAAACTGTCTCCCCGTTATATTCTCGTGTCAGCAGAAGGACGGTTTTGGTTCGGCATGAGAGTCGCCGGGGGTGCGGAGTCTGCCTGCGGCATGCGCTGGGACCTTGACAGGCATGTATGGGATTGATATGGCTTAAGGGCAGGAAAACCGGCCACGCAAGATGCGTAAAACTTTCTCTCTCCGAGCGTGTTTCATGTAGTGTACGGAGAGGCTCGCGGCGAACCGAGCTGCACGCCCGCGGCTCCGCAGAACGAAACATCAAGACTTCCCGACAATGGTGAACCCTCCTTGGCATTTTCTACCTGGAACGAGCCCAACAAACCCCGGCTCCTAGATATGCCACCTCTCCCTGTCCTCGGCGACGTGCAGCAGAACGAGCGATCGACGCTCGGGCTGGATCGATCGACGGCCTCGCCCGCTGATCGTGGCGGCGGTTCATATTGTGCCGGTGACAGTGCCGAATCCCTGCACGAGCCCCAGCACACGCCCCTGCCGCTGCAGATCTCCTTGCCGACGCAGACCCGCCATTACCAGGTAACCAAGCGCATCTTTGACCTGGTGACCTCACTCGTGCTCTTGCCGCTAGTTGGCCTGCTGTTGGTCGTTGTCGGGCTCGTGGTCGCGCTTACCTCAGGATTTCCGGTCTTCTATCGTCAACATCGGCTCGGGCACCAGGGCAGGGTATTCCGCATCTTCAAGTTCCGCACCATGCGCAACAACGCGGACCAGGCGCTGGCCGAGTGGCTCCTGCATCATCCCGAACTCCGCCAGGAGTGGCAGCGGACCCATAAGCTCAAGCAGGACCCGCGCATCACGCGGCTGGGGCGTTTGCTACGGGATACCAGCCTCGACGAGATTCCGCAGATCATCAACGTTCTGCGCGGAGAGATGAGCCTGGTAGGCCCGCGTCCCATCGTCCAGGCAGAGCGCGCAAAGTACGCGGAGCGCTACGCCTATTATTCGGCCGCGGTGCCCGGCGTCACCGGCCTCTGGCAGGTTTCAGGCCGCTGCAATGTGACCTACGAAGAACGAGTGCGGATGGATGAAGAGTACGTGCGGACCTGGTCGTTGCTGCGCGATGTGGTGATCCTGCTGCGCACCCCGCGTTCGGTCCTGCGCCGGGATGGCGCCTGCTGAGCTGCCCCGGAGCCCAGCCTGGCTCGACGCGTTTTGCTTAAGGTCTCGCTTTGTGTAGCGTCTACGACGCGGACGCGTTGGTCGAGACGTCGGCGCGGGCTCCGCTCCGCCATGCGTGGACCATCCCCGCGGCAACCCCCAGCAGCTGTGCACACGCGCGTGCAGCCAGCAGTGCAGGGGAGACAAGCCCGACCAGCGGATCCTTTTGCCCGGCACGCACCGCAAACGGGAGCGTGCTGAGCAGGAACCCTGCGAGCACGAGCAGCGAAGCCGGCGCCGCAGGCCGCACCAGCCAGTCGGCCAGGGCCCCAAGCAGCAGCGCGGGCGCAAACAACAGCTGTAGTTTCATCATCTGCGGCGTGTGGCTGTCCTTGACGCCCTTGCTCGGGTTCTTGCGCACGGCCAGCATCCGCCAGAAAGCGAACTTGTACTTCTTCCTGAGATACTTCGACAGCGTGTCGGGATGGGTATGGAAGACGATGGCCGCCGGTGCGAACTTCATCTTCCATCCGCGTGCAGACATCCGGTAGGAGAGTTCGACATCTTCCGCGCAGGCCACCGGGAATGACGTATCGTATCCGCCCATCTCCAGAAATCGTGCGCGTACAAAGGCTGCGGAGTAGGTGTCGATAAAATCGATTTCCTCGACCCTGGCCATCAACCGGTACTTGTCTTCGTACTCGCTCTGCACAAAGCGAGCGACGAGCGATCGCTGGCTGGTGCGATAGACACCCTTTGCGCCGACTACGCCTGCATCCGCGAAAGGCGCCAGCATTGCGTCGAGCCAGCCTGGCATCGGCACGCAGTCATCGTCGGTAAAGAGCAGAATCGAGCCCCGCGCATCGAGTGCGCCGCGGTTGCGGGCGGTCGCGGGCCCGGCATTGACCTGCGTGATCAGCCGGACCGCCGGGTAGCGCCGGATGACGTCCGCCACGGGCTCGGTCGAGCCATCGTCAACCACGAGGATCTCCGCGCCGTGTTCTTTTGCCTGGCTGCCGAGCGCCTCCAGGCACCTTCCGATCCGGGAGGCGCCATTGAAGGTCGGGATCACGATCGAAACCGAGGGAGTCTCGATGATGATCTCTCTAGCGTCCTGCGTTGGTGAGCACCTTGAAGGGCTGCTCTTCGTTCGCGTGCGCCGGGTTGGCAGGCGCAGGCGCGGCGCACGCGGTGGGCTCGGGCACTGGCGCGACGGCTGCCGTGTCACCCTTGGCGTGGTCACTGCCCTTGAGCAGGTACTTCGACAAGGTGAGGAAGCCTTTCACGTTCCGCTGCAGCTCGCGCCGATCGGTGAGCGACTGCTTGAGCTTGTATGCCAGGTAGCGTGGAGCAAGGTAGAAGCTGCGCCTCGCCCGATCGCAGAAGCTGACCAGTTGTTCATGGGTGATGTTGGGCAGGTTGACGACGCTGTTGTGCAGGCCATCCTTGGTGAGCCACGCGCCCCAGTCTTCAATCTGGATATAGTCGCGCTTCTTGGCCTCTGCGTAGGCGGCGGTGCCGGGATACACCATGATGGGGAAAAACTGCGCCGTGTCCGGCCGCAGCGCCTTGGCAAAGCCGAGGGTCTTCTCCATCGAGGCTGGAGTTTCATTCAGGTTGCCGACCATGAAGCAGCCGTGCACCATGATGCCGGCATCCTGGCAGCGGCGGACAAACTTGTGCGCCTCCTCGTGGTACTTCGCGTCGCGGCGGTCATCGTTGTTTTTCTTCATGCCGTTGATGACCTCCACATCCCCGCTCTCAAAGCCTACGCAGAACAGGCGCGCGCCCGCCTTGTGCAGGGTCTTGAGCAACTCGCCCTCGGCGCCGATATCGGCCCGGCAGTTGGCATCAAAGGGCAGCTTGTTCCCCCGGCGGATCAACTCGTTCGCCAGCTCGAGTGTGCGCGGCTTGCTGACGATGAAGGTGTCGTCTTCGAGCATGACGGTCTTGATCTCGGGCATCTCCTTGGCCACATACTCAAACTCGTCTGCCACATTCGCAACCGAGCGGTAGCGCATAGTGTGCCCGCTGAAGGTCTGCGGATAGACGCAGAAGGAGCAGTGGTAAGGGCAGCCTCGGCTGGTGTCAAAGACCACCAGGGGCCAGAGCGAGTGCCCGTAAAAATAGTCGGGTGTGTGCAGGAAGCGTTTGTAGACCTCGGAGACAAAGGGCAGCTCGTCGAGGTTCTTGATGGCCTCGCGCTGCTTGTTGCTGACGATCTCGCCGTCCGCGGCGCGACGCCACACGAGCCCGTCCACAGCGGCCAGGTCCGCTCCGCAAGCCTTGGCCTCGAGCCATTCGCGCACCGTGTACTCGTACTCGCGAATGGCGACCGCCTGCAGCGAGCTCGACATGGCGAGCGTTTCCCGGGGCAGGGAAGAGACATGCCGGCCGACCATCAACGTATGCAGGGAGGGCTTGGCCGCCACCAGCGCGTCGATTACCGAAATGTCATTGATAATGCTGGGCGTTGAAGTATCGCAGACAACCGCCTCGATATTCTTCGCTTCGATGCGGTCGATCACCGCCTGCACGGAAAAACCGCCCGCCGGGGCGTCGACAAGATCGACTTCGTGCCCGTTCTGGATCGCGACGCCGGCCGCCGTGGCCAGCCATTTCGGATAGTAAAGGGTACCGCTTTTGGTAACAGCGGGGCTGCGCTGCTCGCGCGAGAACCGGGGGTGAAATGGCGGATTCAGGAACAGCACACGCATTCGTGGGGGCCTCCAAAAGCGACAAGCGGTCGTATTGCTTACGACCCTTCCGGTAATCTTACAGCGTCATGCGTCATCCCGGGTCACTGTTCTCGACCGGAAAGGTGACCCGTGCATCGAAATGACAAGGGCTGGCGAGACGAAATGCCGTTGAGAAAAGGGAATTGCTGCCCATCGCCTGGTCCGTTGGCAGGCGACCGTAGCGTGAGCAGGCAGTGCGCGCCTGGCGCGCCTTGCGGGCCGGGGGCCGGCTGATTGTCTCCCATCCGCGCCGGGCGAGCGCTTGGTTCGTTTACCGAAAAATAAACATTCCGATGAAGGAAGAGGGTCCTGATTGTGGCCGAAGAAGTCCAGCACCAGCCGGGGCAAAAGCGATTTGTGTTGCAGCTCGGCGACCAAGAGGCCGAGCTGACTTACACGCTGGCGGGCGGCATGCTTCGCGTGGACCACACCGGTGTCCCGCCCTCTCTCGAGCATCGTGGGCTGGCCAGCCGGCTGGCGGAGGCCGCCATCGCCTATGCACGGGAGCAGCGCCTGGTCATCCAGCCGCGGTGCCGGTTCATGGCGGTGTACCTCAAGCGACATCCCGAACACCAGGCGCTCGTTGCCCCCTCGAGCTGACATACGAACTACTGCGCGCTTACCGGCACGGACACATCGGTGGTTTCCCAGCGAACGTGCAGTTCCGTGTTGCGGCCCTGGGTGTTGTCAAAGCTGATGCTCATCTTCTCCTGCGGCTGCGCGAGCGTACTCTTCTTCATCTCGACGCGGGCCAGATCCTTGGACTGGTTATACTCGGTGCCCCACTGCCCGGTCTGCTTGTTGATAATCAGCATCCAGGTGCCCTCGGAGGGCAGCGTGTACAGCGTGTAGGAGCCGGCCGGCACGGTCGCCGTCCCGATCTTCAAAGTCGCCGCTGTTTTTAGGGACGTAGCCGGGTTCGCGCCGGTGCGCCACACCTTTCCGTAAGGCACCAGGCCGCCCATGATCTTGCGCCCGCGCATCGACGGGCTGTTGTAGTGGACCGTGACCTGCTTGCCGCCGAGCGAGACCTCTGCCTCGGCCGGGGGGCTCGGCAGCGCCGCATCCTTGCCCCCGGACATGCCGCCCATTTGGGCGGGGTGGGCCGCAAAGGCCGCACCCCTCGCGCTCAAACCTGTTGCGACCGCCAGTACCAGGCCGGCTGCCAATACACCTCTGATCCCGCTCATGCTTCTCTCCGCCAGGGCTGATCTCACTTGCCACGGCTAGTCTCCAGGGTCAGCAAGTGACCTGTCAAAGCGGGGCGAGGCGTTTCTGTTGGCCGGCTCTGTCCGAAGCAAAACAGGGGCGGGTCTTCTGCGATTCCCGAAGAGCCCGCCCGGCCGGTGGTTCCCTCCTAGATGGAAGCCACAGTGAAGGGGGTAGACCCGGTGATGCCGTTGTAGCTCGCCACCACCGTCCCCGACCCTACGGCCACCGCAGTCAGTTGTCCGCTCTGCGAGATCGACCCGATGGTGATGCCCAGCAGGTTCGAAGTAACCGACCAGTGCACGCTGTTGGTCAGGTCCTGCGTTGACCCATCGCTGAAGTGACCGGTCGCGTAGTACTGCTGCGGCGTCAGGCCAACGATCACCTGGTTTGCGGGAGTGACGGTGATCGACTGCAGCACCGCGTTGGTCACGGTGATCGACTTCGACGCCGTTACACTCCCCAGCGCGGCCTGGGCTCCGAAGACCCCTGGGCTGACCCCGTTCGCCAGACCGGTTGGGCTCACCACGCCTACCGCCGTGTTGAGCGAGGTCCAGGTTACGGAGCTCGTCAGGTCTGCAGTCGAGTTATCCGAGTACGTCCCGATCGCATGCAGCTGCAGGGTTGTGCCGTTGGCAAAGCTGCTCGAAACAGCCTGCACCGCGATGCTCTCGAGCGTAGCCGAGCCCACCGTTAGCGTGGTAGTGGCTGGCGTGGACAGGTTTGTCGTGGCCGGCGGGGCGGTCGCAGTGATTGTGGTGGTGCCTGCGCCCACGGCTGTGGCCAGGCCGCTGCTGTTGATGGTTGCCACCCGGGGCGCAGAGGAGGTCCACTGCACCTGGTTGGTGATGTTTGCGGTCGTGACGACGTTATAGGTTCCGGTTGCGGTGAACTGCTCGGTGAGCCCCTTGGGGATCGTCGGCGTGGCCGGGGTAATGGCGACCGAGGTCAGTATGCCCGGCGCAGCCGTTACCACAGCCGTGCCCGACTGGCCGCTATCGGTGGCCATGATCGTTGCGACACCGGTGCCGCCGGTCGCGGTCACCAGGCCCGTCGAGCTGACCGTAGCCGTGCTTGCACCGGAGGTGGTGTAGACCGACGAGTTGGTCAGGTTCTGCGAGCTGCCGTCGCTGTACTGGCCTGTCACCGTAAGCTGCTGCGTAGTCCCTTCCGCCAGCGTAAAGGCCGTGGGAGAGACCGACACGCTGGTCAAGGTCGCGCTGGTCACAATCACCGAGGCGGTGCCCGTAACGCTGCCCACCGTGGCATTGACCGTATCGGACCCGGCGGAAAGCGCAGTCAGCAGTCCGTTGGAACCGGCCGTGTTGCTGATCGAGGCCCGCGTGGTATCGGTGACGCTCCAGTGCGCGGAGCTAGTCACCGTCTGCTGCGAACCATCGCTCAGCGTGGCGATCGCTGCGTACTGCTGGGTCTGCCCGGCGGCCAGGGTCGCCGTGCTCGGGCTTACCGAGATCGACCGAACCGCGGCGCTGGTCACCGTGACGGGCAGCGTGCCGACCACCCCGTTGAGGGTAGCCGTTGCGTTCGCTGTGCCCGCCTGCACGGCTGTCAGGATACCCGTACTGTTGACCGTCAGAGTCGCTGGTACCGAGCTCGCCCAGGTGACAGAGTTGGTCAGGTTGGCGGTGCTGCCGTCGCTATAGTTGCCCGTTGCCGTAAGCTGCTGCGTTGTGCCGGCCGGCAGGCTCAGGTTGGCGGGCGTGACGGTGATCGAAGAAAGGGTAACCCCGGTCACCGTGACTGGAACCGTCGCCGTCGCCGAGCCCTGGGTGACCGTGATCGACGTTGTACCGGTCGCCACCGTCATGACCAGGCCGCCCGACGAGACGGTGGCCTTGCTGGGATCGGCGCTGACGTAGGTGCTGCTCTGCGTCACGTTCTGCGATGTGCCATCGCTGAAGGTTGCTGTGACCTGCAGCTGCTGCGTGTTGCCGGCCGCCATGGAGATACTGGCCGGCTGCACCTGCAGGCTGGAAGCAGTAGCACTGGTGATCGTCAGTGTCGCGGTGTTGCTCGCCGTCGACCCGTCCTGGGCCTGGATCGTGGTCGAGCCTGCGCTCTGCGCCGTCGCCAGCCCGTTCGCGTTAATGGTTGCATTGCTGTTGCCAGTCGACCAGGTGACCGAGTTCGTGAGGTTTTCGGTAGACCCGTCGGTCAGCGTACCCGTGGCGGTGTACTGCTGCGTGGTGCCATTCGCAATGCTGGCCGTGGCCGGGGTAATGGCGAGGGTATGCAGCGTGGCCGCGCTGACTGTCAAGGGCACGGTCCCGCTCATCGCGTTGTAGGTGCCGGTGATCTGGGTGCTGCCGCCGCTCACCGAGGTGGCCAGGCCGCTGCTGTTGATCGTCGCCACCGACGGCGTCGAGGACTGCCAGGTCGTCTGCGTGGTCACATCCATCGTCGAGCCATCGGAGTACTGCACCATGGCCGCATACTGCTGGGTCGTCCCCTTGGCGATCGAAGCCGACGAGGGCGTGACGACGAAGCCTGTTGCTGTGACCGGTGTGCTGGTAATCGTCAGCGCGCCGGAGCTCGTAAAGGAGCCGTCCTGCGCCTGGATCGACGCGCTTCCGGGGCTCACGCCTGTCGCCAGTCCGGAGCTGTTTACCGTCGCATTGCTGGTCGACGAGGTCCAGGTGACTGCCGTGCTCAGGTTCTGCGTCGAGCCATCGGTGTAGGTGCCGGTGGCGGTGAACTGCTTGGTGCCGGAGACCGCGATACTCGCACTCGAAGGGCTGACCGTGATCGAGGCAAGCGCCGCCGCGTTCACGGTAATCGGCGAGGTTGTGGACGACTCGTTTCCGGAGGTGCCGGTAATCGTCGCCGAACCCACGCCGGTCCCGGTCGCCACTCCGTGCGAGTCGATCGACAACACGGCATTGTTTGACGAGCTCCACGTGATGGTGTCCGTCAGGTCTGCCATGCTGCCGTCGCTGTAGTTCTGGGTGGCGGTAAATTGCTGGGTTGCGCCCTTGGCCAGCGTAGCCGTGGTCGGGCTTACCGTCACCGAGGTGGGCATCGCCGCGCTTACATTAAACGTCGCAGCGGCCGACTGGGTTCCGGTACTGCCGACAATCGAGGTGCTGCCTTGCTGCACGGCTGAGGCAAGTCCGGTCGAGTTGACACTGGCTACCGAGCCGTTTGTAGAGGACCAGGTGGCGCTGCTCGAGAGGTTCTGCGTGCTCCCGTCCGAGAAGGTCCCGGTCAGCGTGAACTTCTGCGTAACGCCCTTGGGCACGGTGGAGGAGGTGGGTGAGATCGCCACAGAGGTCAGCGTGGCGACGGTGACCGTGAAGGTGCCGGTGGTTGCCGTCTGCCCATCGAAGGTCGCGGTGATCTGCGCCGTACCGCCACCGACGGCGCTGGCCAGCCCGGCCGCGTTGATCGCGAGAACCGCGCTGTTGGATGAGCTCCAATTCGCCTGGCTGGTCACATCTTCGGTGCTGCCATCGGTAAAGGTGCCCATGGCGGTAAACTGCTGCGTCGTTCCGTTTGCGAGCGTTCCGGTATTCGGCGTGATGGTCAGCGAGGAGAGTGCGGTGTTGGTCACCTGCACGGTGCCCGTGGTTGCCGTCACACCCTCGTAGGCCGCCGAGAAGGTGGTCGAGCCGGTGCCTCCGCTCTCCGCGACGCCATTCTGGTCAATCGTCGCGATGGCAGTGTTGGCCGAGGTCCAAACCACCTGCGTGGTCAGGTTCTGCGTCGTGCCGTCGGAGAAGGTGCCCACCGCCGTAAAGGCCTGGTTGGTCCCTGCGGCGATGCGCGGATTGGCCGGCGTGATGCTGATCGAGGTCAGCGTGGCCGGCGTGATCGACACCGAGCTTGTCGTCGCCGTCTGGCCGTCATCGGTGACGGTTACGGTCGCTGTTCCGACTCCCACGCCGCTCGCCTGGCCGGTTGAGGAGATGTTGACCACGCTCGGATCCGAAGACTCGAAGGTCGCGCTCTGCGTCAGGTCCTCCGTCGTGCCATCGGAGAAGAAGCCGGTAACCTTGAACTGCTGGCTCGTTCCCTTGGCGAAGCTGGCGCTGCTGGGCTGCACGGCGATCGAGACCAGCGTGGCCGCGGTCACCTGGACCGGAGACGTGGTTGCCGTCTGCCCGTCGAAGGTCCCCGAGATCTGGGCCGTTCCGACGCCTGTGCCCTGGGCCAGGCCGGTTGCGGAGACAGTGGCGGCGGCAGGATTGGACGACTGCCAGTTGGCTGCCGCGCTCAGCACCTGCGTGCTGCCATCCGAGAAGGTTCCGATCAGCTGGAACTGCTGCGAGGTTCCGTTGGCGAAGCTCGCGCCGCTCGGCGAGATGGAGAGCGAAACAAGCGTCGCATTGTCGACGATCAGCGTGCTTGGGCTCTGCAGGGTGCCGGACTGAGCCAGGATGGTGACGGTGCCCGCGGCCACGCCCGTGGCCAGGCCGGTATTGCTTACCGTGGCCAAGGCGGGGTTGGAGGAAGTCCAGGTGACCTGGCTTGAAACGTCGCGGGTGGTCCCGTCGGTATAGGTGCCGAGCGCGACCAATTGCTGCGGCGTGCCGACGGCAATCCGGCTGCTGGTCGGTACGACGGTCAGCGCTGTCAGCACGTCGCTCGAGTCGCCCGGAACCTGCACAACACTGGTCGCGGTGAAGGTGCCGCTGGTGGCGGTAATGGTCGCCGAACCGCCCGCCGGCGAAGAATGCGCCGTAGCCAGGCCGCCGTCGGTGATGCTGACCAGCGATGGGTTGGACGAGGTCCACTGGACATCACCGGAGATGTCGCCGCTGGTCCCGTCGGTATACGTAGCCTGCGCCGTAAATTGCTGGCTTGATCCGGCCACCAAAGTTGGATTTGCCGGCGTCACAGCGACGGAGGAGACCGGCTTTGGTGTCACATAGAGAGTCGCTGTGAGCGGTATCATCTGGGGTCCACCGGAAGCAGTGGCTGTAAGCGTCGCTTTGCCAGGGCTCACCCCGATCGCATGGCCGGGATCTTCTCCCACCACGGGCCCCGCAAGTGTGCCGATGGCAGGGTTCCTGCTGGTCCAGACTACGTTCGATCCCACGGGCTGGGTCGTTCCATCCGTAAAGGTCAGCACGAGCTGGAATGACTGGTCGCCGCCAACGGCAACCTCCGCCTGGCTGGGCACAATGGCTTCAGAAGCGATCGTCTTGTTGGCGCTGGTCACGGTGACGAAAGCGGCAGCGCCTCCACAGTCAGCGGTCACGGTCGCTGTGCCGATTGAGTTTGTCGCGATCAGGCCGGGGTGGACAGCGGTGGCCACCAGCGGGGCGCTCGAGGACCAAAGGGCGCACTGCGTCAGGTCCTGCGTTGTGCCGTCACTATAGGTCCCAATCAGGCTAAGCTGCTGTGAAAGCGGATAAGCAATGATGGGGTTTGTGGGCGTGATCCCGACAGAAGTGAGGGTAGCGTTGGATACGGTCAACAGGCTGGTAGAAGCTGTGAAGCCCATCAACGTGGCCGTCTCCTGGGTATTGCCCGGAGCAAGGGCCACAACATTGCCGGAATTGCTGGTCTGCGTGATTGTCTCATTGGCACTCGCCCAGCTTGCCTGAGAGGTCACGTCCTGGGTTGTTCCGTCGTTGAAGGTGGCCACCGCGGTGAGTTGCCGGCTGATTCCCGGGGCGAGCTGTACCAGGGCGGGCGACACAACAAGGCCTGTCATGCTGGCCCGGGTTACTGTCACTGTGCCGCTGATTCCCGTAGTCCCGAGGAACAGGGCTGTGACGCTGGCAGTGCCGACCGACCCGCTCTTGGCCACGCCTGTCGCATCGACAGTAAAGACAGCCGGGTTGGTCGAGCCCCACAAACAATCAGCCGTCACATCCACGGAGGCGCCGTTGGAAAAGTTCGCCAGCGCCCGGAATGGCTGCGTGGTTCCCAGGGCAAACTGGGTGGAGCCGGGAGTCACGGTGACCGACAGGACACTGGCCGGGTTGTCCGCGATGTTAGTCGAGGAGCTCTGGCCCTGCACCGTCGCGGTGATCGTGCTTTGTCCCGGATTTACTGCCAGGGCCGCCCCGCTGCTGCTTACTGAAATAGCTGCCGGGTTGGACGAACTGAAGGTCGAAAGCGAGGTCAGGTCCTGCGTGCTGCCATCGGAGTAGTGACCGGTGACAAGAACGGGCAGAGACGAGCCCTTAATCAAGATCGAGGAATTGACATGGAGCGTCACGTAGGTGAGGCTCGTTGCGGTTACCTGCACGGTCGGAGTCGTGTCGCTCTGACCCCCAAAGCTGCCAATAAAGGTAACCGGACCCGCCGCAACGCCGAAGGCGGCGCCGGTAGACGACACTGTGGCTACCGCCGCATTGCTCGACTGCCATGTTGCGAGCGCAGTCAGGTCCTGCTTGCTACCATCGCTGAAGATTCCAAAAAGCTGCAACTGCTGCGCCGCTTCTATCGGGATACTCGGAACAGCACATTGCGCGATCACTTTGACCAGCGTGGCTGAGGTGACCAGGCTGACACTCTGGGCCTGCAGGGTAGTAATCGCATTGCCATGCGCATCACGTCGCGCCGAACTTGCGGGTACCTGAATCTGCGCCTGGATCGTCGCGGCCCCTGGCGTAGTGGTTTTTACCAGGCCGGTCGAGTCCACGCTCGACGTGGACGGATTGTTCGACTGCCAGGTAACGGTGCTCGAAAGATCCTGCTGAGAGCCGTCGGCGTAGTAGCCGGTCGCCACGAGCTGCTGGCCTGTGTTCTTGGCCACGCTGCTCGCCGTCGGTGATACCAGAAGCGCCGTCAGCGCAGGGCCGACCGCGGCGATCACCTTCGCCTGGGTCGAGGCGATCGTCGAGCTCACCTGGCCGAAGATGGTTACCGAGCCCAGCTGTCCATTGGCCGGCGCGGTCGCAAGGCCCGTGCTCGAGATCGACAGCAGGCTCGGATTGCTCGAAGACCACACCGTCGCCGCCGTGACATCGTGGGTCGAGCCGTCGGAAAAGCTGGCCGTGTCTGTAAACTGCTGCGTCGCGCCGGTCGTGATACCCGCGCCGGACGGCGTGATGGCGATGGAGGTCAGGACTGCATTGGACGCAGTGCCGCTGGCGGTGACCGTCACGCCATTCGCGGTCGCCGTGACGGTAAAGGTGCCCAGCGCCTTTGCAAAGAGCAGGCCGTTCTGGTCGATATCTGCAACGCTCGACGGGGCGACCGACCAGGTGACTCCACTGGTGTCGTCGCCCGAGGTGCCGTTGGCATAGGTGGCCTTGGCGTAAAACTGCTGTGGGTAGCCGATCGGCACCGAGCTGGTCTGCGGGGTGATCACGAGCTGCGTGACCGCCGGTGCGCCGACGGCAACCGTGAGCGCGCCGCTGGCCTGGTCTACCGTTGCCGTAATGCCGGTGGTTCCGGGGACAAGCGAAGTCAGCACGCCTTGCGCGTTGACCGTTGCGACGCTCGGCTGCGAAGACTTCCAGGTGACCGCATTGGTGACGTCTACAGGGTTTCCGTCGGCATTGTCCCGGGTAGCGCGCAGTTGTGCCGTCGAGCCCGCCGTCACGCTGCCGCTGGCCAGGGTGATATTCAGGCTGTTGGACATGTGACCAGAGCCGCAGCCCGCCATCATGGCGCAAACAAGCAAAGCAATCACTGCGGAGTAGGTCTTGACGATCATTTTCATCTGCGGACGGGCCCCTGTTCTGGTAATTAGAGCCATTCTGCTTTCCGCACTTATCTGAGTCGAGGATTAAATCAATCAAATAGTGCCCTCAGTAATGGGAAATTGCGCTGGATTTTCCCAAAGCGTGAAGTTATCTAAAAGGCGGGAAAATACCGAGAAATATCAATCGAAAGGCGGCGATTTTTACCTAAGTAACGGCGGCGCTGGCGTATTCTCTCTCGCGCGCAGGGCCCCGGCAGCATGCCGCCGTCCACCCGCATCGTGCCGCCCTGCACGCTGTTGAGGGGCTCCGGAGCCCCTTTTGCGTGCATCTTGAACGGAGAGACGGCCTCCGCCCTGCGACATCGTGCCCGGGCTCGGCAGGGTCATCGCGCGGCCCGAGTGAGCGAGCCTTAAGCGCAAAAATGAGATAGAACCTGCCCCATTATGCGCACATAATATGTCACTCATGCGCGCATCCATGCGCCAATAAAATTTGGAGAAATCTATTTATATAAATAGGTTATCGAAGGAATTTTGTAATAGAGAAGTTATCTTTAATCGCAATCAGGCAGGCGTCGGCTGCCCCGGCTTGCGGCTGACCAGCAAAAGCACCGCTGCCAGCATGCCGATCGAGCCCATGGCCGCCAGGCCCAGCACCCGCATCACCGCGACCGTGTACCGGCCCTGCGAAGGCGTGTAGTTGCAGCAGTAGAGAAGGATCAGGTCGGTCAGCGAGCCGATCCGGTGATCGCTCGCCTCGAGCAGCGCCAGGCGTACATCGCGCGGCTGGTACTCGACCCCGGACAGGTACTTGGACATCCGCCCCTCCGGGGTTGCGATCATGATCACGCTCGAATGCGCAAACTGGTCCATCTTGCCATCCGGCCCCGGCACGCGCACATAGTGGAAGCCGGTGGCAGCGGCGAGGTCATCGATCGAGCGCTGGCCCGCGGTAAGAAAATGGACGTGGCCCGCCATCTCCGGGTCGGCGGCCATCATCGAGAGCAGGTGGCGTTTCGGTTCGACCGTGTTGGCCGGCGTATCGGTGGGATCGATGCTGGCCACTACCACCTCATACTCGTGCCCGGCATGCATGCCGCTCTGCCGCAGCGCAGCGCCCATGCCGTGCAGCACCTGCGGGCAGAGCATGCCACACTTGTTGTAGACCAGGGCCACGACGACGGGCCGCGGCCCGAAGTAGCGGCCCAGGGCAACCGGCGCGCCCTGCTCGTCGAGGAACTTGTCGTCGAGCGGCAGCATGCGGTTCAGATTTTGATCGATGCCGGCATTGCGCAGGTAGTCAGGTTTGGTCTGCGCAGCGGCGCCGAGCGGCTTTTCGGCCGAGTAGCCCTGCGCAAGCGCGTGACCGGCGCCCCCGGCCACGAGCGAGACGCAAAGCAGGACCGTCCCGCGGCCCCACGCTCTAGCCTTCCGCGTTCCCTGCGACCGATCGCTATCCACCCTTTCAGCATACGCCACGGCCTCGCCGCCGCGCCTGTCTCGATGCGGGTCCAGAGTGATAGCCTGAAAGGCGATCAGAGGAGAGCCATGCGCAAGAAGGTCACGATTGTAGGAGCGGGCAATGTGGGGGCAACCTCGGCTCACTGGCTGGCGGCCAAGGAGATCGCCGACGTCGTGTTGATCGACGTGATTGAAGGCGTGCCGCAAGGCAAGGCGCTTGACCTGCTCGAAGCGATGCCCATCGAGAAGCGCGACTGCCACATCGTCGGCACCAATGACTACGCCGACACAGCCGGCTCAGATATTGTCGTTGTCACGGCGGGCATTGCGCGCAAGCCCGGCATGAGCCGCGACGACCTGCTGAGCACCAATGCCAAGATCATGCTGGATGTGATCGGCAAGGTAACGGCTGGTTCGCCGGACTCCATCCTCATCATTGTTTCGAACCCTCTCGACGCGATGGCGCAGGCTGCGTTCAAGCACGCGGGCTTTCCCCGGGAACGTGTGATCGGCATGGCAGGTGTGCTCGACTCGGCGCGCTTTCGCTCGTTTATCGCGGAGGAGTTGCAGGTTTCCGTCGAGAATGTCACGGCGTTTGTCCTGGGCGGTCATGGTGACACCATGGTGCCGCTGCCCCGCTACTCGACCGTTGCCGGCATCCCGATCACCGAGCTGATGGAACCGGCGCGCCTGGAAGCGCTCGTGCAGCGTACCCGCGACGGGGGCGCCGAGATCGTGAAATATCTCAAGACCGGGAGTGCTTTTTACGCGCCCGCTGCGGCTGTCATCGAGATGGTCGAGGCCATCCTGAAAGACAAGAAAAAGATCCTGCCCTGCGCTGCGTATCTCACCGGAGAGTACGGGATCCGTGGTCTCTATGTAGGGGTGCCGTGCAAGCTCGGTGCCGCAGGCCTGGAGCAGATCATCGAGATCAAGCTGACCGCCGGGGAGCAGGCCGCGCTCGAGAAGAGCGCGGAGAGCGTGCGGGAGCTGTGTTCGCTCATCGGCGTTTGACGGAACGCTGATGGAGGAAGCAGGCGCAGATCTTCACTCCTCCAGGCACTCCGCTCAGAATGACGCTTGCGGGTTCGCGTCGATGCCGAGCGTAAGGAGACTGTCTGAGCGTGTGAAGGATCGGCGCCTGTTCTTGAGAAACGCGGGCCCCTTACACCCGCTCGATCAGGAGACTCTCAAGCACCACCGGTGTCTTCGGCTTGTCCTGCGCGCCGCGCGGTACCTTGACGATCTTCTCGACCACGTTCATCCCCTCGACCACCTCACCAAAGATCGTGTGATTGCCGGTAAGCCACTGCGTGGGCGCGACCGTGATGAAAAACTGCGATCCATTCGTGTTGGGCCCGGCGTTGGCCATTGCGAGCTTACCTGGCTTGTCGAACTTGTGCACGGAGCCCTTGGTTTCGTCCTCGAACTTGTAGCCCGGACCGCCCATACCATTGCCCGCCGGGTCCCCGCCCTGGATCATGAAATCCGGGATCACCCGGTGAAAGATGGTGCCGTCGTACAGCTTCTCGCCAGACTTCTTGACGCCACTCGGATGCACCCAGTCGCGCTTTCCTTCGGCAAGCTCGGTGAAGTTCTTGACGGTTTTCGGTGCATCCGCCTCAAAGAGGCGCGCGACGATCTGGCCTTCGGTCGTGTTGAAGACTGCATAGGTGCCGGGCTGGCGTGCCATACGTGTTTCTCCTTCGGGAATTGCCTTACGATTCAGTGCGGGCGCGGGCCCGCCATGAGCACTTAACGCAGAATGCGTCTTTCTGGATTCGCCATTCTGCAGTGTTTATTGTTGTGGCTTGGTCCCGGCAGCCGGCGCGGGCGCGGCCGGCAAGGGCTGACCCGCGGCGACGATGGTCAGCTTGTTGAGCACCACTGGAGTAGCCGGCTTGTCCTGCGCCCCGGTCTCTACCCGTGCAATCGATTGTTCGACCAGCAGGCTGGCATCATCGCATTGGCCAAAGATTGTGTGTTTTTGATTCAGGTGCGGCGTCGGCACCTCTGTGATAAAGAACTGGGATCCGTTTGTTCCAGGCCCCGAGTTTGCCATGGCGAGCCGGCCTGGCACGTCGAAGTTCAGCTCCGGGTTGAACTCATCGCCAAACATGTAGCCGGGGTCTCCCTCCCCGGTGCCGAGAGGGTCCCCGCCCTGGATCATGAAGTTGGGGATGACCCGGTGAAAAGTGGTCCCGTTGTAGAGCGAGCGGCCGTGGACTTGCTTGTGGGAGACAGGATCGGTCCAGTCCTTGGTGCCGTTCGCCAGGCCGATAAAGTTGGCAACGGTCTCGGGCGCCTCCTTGGCGTACAGCTTGCAGGTCATGCGTCCCATGCTCGTATCAAACACAGCAGTCGGCCCCGTTGGGAGCAGGGGCGCCTTTACCTGCGCGTCGGGCGAGTCGGGCAGCGGCGCGGGTGTGGCGGGCGGCGTCGCCTGCTGCGCCATCCCGGCCCCCCCGCATAAAACAGGAACAAGTAGCGAGTACGTGAGTATCTTCATCCCGCCTTCAGAATATCCAATTAGGCCGACGATGGCTATCGGCGCGACGGAGAGCGATCCTCTAGTCCCTACTTATGAAACGGCTGCGCCTCTTCGATCTTCGGCCGGGCCTGCATCTGCAGCTGTTTTGCGGTCGCTTCCACTTCAGCGAACACGCGTAGCAAATTCCCGCCCAGGATCTTCTCGCAGTCCGCGGCGGAGTATCCGCGGGCCATCAGCGCAGCGGTGATCTTGGGCAGATCCGCTGCAGAATCGATTCCTTCCGGCAGTTGACCCGAGACGCCGTCGAAATCCGAGCCCAGGCCGGCATGGTCGACTCCTGCAACCTTGGCGACGTGGTCAATGTTATCGATCAATGCGCTCAACGGCGGCCGCGGAATCTTGTCAGCATACTGACGCTGCAATCGTTCCAGGTCGCCATAGGTGACCTGCTTGTGTTCAGCGGCCGCCCTGGCTTTGAGCGCCTCGGTGGCGGCCTTGACCTCAGGCGCCTGCTTCAGTTGCGCGTCACGGTAGGCTTGGCTGATAAAGCCGGAGTAGAAATTGACCATCACCACGCCGCCCTTGCTCGCCGGGCCGCCAGAGCGTGCCACCGCGCGCAACATATCGTCTGTCATGTTGCGAGGCGCGTCACAGATCGCCCGCGCCGCCGAGTGCGAAGCAAAGACGGGCGCGCGCGAGGTGATCACGGCGCGATAAAAGGTCTTGTCCGAGACATGCGAGAGGTCGACCAGCATGCCGAGCTGATTCATCGCAAAGACAACGTCCTTGCCAAAGTCGGAGAGCCCGTCCTTGGTATGCGGAACCTTCTCGTCCTGGATGTCTCCCGATGAGTCTGCCCAGTCATTGGAGTTCGACCAGGTGAGCGTCATGTAGCGCACGCCGAGACGATAGTAGTCGCGCAGCAAGCCAAGCGAGTTCTCGATCGAGTGTCCGCCTTCGATGCCCATCAGCGCAGCCAGTTTATGTTCCCGATGCGCACGCTCGATATCGGCAGGCGAGGTGGCCAGCAGCATCTTGTCCGGGTGCGCGGCTGCGGCCTGGTGCACCGCATCGATCAGCTCCAGGGTGCGCCGCGCATAGTGATCCTTGTAGAGATCAGGCTCGACCCAGATGGAGAAAAACTCTGCGCCAAGATTGCCTTGCCTGGCCGACTCGAAATTCAGGTTGCCATCGCCCAGCGGCTGGGTGAGATCGTAGTGCTCGTCGAGCATGCGCTGTGGCGTATCGGCGTGCGTGTCAATCACAAGGGCAGAACGATGGACGGCGGCAGGGTTGGTCGACATTCTCTTAGCAGGGGGCCTTTGCGCGACCAGTTGCAGGGTCGTGATAAGTAGGAGTGCGACGAACTTGGTGAGCTTTGGCATGTGCGATTAGCCGCAGTGTAGCAGGCTGCCGCCGCTCCACCCCGGGGCGATGTGATCCTGAGTACAGCGGGTGCGATCTTTCCGGCGCGGCGTGGGTGCGCGATGGCATCGCCACGCCGGGTGAAAGAGCAGCAGGCTGCCTTACGATGCGCAGGTGAGTCAGCAAAGGGGCCAAGGCTCACTCGCGCACAAGCAAGAGATACTTGGGGACGCCGCAGGCCTAGATTCGAGGCCTCGGATGAAGAGCGGCGCGCAGAACCCCGTGGACGCCTGGAAACGGGGGAGCCCGGAAGCGGTTGGGTTCTACCGCGTGAAGACGTCCTTGATCGCCTGGATCGTCACATCGCGCGTGACATTCGAGATCGCCTTGGTCAGCGGCAGCATCTTCGGGCAGGCATTCACGCAGTTCTGCGCAAATCCGCACTCCTGCACGCCGCCATCGCCCATCAACGCATGCAGCCGCTCTTCCTTCAGGACCTTGCCGGTCGGGTGGTTGTTGAACAACTGCGCCTGCGCAATCGTCGCTGCCCCGACGAAGCCGGTCTGCTCGTTGAACTGCGGACAGACCTCCATGCAGATCGTGCAGGAGATGCAGCGGGAGAGCGGGTAGGCGTCCTCCTGCATCTGCGGCGTGATGCGCGGCCCGGAGCCTAGGTCGTAGGTGCCATCGAGCGGCACCCAGGCCTTGACCCGCTTCAGGTTCTCAAATAACACGGAACGGTCGACAGACAAGTCGCGCACGACAGGGAACTTTGACAGCGGCTCCAGCTTGACGGTGTCATGGACCGCAACATTGTCAATGAGAGCCGAGCACGCCATGCGCGCCTTCCCGTTGATGCGCATCGCGCAGGATCCGCACACTTCTTCCAGACAATTGGCATCGTAGGCGATGGGCGTCGTCTCGCGCCCGTCCGCGGTGACAGGGTTGGCGGCGATCTCCATCATCGAGGAGATCACGTTCATCCCCGGGCGCCAGGGCACCTCGAATTTGTCCCAGCGCGCTTCGCCCTTGGGGCCGTTTTGCCGCTTGATCTCGATCTTGATGGTACGTGTGCCGGCCTTGCCCCCGGGAATAGCTGCTCCGGTAACTTCGGGCGTGTGTGCTGCTGCCATGGTGGTTCCTCTCTGTGTCAGGGCTCGGTAACCGCCTGGATGGGGAAAATGTCGTAGTCCATCAGTGCCCGCGCCGGATCGGCACGCGCCTGGTCCGGACTGTTTGGACGGCCCCCTTCACTTCGCCGCGTCATATCTCCGCGGCCGCGGCTTGATCCACTGCGTATCGACCGCTTCAAACGAAAACTGCGGCGCATCCGCATCCGGCGCAAATGTAGCCTTGGTTGTCTTGAGAAACCGTTCATCGTCCCGCTCAGGAAAATCAGGCTTGTAATGCGCCCCGCGCGACTCGTCGCGCAAAGCCGCGCCTTGCGTGACCACCCGCGACAAGTGCAGCATGTTATAAAGCTGGCGGGTAAAGGCAAAGCTCGTATTCGCCCACGCGCTCTTGTCGGACAGGTTGATATTGCGGAAGCGCTCCAGCAACTCGACGATCTTCTCGTCGGTCTCACCGAGCGCCTTGTTATAACGAATCACAGTTACATTCTTCGTCATAATCTCGCCAAGCTCGCGCCACAGCTTAAAGGGATTTTCCGTGCCGGAGGAAGTCAGCAACCGCCCGTTGATCTCTTCCTGCCGCTTCTGCTCGCTCACTCCGGCGCCATTCGACTTCGCCGGGTTCAACCCACGGGCATACTTCAAAGCGTTCGGCCCCGCCATGAATCCGCCGTAGATGCAGGAGACCAGCGAGTTCGCCCCTAGCCGATTCGCGCCATGGTAGTTATATTCAGCCTCGCCCGCCGCAAAGATGCCGGGGATGTTGGTCATCTGGTCGAAGTCGACCCACAGCCCACCCATCGTGTAATGCATTCCGGGAAAGATCTTCATCGGGACCTTGCGGGGATCGTCGCCGACAAACTTCTCGTAGATCTCGAGAATGCCCTCCAACTTACGATCGAGCGTAGCCGCATCGATATGCGTCAGGTCGAGATAGACCATCGGCTGCCCATCAATCCCCAGCCCATGCTCGTACACAACCTTGTGGATGGCCCGCGTGGCCACATCGCGCGGAACTAAGTTGCCGTACTTCGGATACCACTCCTCGAGAAAATACCAGCGGTCGCTCTCAGGGATCGAGTTCGCCTCGCGCGCATCGTTCAGCTTGCGCGGCACCCACACGCGCCCACCCTCGCCGCGCGCCGACTCCGACATCAACCGCAGCTTATCCTCACCCGGAATCGATGTCGGATGCACCTGGATGAACTCGCCGTTCGCATAGTAGGCGCCCTGCTGGTAGACGGCCGACTGCGCCGACCCCGTGCACACGACCGAATTGGTGCTCTTGCCGAAGATCGCGCCAATGCCGCCTGTCGCGAGAATGATCGCGTCCGCGTCAAAGGTCCGCACCTCCATCGTGCGCAGGTTCATCGCGCAGATGCCGCGACAGACCCCCTGCGCATCGAGCACCGAGGAAAGAAACTCCCATCCCTCGTATTTGGTGACCTTGCCTTCCGACTCGTACCGCCGCACCTGCTCATCCAACGCATACAGCAACTGCTGGCCCGTCGTCGCCCCGGCAAAGGCGGTCCGATGAAACAGCGTTCCGCCGAAACGCCGAAAATCGAGCAGCCCCTCGGGTGTGCGATTGAAGGGCACCCCCATGCGATCCAGCAGATCGATGATCGCCGGCGCCGCATCGCACATGTTCTTTACGGGAGTCTGGTTGGCCAGAAAATCCCCGCCGTAGATCGTGTCGTCAAAGTGCGCGGCGGTCGAGTCGCCCTCGCCTTTCAGGTTCTTCGCCGCATTGATCCCGCCTTGCGCGCACACAGAGTGCGAGCGCTTGACCGGAACAATCGAGAACAGATCCACCGTTCCGCCCGCCTCGGCGATCTTGATCACCGACGCCAGCCCGGCCAGCCCACCACCCACCACGATAATTTTCGGTGTCGCCATATGCTCCGCTCCCGTGCTTAGTGTGAAGCAGGCGTATCGCCGCCGGCCGGTTGTGCAGCCATCGGCCCTTGGAGGATCTGGGTCGGGGTCAGATCCGCGGGCGCGTTGCGATACTGTGGACCGACGAACGCATACATGCTCGCCAGCCCAACCCCGGCCAGCGCCACCCCCGTTGCCCCGCACACATACCCGAAGTTACGCCTGGCGCGGTCCCCCGGCGTGATGCCCCACTTGGCCGCGAACAGCCACACGCCGTAGGCAAAGTGCCAGCATGTGGCAAGCATCGCCACCACATAGATGGCCAGCATCCAGGGGTGCAGGAGTTCCACCTGCACCTTGTGAAACGCCGCGCCGGGATGCTCGGGCAGGCTTACTCCCGAAAACCTTTGTCGCCAGACATGCTGCACGATGTAGGCCAGCGCGATCCCGCCCGTCCACCTCTGCGCCGCATACATCCAGTTACCCGCCCAGGGGTAGTAAACGACATTGGACTTACCCCGCAGCCAGATGTAGACCCCGTAGAGCGCGTGATAGGCCAGCGGGAGAAAGATGAACACCCATTCCAGCACCCGCACAAAAGGCAGCTCATTGAGAAACTTGACCTGGGCCGCGTACGCAGCCGGCCCCTTGAGCGCTTCAAAATTCGAGACCAGGTGCTCGATCAGGAACGCGCCGATCGGCACAATGCCGGTTAGCGAATGCAATTTGCGCAGCAGGAAAGAGTGGCCCTGGCCTGCGCGCAGCGGCGGAACACCAAGCCGCCGGCCACCTGTATCGGCAGGCGCAGCACTGGCTGGGGCTGGAGCGGAAGCGGCGGCCATCAAGGCTCCTGGTCTGCGATCAAAACGCGATACAGTGCGCCTCGCAAGGCGCTCGTTCGATCCCCGGACATACTCGATTATTGGTGTCCGGGCGAACCAGCGTCAAGCGTCCGGCTTGGATGAGATCGCAAAGCGCGGGGTTTGCCCGGCCGGCAGCACGGCTCCGAGCCTGGTCAGCATCGCCCGCAGTGCTTCGCCGCGGTGGCTCAGGCCGAGCCGGGTGACCGGGTCGAGCTCGGCCATGGTCTGCTCCAGTGCGGGCAGGTAGAAGAGAGGATCATAGCCGAAGCCGCCCTCGCCCCGTGCCGCAAGCAGGATGCGCCCTTCCACAGATCCCTCGCCCGTGCAGAGGCATGCGCCATCCTGGGCCGCGGCCAACACGCAGCGGTAGCGGGCGCTGCGATGATCGAGGCTGGCCAGGAGCCCGGACGGGGTGAGAACCCGCGCGAGCTCCGCAAGCAGGTGCCTGTTGTTGGCCGCGTTCGCCTCTCCCGTCAGCGCGCCGGCGCGCTCCGCGTAGCGCGCCGAGTAGACCCCGGGCGCTCCGTCCAGCGCATCCACTTCGAGCCCCGAATCATCGGCGATGACTACCGAGCCGGGCGCATGCAGGCTGTAGGAGCAAGCCTTGGCGCGCGCATTGCCTTCCAAGGTGTCCGCGTCTTCAGCCGGGGCGGGGATAGCCTCAAGCCCGGGAAGCGTCCGCAGCGCAAAGCCGTGGTCGGGCCCACCGAAAAAACTCTCGGCAGCCACCGCAAAGTCCCGCAGCTTGCCCTGGTTGCTGGTCGCGACATAGAGCGGTCTCGTCATAACGTGAGCGCCTTCGGCGGCCGCCTCGGCACGCGTGGCGCCCGCGCCGGCAGGGCAGGCGGGGCGAAGCGCGGCTGGTTGAGCGGGCAGCCTGCACAGCGGGGCACGCCGCCGCAGTGTTGCTTGCCGACCTCCACAATCAGGGCGTGAAACTCGTTGTAGTGGGCCAGCAGCTTGGTCTCCGGTTCTCCTGCGAACCCAGCCAGCGCCAGTTGTTGGAGCTCGCTATAGCGCGCCCGCTCCTCGATCAACCCGTGGCGCGTCGCCACCCGGCGGAGATACTCATCGACCACCATCACCGGCTGATCGAGCGCGTACAGCAGGATTGCATCCGCTGTCTCCGGCCCTACGCCGGGCAGGCCCAGCAGGGCCTCCCGTGCGGTCGCGGTCGGGGTTGCGGCGAGCGCGGCCAGCGAGCCCGCATACTCTCGATCCAGCAGCGCGATAAAAGCCTTGATGGCCAGCGCCTTGCGCACCATGTAACCGGAGGGGCGAATCAGCACGCGCAGCGCATCGATATCGATGGCGCGCAAACCGGCCACGCTCAGCACCCCCGCATCGGCAAGGTTGGCAATCGAGCGCTCCACGTTGCGCCAGGCCGTGTTCTGCGTCAGATAGGCGCCCACGATCGTCTCGAGCGCCGTCTTTGCGGGCCACCAGTGCTGGGGGCCGTAAGCCTCAACCAGCGCGGCATACAGCAGGCGCAGACCCGCGGCCGCCCCCTCGTAGCCGCTCCCCGAAGGAGGCGGCCAAGGATGCGCCTTCACTGCGCCTTGCCTGCGCGCAGCTGCTGCTTCCAGCCGAGCAGCTTTGCCTTGGTCCCGGCCGCCTCGGCCTCCGGGATCAGGCCCTTCTTTTGATAGAGAATCGAAAGCTCGGTGAAGGCGAGCACATCGTCCGGATCCAGGCGGGCCAGCTCCTTGGCCACCGCAATGCCCTCATCCAGGCGGCCTGCCCGCTGGAGCGCGCACATCAGACCGTGCATGGCGTCGAGCAGCGCGGGGTCGGCTGCGAGCGCGGCCTCGAAGGCCGCAATCGCCCCCGCGGCATCGCCCTCGCCGAGCGCCTCGAGCCCGGCATCGTAGTGTTTCTCAGCCCGCGCCCGCCTGCTGACTGCTTCTTGCGGCTCCGTCATCGGGTTCGCAGACTCGCTACTTGTCCAATCCGTGCAGCGCGCCGATGTGCCGCTTGACGATCTTGTCGGTCTTGGCAGCAAACTTTTTGAACTCGGGCGAGCCGCCGTTGATCGCTTCCTGTGCGAACAGCTTCTCATCCTTGTCGTGGATCTGCGCCATCTGGCTGAGGTAGGACGAATCAAATGCCGCGCCGCTCAGCTTACCCAGGGCGTCGAGCTTCTGCTGGAACTCGGCATTCAACTGCCCGGCAATGGAGATCTTCGCCGCTGCCGCGACCGAGTGCAGTTCATCATTGACGAGCTGGTGATCGTGGACTTCGGTCGCAGCGAGATCTTTGACGTCCTGCGCCGTGGCTTTGCCCTGCGCCAGCTGGCTGGCCTTGACCTCGAACGAGCCGCCTTGCGAGACCTTGCCGACAAAGGCCTGGTCAACGGGAGACTGCGCCATCGCAGCGGTTGCCAACACGCCCAGGGTCAACGTGGCAGAGCAGGCACGGAGCACAAGTACTTTCATCGAAACTTCTCCAGAATGAGGTCGACCAAATTGCGTCGCCACCTGATTCTACGAGAAGCAGACGCATGCCGGAGCAACGATCCGCGGAGTTCTCGAGCTTGTTGCATCTTGACACAGGCACCGACCCTTCCGTGTCGGAGCAGCCTTGTTGATCGCGTCAACGGATGGGCAACTCTAGCTCACCGTGGCCAGTTCTTCTTCCAGCATCTGCTTCTCGAACAGACTCGCATAGTAACCCCCACGCGCGAGCAGAGTCTCGTGCGTGCCCAGCTCGGCAATGCGTCCGTTAAGCAGCACCGCGATCTGGTCGGCGTTGCGGATGGTCGAGACCCGGTGCGAGATGATCACGGTCGTGCGCCCCTGCATGACGCGGTTGAGCCCGTTCAGGATCTGCTCCTCGGTGTAGGTGTCCACGCTGGCCAGCGCGTCGTCGAGAATCAAGATCCGCGGCTCGCGAATCAGCGCGCGCGCGAGCGCCGAACGCTGCTTCTGTCCTCCTGAGAGGGTGAGCCCGCGCTCGCCAATCAGGGTTTCAAAGCCGGCCGGGAACTCTTCCACCTCGCGACGAATGTGCGCGGCCTCCGCGGCATCGAGGATTTCAATCTCGGTGGCCTGCGGGCGGCCGAGCGTGATGTTGTCGCGGATGGTGGTCGAAAAAAGAAAGGTCTCCTGTGGCACATAGCCCAGGCGCGAGCGAAGAGTGTCGAGCGGATACGCGCTCACGGCGCGTCCATCGATGCGCACGCTGCCGGTGGGTGCTTCGTAGAGCCGCGCGATCAGGCTGGCCAGCGTCGATTTGCCGGCGCCGGTTGGGCCGACCAGCGCCAGGCTGGACCCGGCGGGAACGTGCAGCGTAATGCCGTCGAGCACCTCGGGTCCGGGGCCGTCTTCGGCCGGATAGGCGAAGTGCAGATCGTCGAAATCGATCACGCCTTCGATCTCGGCCTGCGCGAGCGCAGGGTCCGCGTCGCGATCGTCGATACTCGGCACCTCGCGTAGCAGCTCGTGGATCCGCACGATCGAAGCCTTGCCGCGCTGGACAAGATTGACGACCCAGCCGAGCGCGATCATCGGCCAGGTGAGCATGACGGTGTAGGTGGAAAAGGCGACAAAGTCCCCCACCGTGATGCGGTGCGTCAGCACTTCATGCCCGCCGGTAAGCAGCACGATGACCATTGCAAGGCCGAGCAGGAATTCGAGCGTCGGCCACAGCATGCCCATCAGTTGCACCAGGCGTAATCCGCGACGAATGTACTCGCGGTTCGACTTCTCGAAGGCCGCGATCTGCGCCTCTTCCTGGGCGAAGGCCCGGACCAAACGCGCGCCGGAAAAGTTCTCCTGCGCCTGGGCGGAGATGTCAGAAAACATGGCCTGGATGCGCTCGAAGCGATCGTGGATCCTGCGTCCCAGCGCCTGGACCAGGACGCTGGCGAGCGGCAGGGGCGCGAGCGCGACCAGCGTGAGAAAGGGCGAGATGCGCAGCAGGAAGTAAAGCGAGCCGAGGGTAAACAGGATCGTGTTGGCGCTGTACATAATGGCCGGCCCGAGCAGCATACGCACCGCGTTCAGGTCGTTGGTCATGCGCGCCATGATGTCGCCGGTGCGATGCTGCTGGTAGTAGGCCGCCGGCTGCTTCTCGAGGGTGGCAAAAAGATCGTTGCGCAGGTTGAACTCGATATCGCGCGAGATACCGATAATGATCCAGCGAGTGAGAAAGAGAAACACGCCCTTGGCCACCGAGATGCCGACCAGCGTGCCCGCATAGAGCAGGATCTTGTGATTGGTCACACCGTGGTTCAGGTCGTCGATGGCCAGCCGGATGACCTGCGGAAAAAAGATCCAGACCGCGTTGCTGCACACCGTCGCCACGCCGCCCCAGACAAAGGTGCGCCGGTAGCGGCGGAGGTAAGGCACCAGCGGTTTGAACTCTTCGAACAGGGGCAACGCTCCTGTCTCGATTGTACCCGGGCATCGCCCCGGCGGCTCCGAGTCCGGGTGTCGCAGGCCGTCTTCCCGCGCGAGGCGGCCTCATACAGACATGGACAGGGCCCGACCCCGCAGACGGGAGATGCCTTACGTCGGCGTGCGCAGCAGCAGGTAGGTGCCGGCAAGCGCAAACAGAACATCGGGCGACCAGGCCGCGAGCAGCGCGGGCAGCATGTTCACATCGCCCATCGCCTCGAAGGTGCCATCGACGACCCAGTAGGCGATCGCGACCCCGATGGCGACCGCGATCCCGGCCAGGGACCCGCTGCGGCCCATCGACAGGGCGAAGGGCACCGCCAGCACCGCCATGACGAGCGTAATCAAGGGGTAGGCCAGCTTATGGTTCAACTGCACGCGCAGCCGCATCGTGTCAAAGCCCCCCTGGCGCAGGCCGCCGATATATCGATGCAGCTCGGTAAAGCTCATCTCCGAGGACTGGCGGGTCTCCTTCTTAAAATACTGCGGCGGCTCGTGCATCTGGTCGACCGTGGCGACCTCGAAGGTGGAGTAGCTCTTGACCTCGTCGCCGGCAAACTCGCGCTGCCAGCCCTTTTCAAAGACCCAGGTGTGCAGCTCCGGCTCCCAATGGGCGGAGCTCGCGAACAGCCGGCGCCCCAGCCGGAAGGTCCCGGGCTGAAACTCAAACACGCTGATATTGGCGAAGCTGTCTTTGTCCGGATCAAAGAACTGGTAATAGAAAATGTGGCTGGGCACGCCGGGCTTCTCCATGCCGAAGATCCACTTCTGCTCCGGCCGCTCGAAGGTCTGTGCGGGCCGCCCCTTGATGATCGAGCGCAGGGCCTCCTGCCGCCGATTGGCATGCGGAAGATAAAGCTCGTCGAAGGAAAACAGCGCCACCGCAAGCATGGACGAGATGGCGAGAACCGGCACCACGATGCGATACACGCTGATGCCGGTGGCCTTCATCGCGGTCAGCTCGTTTGACCGGTTCAGTCCGCCAAACACTACCAGTACCGCGATCAACACGCTCAGCGGTGCGATCGAGTAGATCATGCTGGGGGTCAGATTCGCCAGGTAAGCGCCGACGGTGACAAAGGCCGAACGATTGCGAATGATATCGCCTAGCAGCTCAAAAAACGTAAACAGCAGCATGAGCATCACAAACGTAATCAGCACCAGCACAAATGTTTTCAGGAACTCGCGGATCACGTACTCATCGAGGATGAGCGGGAAATGACTGCGGGTGTGACGTTCCCGGGGCGTGTCGGGGCTGGCGGGGCGGTCGGCGGCGGCTGTGAGTTCGTTGACCGCAGCCGGTGTGGGCGCTCGATCCCGCGAGCGGAAAAGTACATGCAGCGCGGGAATCGAAGGCACCGCGCCCCCGGCGCGTCCCAGCCGTTGCAGCAGCAGCAGGCCGAGCGCGCCAAAGATCAGGTTTGCCCCCCAGACCCCGAGCACCACGGGAATCTTGTTCTGCCGCGCCAGCGCCACGCCGGTCGAGGATAGAAAGTAGTAGACAAACACGAGCACGATGGTCAGCACAAAGCCCGCGCTCTTGCCCCCTCGTCGCGAGCTCATGCCGAGCGGCACGCCTACCAGCATCAGCACCAAACAGGCCGCCGGGTAGGAGTAGCGCTTGCCCAGTTCGATCCGGTACCAGCGCCCATTCGGCCCACTCTCCCGCTCGCGCAGTTCCTGGTTGGTCAGCGCAAGGGTAGGGGAGAGGGTGCGCCCGGTGTGCACATCCTCCTCTGCGCTGGTGACCAGCGGCAGATCGGTCTCGGCAAAGGTCGAGACATCGTACTGGTTGGGCCTGGCTGCATCGATCTGGTGCTGGGTGCCATCGCGCAGGCGCATGGTGACCGTGTCGGTCCCGGAGTTGACCACCGTCGCCTGTGCGGCGGTAGTGACGCGCGGCGTCGACGGATCAGAGACATCGGCCAGAAACACATGCCGCCAGCGGGCCGCGCCCGTGCCCGCGCGCACGTCGTCCACATAGAGCACGATATTCTTGAAATCCTCATAGAAGACCCGGGGCTGAACCTCGAACGAGGCCTGCGCATTCTTCAGTCCGTCTTCGAGCGCGAGCATCGCGGACCAGGCATGCGGCGCGAAGTAGAGCGTATTCGCAAGGCCCACGGCCCAGCCGGTGGCCGCGACCAGCGAGGCGATGCGCACCAGGCTCCAGACCCCGATGCCGGAAGCGCGCATGGCCGTAATCTCGGAGTCCGCCGCCAGCCGGCTCAGCCCAAGCAGCACACCCACCAGCACCGACATGGGGATGGTGACGGTGAACATGTTGGGCAGCATGTAGAGAAAGATCTTGAAGACCGCGCCGGCCGAGCTGGTATTGCGGATGATCAACTCAAGCAGGTGCCCGAGATCGCGCGTGAACAGGACAAAGGTGAACAGCGCACCGCCAAGCAGCGCGTGCGAGAGAATCTCTCGCAGGATGTAGCGGGTGAGTATGCGCATCGGTGTGGGCCTGGTCGCAGTGTACAGGAGCGCTTTCTGCCCGGCGCTCGCACCGACTACTCGCCTCCCGGCAAGAAGCGATAGCCCACGCCGCGAACGGTCTTCAGATAGACCGGGTTGGCGGGCTCATCCTCGAGATAGCGGCGCAGGCGCACGACAAAATTGTCGATGGCCCGCGTGTCGGTGTCCTCATGCACGCGCCAGACCTGCTCCAGCAGCTCCTTGCGCGGGATGATGCGGAACGGGTGCAGTGAGAGGTAACGCAGGAAGTCGGCCTCCATCAGGGTAAGCCGGATGGAGGCTCCCTTGGCCGTCAACTCGAGCAGGCTGAAGTCGATCGTGCGCCCGGCAAACGAGTAGGTCGAAGGCAGCTCTTCCGGTGCCGAGGCGTCGGGCCTGGAGCCGGCCGTGTCCTGATCAAGGCTCTGCCAGCGCATCCTGCGCAGCAGCACGTGCAGCCGCGCCAGCAGGATGCTCAGGTCGAACGGCTTGGCCAGGTAATCGTCGGCCCCGGACTCGAGCCCCTGCAGCACATCCTCGGGCCGGCCCCGCGCGGTCAGCATCAGGACCGGAACATACCGCGAAGCGGCACGCAGCGCGCGCACCACGTCAAAGCCGCTCTTGCCCGGCAGCATGACGTCCAGCAGCACCACGTCGACCTCCGGCAGGGGCCGCACGGGTGCGTCCACGTCGATGGTGCCACCGCCTCGGCCAGCACCGGGGACCTCAAAGCCAGCAGGCCCATGCGGAACGTCCACCGCCGGGAGGGGCTCTTCTGCTCGGCCGGCGGCGCCTGCCGCAAGCAGTCGAGCCAGGGCGGTTTCGCCGTCATAGGCCAGTTCGACCTCGTACCCCTCCGCCTGCAGATTGAACAGCAGGCCCTGCGCCAGGTGTACCTCGTCCTCGACCACCAGGATCCGCGCCGACCTGGGCTGACCTCGGCTCACGGGCCCCTCCCCGGCGGGGTCAGCGAGCATCCGGTCCGCGCTCATTCGGCCCCCGGGCGCGGGCTGCGCGGCAGCTTCAGCGTGATCGTGGTGCCCAGGTCCTCCCCGGAGCTCTGCGCCCAGGCCTCGCCGCCGTGCTGCCGCGCGATGCTCCGTACCAGGAACAGCCCCAGGCCGGTTCCCTTGGTGCGCAGCACCTTGCGGTGCGGCACCCGGTAGAAGCGCTTGAAGACGCTCTTGAGCTGCGTGCGCGGGATGCCGATGCCCTGGTCCACGACCCGGATCAGAGCCCAGTCCTGCTCGGTGGTCACCTGCACCCGCGCCCGGACGCCTTCCGGAGAGTACTTGACCGCGTTGCCCAGGATGTTGAGCAAGGCCGTCTCCAGGTCCTCCGGGTTGCCCATCATCCGAAGACAGGGCAGATCCGGCGCCGGCTCATAGGAGATGGCCTCCGGAGCGAGATGGTGGCGGGTCACCGTCGCATCCACGGCGGCACGGGTCAGGGCCAGCAGGTCCAGTTCTTCACGGGCGTGCTTGCCGGTGCGCTGGGTCACTTCGCCGGCCTTGAGCACCTGCTCGACAGTAGAGAGCAGCCGCTCGCTGTCGTTGAGCATGATGGCGTAAAACTCCTGGCGCTTGGGCTCGGCTACGTTGTGTCGCTGCAGGGTCTCAAGGTAAAGCCGGATCGAGGCGATCGGCGTCTTCAACTCATGGGTCACCGCGTTCAGGAAATTGTTCTGCCGCTCGTTCCGGCGTACCTCTCGCACCAGGAAGACCGTGTTGACAACCACCCCCGCGATCAAGAGCAGAAACAGCGGGATGCCGAGCACCAGCGGGAGCACCCGGCGCCAGTTCAGGATGATCCAGCCGACATTGAGCGTGACGATGAGGCCGACCAGGCTGATGCCCAGCAGGATAGAGATTGCAATCGCCGGCCGCCGCGTCACTCGCATCGCTTGGCTAAAGCTTAAAGCAAGACCGGCTGCGCACACGCTGACCGTTTTCAGGCAGAGCGGAGCCGGGAGCGGAAGCAAAAAAAAAACAGATGCCCCCCGCTTGCTTCTTCGGGGAGCATCTGTTTTCGCGACGTCTCGCTCCGGGTCGCCGCTTGCGCGCTCCTCTCGCCAGAGGTGCGGGAACCGGTGGGGATCAGGCCGACCCGTGCCGGCCGGGGGCGTGGTGCTCTAGGCCGTGCCGGCCGGGCGTGGGTTCGCAGGGTCGTACTGGGCGATCTTTACGTCGCGCGCCAGGCCGAGCACCTTGAGCAGCCAGATGCCGTAGTAGTTGGGGTCGAACTCGTACCACTTCAGACCATGGCGAGCCGAAACCGGATGCGCGTGGTGATTGTTATGCCAGCCCTCGCCGCCGGTCAGCAGCGCGACCCACCAGCTGTTGCGGGAGTCGTCGCGGGTCTCGAAGCGGCGCGAACCCCAGATATGGGTCGCCGAATTGACCAGCCAGGTCGCATGCAGGCCCAGGGTGACCCGCAGGAAGATCCCCCACAGGACCACCTTCCACCCGCCCCAGGCCAGCAGGCCCAGGCCCACAGTGGTCAGCGGCACCCAGTGATACTTGCTCAGCCAGACGTGAAACTTGTCCCGGCTCAGGTCGGGCGCGTAGCGGGAGAGCACGGCGGTCTCCGCGTGGAGCGACTGCCCGGTGACGATCCAGCCCATGTGCGACCACCACGTGCCCTCGTTTGGGGAGTGCGGATCGCCCTCGCGGTCAGAGTGCTGGTGATGCACCCGGTGGGTGGCCACCCAGAAGATCGGCCCACCCTCGAGCGCGAGGGTGGCGCAGGTGGCAATCACGTATTCGAGCCAGCGCGGCACCTTGTAGCCCCGGTGGGTGAGCAGCCGGTGATAGCCCATGCCGATCCCCACATTGATCGCCAGCACATAGAGAACGACGGCGGCGAAGAGCCCCTTCCAGGTGAACATGAAGAGCGCGACCACGGCCAGCACGTGGAAGATCACCATGAAGATGCTCGTAATCCAGTTGATCCCGCGCGCCTTTTCCGCCTTGCCCATCGTCGGCACCGGCGCCACGTACTTGGCGCCGACCAGTTCGTCCTGGGTCAGCCCGAGGCGCGGGTCTCGGCCCGCCGTGGGGCCCGCTACGCGGCTCGCGACTGGGCTCGTTCCTGGATTTTGTTCGATCACTTCCACTGTTGCCATGGACTTGCACCCGCTCGTCAATCGAAATAGGTAATGTTCCCTCAGGCTAGCAGTGGGGAGCGCAACGGGGTGTAACACTTGTGTAATCACGCGTTGCCGATTTTCCAAAGCGGCACTGCCGGGCGTTGCCGTTGGCGATTGCGGAAAAGCCGCGCCGACCCCGGCGCCCAGCCGGCGGTCCGCAGCCTGTTCGCATACGAAACCCAAAACGGGAATCTTTTTTCCGAACTTGGCCGATCCTCTTCCCATTTTGGGTGACAAGCGCGGCCGAACAAGCCTATTGTGAAGAGCAGTTCAGCCTGGGAATGGCAACCGTTTGCTGCCGGTTTTCATCCCTCCCTCAGCACTCATAATTTGCGCGAACCATACTGGTGCTGTTCCTCCGCCGAGCCTTCTCTCACGGGTATGCATCGGGCCTGGCGGCAAGACACCCCGTCTGATCACGCCATTCTTTTCCCCTCCAAGGAGAATGCGCAATGATTACGACTACACATGCCAAGCCGATGACCTCTGCACTGGCAGCCGCCGGGCTGCTCACTGCCAAGGTCTCTTTCTGTGGTCGCTGCTCCCGCCTGCTGGGAATGGCGCTCACCGAGCCCGAGCGTCTTGCCCTGGAGCGGAAGCACCGCTGCGCCCAGTTTCCAACAGCCCACCAACCCTCGATAGCCGTGCCCTTCAGCTAGGCCTCCTAGCCACTCCGGGGCACCCGGCCTGCATCGGCAGGGTGGAAACGCGCCTCTTCCACGGGGCGCGTTTTTTCGTGCCGCGCACCGCCGCTACCGCTCGGCCAGCGCCGCCTCCACCTTCTCCGCCAGGCACCGCTGCTGCTCCCGGTCCAGCTTTGCCTTGCCCGCCGTCAAGTAAAAGACGTCGATCGCCACTTCCCCTTCCGTGTCCACCAGCGCGACTTCGATCTCGCAGCCGCAGCCCGCGATCACTACCGCGAGCTCCCGCAGCAGGCCGGGGAAGTCCTGCGCCACGACCTGCAACAAGGTGCTGTGGCTCGAAGAACGCTCATCAAACTTCAGGTGGGTCGCTGCCTGGTAGCGAGAAAGGCTGCGGCGACGCGCCTGCTGGCGGGCGTTCAACATCTTGTCGAGCGAGGCTTTGCCGGAGAGTGCCTCGCGCAGGCTGGCCAGGAAGTGTTCGGTCTCGCCCGGGTTGAGCTCGAGGGTGCGGAAGGGATCGGTGAACTGGAAGCTGTCGACGATGATGCCGGCGGCATTGGAAAACGCGTCTGCCTTGACGATGTTCATGCCCCAGGCCGAGAGCGCGCCTGCCATGTCGGCGAACAGCAGGGGCCGGTCGTGAGCGACCAGGGTCACCTCGGAGTACTGGCGCAGCGGCCGCAGCGCGAGCTCGATGGGGGCCTGGCCGGCGGGCGCCTCGGCCAGCGCCAGCGCCAGGTGAAAGTGCTGCCGGATCTGCTCCGGGAGCCGGGTCTGCAGGTAACGCTGCGGCAGCCCCTCCAGAAAGAGGCGCAGTTCCGCCTGACGATCGGGCACCAGCGCAAGGATGCGGCTCAGCAACCCGGAGTCGGATTCGACGTGGTAGCGCGTCTCGTCGACCGAGCGGTCCAGGAAGCTGGCCGCTGCGATGTAGAGCTGCCAGAGGTTTTCGGCTTTCCAGGGGCTCAGCGCATCGGGGTTGACCGCCTTGACGTCGGCGTAGGTCAACAGCGTCAGCATCTTCAACTGCTGCTGCGAGGGCGTATGTTCGGCAAACAGGCGCACGCTATCGGGGTCAAAGATGTCCCGGCGCATGGCCAGCGACATCTCCAGGTGATTGCGGATCAGCCGGCGGACCAGCTCGCGTTCCTCGGGGTCAAACTCGAGCCGGGCAAAGACGCGTTCGGCCAGCTCGACGCTCTGGGCTGCGTGATCGCCAGAGCGCCGCCCCTTTCCCGTGTCGTGCAGGAGCAGGGCGAGGAAAAAGAGGTCCTGTCGTTCGATCTCCGGCAGCAGCCCGGCAAAGCGCTTCTCCCACTCGTGCCGTGGCTGGCGCAGCAGGTGCACGTTCTCGATGACCAGAAAGGTGTGCTCATCGACGGTGTAGCGGTGGTAGGCGTCGCGAATCACGAGCGAATCGATCCCATGGAACTCGGGCAGGATCAGCTCCAGCAGGCCGAGCGCGTGCATGGTGCGCAGCGCGTTCGCCGCGAAGGGCCCGAGCAGCACATCGCGCAGGCAGTTCCACAGGTAGGGCCCTTCCGGCATGTGCAGGGCCAGGGCAGGCAGAGCCTCCGAGATGCGCGCCTCGGCATCCTGGGAAAAGCGGTAGCCATGCCGGGCCGCATGCACAAAGACCTTCAGAATCGCGTCGGCGTCGGTCAACAGCACGCTTTCGCCGAGCAGCAGGCGGCCCTCCTCGACGAAAAAGCCGGTGTCCCCGATCGTCGAGCGGCGGCGACGCAGCGGTCTGGGCAGCAGGGTGTGTTCGCGCGGCAGGTTGTCCATCAGCAGGCACGCGCGGCGGTAGACGGTGCGGGCGTGGCGATAGTAGGTGCGCATCCAGTAGGCGGGGTCGGCGGATCCGGCGGTTTCAAGGCCGATCGAGGCGGCGGCGGCTTCATCCTGCGCGTGCCAGTCCAGGGTGTTATTGTCGCGGCCGCTGCGGTAATGGAGAAAACATCGGCCCGCGGCGAGGAAGTCAAAGGCCGCCTCGTAGTCGTTCTGTGCCATGGGCGCAGGGGCCGCCGCGGGCCAGGCGCGGGTGGCCTGCAGGTGGCCGAGCAGCAGCAGCCACTCGGTCAGGTTGTGGTCTCGCAGACCGCCCGGGCACTCTTTCAGATTCGGCTCCAGGTGAAAGATGGTGTGGCCGTACCTGGCATGGCGGGCGGTGGCCATCTGGCAGAGGTTTTCAAGCAGGACGCCGGACTCGCGCAGGATGGCGGAGGGAAGCAGTTCGCTCTCAAAGCGCGAGTACAAGGCTTGATCCCCGGCCAGAAAGCGCCGCTCGAGAAGGGACACCGTGAACTCTAGGTTCTCCGGGTCGACCCGGTCGCACTCCTTGTAGGTCCGCGTCGCCGGCGAGGCGCGCAGGCCGATGTCCCACATGGCCTGGGTGAGGGCGCGGATGGTGTCGTGGTAGTCGCGCTCCACTGAGTCCTGCGCGCAGAGAAAGAGCACATCGACGTCGGAGTAGGGGAAGAGCTCGCGGCGTCCGAAGCCGCCGGTGGCGACGAGCGCAATCGGCGGCGCGTTGCCCGGGCCGCCGGTAAACTCCTGCCAGAGCTGGCGCAGCAGGCCTTCGGTCTGGGTCGTGCGCAGGCGTACCGCGGTCAGGCCATCGCCGGTTCGTTGAAACGTCGAGCGCAGGTCGGCGCCTTGTTGCGCGTGTTGCTGGCGAAGCCGCTGCAGGTAGGTGGTATCCAATTTCATGCGCTCTCTGCTGGGGCTAAGTTGCTTTGTCGGATTCGGCGGTCTCTATCAGGCAAACATGCTTTGCGATTCATAAAAAGCCTGCGATCTGCAAACAGAGCAGGCGTTCCAGGGAGACAAGGGAGCATCGGTCTCATGAGCGGCCCTCGGTTACTCCCGCCCCCGCCCCGCGAAAAGGATGAGATTGCCATCAGGATCACGAACGATGAAAGTGAGCGCGCCCCATGCCTCTCGCTTGAGAGGGTGATGAAATGCCACGCCCGCCGCCTGGAATTCTGAGAAGAGCGCCTCTGCGTCGTCCACGGTGACCGATGCTGAAAGCAGATGCTCCATCTCCCGCAGCTCCGTGCGGATCGCCGGTTCGTCCCGTTGCCGGAGGTTCAACCTGGCTGCGTCTCGAAACACCTGTCCATAGAAGGGCGGCTCACCATACGTAAACGCAACCGCGAATCCCAGCTTCTTTACGTAGAACGCACAAGAAGCCTCAAGATCGGTGGCAAAAAGCTGTGGCTCTGCGCCGAGAAGCGTTGCTTTGCGTCCGGCTTCAGCCTGCACAGTCTCCACCTTGCGGATCCCTTGAAGCATCGCCGCCAATTCTTGCCCGCAAACCCTTGAGCATTTCTCCTGGGTTTACGAGTCTTCAGGACAGAAGCGCTGTCTTCCGGGCACAGCCCAATCACACGGTAGACCTAGCCCTCGTGCCTCTCCCGAGCGAACACAGGATCCTTACTCTTGCACTCGGACGCCACTCTGTTCTCGAGCGTGAAGGCCCAGCTTCCGGAGCAGGCAATCCGGAAAGGGCTCTCTAGAGCGCGGTCGACCCACGCTCGTCATTGCGGATCCGGATCGCCTCATCGATCTTCGAGATAAAAATCTTCCCATCGCCGATCTTGCCGGTCCGCGCCGCCGCCACGATCGCCGAGACCGCCTTCTCCAGCAACTCGTCCGGCACGACCACCTCGAGCTTGATCTTCGGCAGCAGATCAACCGTATATTCACGCCCGCGGTAAAACTCCGTGTGGCCCTTCTGGCGGCCATGCCCGCGGGCTTCGAGAATGGTCATCCCCTCGACGCCTACCTCGAGAAGTGCGTCCTTGACTGCGTCCAGCTTCGATGGCTGAATAATCGCTTCTATCTTCTGCATCGCTCTCATTTCCGCGTAAGTCGCTGCTGCTGGACCAAAGATCGGTTTCTATCCTGCCAGCATCCGGTTTGCAAAAAGGGGAACTTCAGGGTAGCAGGTCGCCCGTCTTATGCTGCGTAATCGTAACCTTCCTCCCCATGCTGGGTGATGTCGAGGCCCTCGCGTTCTTGATCGACTGTCACCCGCAGTCCGATCACCAGGTCGACCACCTTGAGCAGGATCAGGGTGCCGAGGATCGAGACCACCCACGCCAGGCCAATGCCCACCAGTTGATTCAGCACCTGGTGCCAGTTGCCTTCGATCGCCCCGGAGGGGAGCACGTTGCCCTTGGCGTCTTTGAAGATCGGGTTGATCGTGCTCGAAGCAAACAGGCCGGTCAGGATCGCGCCCAGCGTTCCGCCCGCGCCGTGTACGCCGAAGGCGTCGAGCGAGTCGTCATAGCCGAAGGCGGCCTTTACCTTGACCACCATGAAGTAGCAGAACACCCCGGCGATCAGCCCGATAGCCAGCGCCGACATGGGCTGCACAAACCCGGCAGCCGGGGTGATTGCGACCAGCCCGGCGACCGCGCCCGAGATCGCGCCCAGCGCCGAGGGCCGGCCATTGCGGATCCACTCCGCCACCGACCAGCTCAACGCGGCCGCCGCCGCGCCGAAGTGGGTGTTGACGAACGCGCTCGTCGCGAGCGGCCCGGCCGAGAGCGCCGAGCCGGCATTGAAGCCGAACCAGCCTACCCACAGCAGGCACGCGCCCACCAGCGAGAGCACCACCGAGTGCGGCATCATCTGCTCTTTCGGGTAGCCGACGCGCTTGCCCAGGTAGAGCGCGCACACCAGCGCCGAAACGCCGGAAGTTACGTGCACCACGGTCCCCCCCGCGAAATCAAGCGTCGGGAAGCGCCCGCCCAGCGAGGCATTGAGCAGCCCTCCCTTGCCCCACACCATGTGCGCCATGGGCGAGTAGACAAAGATCGACCAGAGGATCAGGAAGAGCGCCATGGCTGAAAACTTCATGCGCTCGGCAAAAGCGCCCGTAATCAGCGCCGGGGTGATGATGGCGAACATCAGCTGGTAGATCATCCAGGTCTGCAGCGGGAGGGTGGCCGCGTAGTCAGGGTCCGGGGCAAGGCCGACGCCCTTCAGGAACACATGGTGCAGACCGCCGATAAAACCGGTTCCCGAGTCAAAGGCCAGCGAGTAGCTCACCAGCGCCCAGAGCACCGTGATGATGGCCATCATGGCGAAGCTCTGCATCATGGTGGCGAGTACGTTCTTCTTGCGCACTAGGCCGCTGTAAAAGAGCGCCAGCCCGGGCCCGGTCATCATGAGCACCAGTGCCGAAGAGGTGAGCATCCAGCTGTTGTCGGCCGAAGACTTGGCGTCGGCCACCTGGGCCTCGAGCTTGGTCAGCCGGTCGGCGGTGCTGGGCACGGCCGCGGCCTGGCTGGCCGACTGCCCGGACGGACCCTGGGCGGCGCGGGCGGGCGAAAGACAACACAGAAGAAGCAGGGATAGGCAAAGCGGAGCGATCAACCGGGCCAAGCGTGTATGCATAACACTCCGTGCAGATGGGTAAGGTTCGGGCAGGACCGCTTGTTCTTTACGGGTCGAACTGCCGGGCCTGAGCGAAGCCGCCCGGCGCGCTGGGGCGCAAGGCCAATCGTTTCAGCCCGCGGAGAGCCGTTCGCCGCGATGCAGCTACTTTTACATATTTTCGCGAAAACACCTATACCCCTCGCAGCGCGCCTCTTGCCGCGCATCGGCCGAGAGCGCGGCCGCCGCGCAAGCGGGTCGGATCGAGCGAGCCGATCCTCGCCCTAGGCGCTGTAGCTGCGCACCCACTCCGTGATGCTGCGCACGGCGACGCCGCTCGGCCCCTTCGAGATCCACGGCTTGGCTTCGTCGATCCAGGCCTGGGCCGCGATATCGAGATGGATCCAGGGCGTCTCGCCGACAAACGCCTCCAGGAACGCGGCCGCCGTGCAGGCGCCGCCGTGGCGTCCGCCGGTGTTCATCAGGTCGGCGATGTGCGACTTGATCTGGTCGCGGTACTCCTGGCCGAGCGGCAGCCGCCAGAACTGCTCGCCGGAGGTGGCGAGCGCCTGCACGAATTGCCGGTAGGTGGCCTCGTCGTTGGAGAAGGCGCCGGCATTGTGCAGGCCAAGCGCAACCCCCACCGCGCCGGTCAGGGTGGCGGCGTCGATCAGGTGGGTGGCGCCCAGTTGCCTGGCATAGTGCAGGCCGTCGGCCAGCACCAGGCGGCCTTCGGCGTCGGTGTTGATCACCTCGATCGTCTTGCCGGACATGGCAGTGAGCACATCGCCCGGCTTGTAGGCGCGGCCCGAGGGCATGTTTTCAGCCGAGCAGACCACGCCGAGGACGCGGACCCTGGGCTTCAACTGCGCGATGGCCTGCATGGCGCCGATCATCGCCGCCGAACCGGCCATGTCGTACTTCATCTTCTCCATGCCGTCGCCCGGCTTGATCGAGATGCCGCCGGTATCAAAGGTGATGCCCTTGCCCACCAGGCCGAGGACGGGCGCACCCTCGCCTGCGCCGCCCTCCGGCTCATAGCGCATCACGATCAGCGCCGGCGGCTCATAGGAGCCTTGCGTCACCGCGATAAAGGCGCCCATCTTGAGTTCCTTCAACTTCTCGATCGAGTAGACCTCGCACTGGAGCCCGTTCGCCTTGCACATCGCCGCCGCGCGCTCGCCCAGCACGGTCGGGGTGAGCACGTTGCCCGGCTCGTTGACCAGGGTGCGGGCAAAGTTCTGCGCCTCGCCGATCGCGATGCCCTCGTTCAGCCCGGCGAGTGTGCCGGCCTGGTCGATGCGCTCGGAGGCATAGACGGTCACGGCCGTCATCGAGCGGTCCTTGCGGTCGGAGTGGTAGATGTCCGGATCGTAGTCGGCGACCAGCGCGCCTTCGGCGATGGCCCGTGCGGCCTGGGCGTCGGTGGACTCGACGAGCGTCTGCGGGAGGGCGATCGCGATGCTTTTCAGGCCCTTCGCACGGGCCAGCCGAACCGCGGTCCCGGCCGCCTTGCGCAAGGCAGACACCGTCGGTCCCTGGGCAGTGTGCGGGGCCGCGGCCTTGCCCAGGCCGACCAGCAGCAGGCGCTTGCAGGCCAGGTCTTTCGGCGTGTGGATGAGCAGGATTTCGTTGGCCGCGGATTTGAACTCGCCCGAGGTCAGCAGCTCGCCGACAGAGCCGTGCAGCGCCACCGCTTCGGTCAGCGGGAAGATCGCCGGCTTGTCGCTCGACGCGGAGCCGACGCTCTGGTCGACGGTGAAGATGACGAGCAGGTCAGAGGATTGTGCAGTAGCGACGGCGAAGCGGAGATCGATATTCACAGCTTAAGGATAGCGCGAGGCAGTTGGGACGAGGCGCGTTTTCCGGGGGCTCTGACCGGGTCGCGCGTCGGATCGGCTCATGCGAAAGACCGATCCGGCCGATAGCCGTAGCAGCGCCGGTGGAGGCAGATGCCATGCCCGGTCGCTGAAAGAGGGAAGCCTTGATGTCAACCATGAAGCATGGAAAGCAGGTAGCCACTGCGCTGATCCTGTCCGGCTGGTGTGTGCTCACCGGCTGCCGGAGTGCGCAGGAGAAGGCGCTCGAGCAGGCTAAAGCGCAGGCCAGCCGACAGGCCGCCGCCACAGGCCAGGCGCAGCAGGTGACCTCGGTCGACGAGCACGGCAACACCACCACCGTCGTCGTTCCGCCGCCATCCCCCGCCCCGCCAGCGCAGCCGGTGATCACGCCGGCAGCTTCCGCCGGGAGCACTTCCCCGGGTGTGTCCGCGGGGCCCGTGGTCCGCCCTGTCCAGGTCAGCATTCCGGCCGGCACCACGCTCGCCATCCGCATCAACCAGCACATCAGCGTCAAGACCACCCGGGCCGGGGACCGGTTTGACGGCGAGGTGGTTGCCCCCATCGACGATGCGAACGGGCGGCTGCTGGTGCCCAAGGGAACCCCGGTCGCAGGCGTCGTCGACGCAGCGCATCGCCGGGGACACTTCAAGGGCCGGTCGGTCCTGGCTCTGCGGCTTACCTCGATGACCCTGAACCACCGCGAGTACGCAGTGGATACGCGCGACCTGACGCGGACCAAGAAAGGCAAAGGCAAACGCTCGGCGGCCTGGATCGGCGGGGGAACCGGCCTGGGCATGCTGGTGGGCGGGGTCGCGAGCGGCGGCACGGGTCTGCTGATCGGCGGCCTCAGCGGGGCGGGCGCGGGCACGGCGATTGCCGGGCTGACGGGGAACCGCGATGTCGCGATCGCCTCCGAGTCCATCGTGCACTTTCGCCTGGCCGAGGACCTGGTGGTGCAGCCCTGAGGCCGGGGGTTAGGCGCGCGTCCTCCCAGGGCCAAGCGAACGATGCTCCGCGGCCCCGGACCGCGAGCGCGGCAGGCAACAAGCAAGGTCCTTTGCTGGGCTCACGGTGCTGCGCTGCGGGGTGACCGGCGTGATCGGGGACGGACAAGGTGACTACGAATCCCCGGTCGTGAGAGGATTTCTCCATGAGCGATTTCATCCCGAAGCCAGGCAAGGTCAAGGTAGGCGGACTCAGCCGCGCTGCGCAGAAGCTGCAGTCGGCCCGCGAAAAAGCCGCCCAGATCAAGAACGGTGAGAAGCCCAAGTCCGGCGCGTCCACGGCTGCGCTGAAGGCGAAGGACTCGTTTACCAACACGAAGAAGACGACCTTCCAGCGCAAGGCTGTTTAAACCTGTTGAGTGGACGACCGGGGTGTACATTCACCGCTCATTGAATCGTCCTTAAGGTGCATCAGGGGCTGTCCCAACGACGCTCGCCAGGCATGTCCGCGCCCAGGGTTCAGCCTGCCGGATTCTTCTCTTTGACTCGAAAGGCCAGATGCGGGTTGCGTGCATCCGGCAAGCGCTTGCGACTCCTCGATTCACGAAGCGGGAATCATCCTGGTCGATTCCCGAGGATCACAATCCGGTCGGCCAGGCTTTCTGGAGACCGCTGCCAGCCCGATCCCGCCCATGCAGACAGGATGAACTGGGCGCGCTGTCTCAGGACTGAGGCAGCCGCCACAGGAGCCGCAATCCTGGATACCCGTGTCCTTTCGTTCCGCGGCTGTATCGAACTCCCTGGTGGAACGGCTACGCCAGTGGCCCTTTGAGAATGCAACTCACCGCCCCTGCCTGCTCTTGCTGGCCGCGATCGCCGACTTGGCCTCCCGGTCCGCCTCCTTCTTCTTCTCCGTCGCCCGCTTGTCCCAGTCCTGCTTGCCCTTGGCCACCGCCAGCTCGCACTTGACCCGCCCGTTGCGGAAGTAAAGCCGGGTCGGGATGAGCGTTAGTCCTTTGGCCTGCGTCTGGTCCTGTAGCTTGGTGATCTCGCCCTGGTGGAGCAGCAGCTTCCTGGTCCGGAGCGACTCGTGGTTGTCAAAGTTTCCATGGGAATAGGGGCCGATATGCGCGTTCAACAAGAAGGCCTCGCCGTCCTTGACCAGCCCGTAGGCGTCGCGCAGGTTGGCCTGGCCTTCGCGGATCGACTTGACCTCCGACCCACGCAGCGCGACCCCGGCCTCGTACCGGTCGAGCAGGAAGTAGTTGTGGCTGGCAGCACGGTTGTAGGCCGCATCGCGGCTGCCGGAGGCGACCGGATCGCGGTCCCGGGGCTTGGCTGCCGGCTTGGCGGCCGGCGCAGACACCTGGTAGGAACTTTGCTTGGACATGACTAAAGAGATGATTTCACATTCGGCCGGGCGGCTTCGCCGGTCATTTCGGATAGGGCCACGGTGCTATACTTTGCCAGCATTCGTCTGTATATGAGGATGATTTTCGCCGCGATGTCTTTATCGACAGACAAGGCAGCCGCGGCTCCAAACGGCTCCGGCGCCTGCGGCTTACCCACCCTTGATCACGCCTGGAGTTGCATGACGCGCCGCCTATGCTCCTGGACCCCTGGCCTGTTGACGGTCGCGGTCCTCGCCGCCACCTTCGCTCTCTTTCCACGCCAGGCCTCCGGCCAGTCGGCCAACAAGCTCTACAACATGGGCCGCGCCGCCGAGGCGCGCGACGATGTCGAAGAGGCTTACGAGGACTACGCCAAGGCCTGGCACAAGAAGCCGAAGGACGAGAAGTACAAGATCTCCTACGAGCGGCTCCGTCTGGACGCGGCCGCCTCGCACGTGCGGCGCGGCGAGAAGCTGCGCGACCAGGGCGACGACACCGGCGCCCTGACCGAGTTTCTGCGCGCGCTCGAGATCGACCCTTCCAACGAGCTCGCCGCCCAGGATATCCGCGCCACCCGCCAGAAGATCGACAAGGAAGCGATCGTGCCGACGCCCGAGGTCGTCATGTCCCCCCAGGAGCGCCGCGCGCTGCTCGACCTGGGCGGTCCACCCCAGCTCAAGCCGGTCTCGAACGAGCCGCTCACGCTGCACATGGTCGAGGACGCGAAGACCGTCTATATGACGGTGGGCAAGGCGGCCGGCATCAACGTGTTGTTTGACCCCGACTTTCACTCCACCCGCATCCAGGTCGACCTGACCGGCGTCTCGATCTACGACGCCCTGCGGATCCTCGGAACCATCTCGACGACTTTTTGGCGGCCCATCACCGCCAATACCATCTTTGTGGCCGCCAACACCCGCGGCAAGCGCACCGAGCTCGACGAGCAGGCCGTCCAGACCTTTTACCTGACCAACGTCGCCCAGCAGAACGACCTCAACGACATTCAGACCGCCCTGCGCAACGTCTTCACCACCGCCAAGCTGTACGGCGTTCCGTCGCAGAACGCGATCATCATGCGCGGCACCCCGGATGAGCTGCTGCTGGCCGAAAAGCTGATCAACGACCTGGACAAGGCGCGCGCCGAAGTGGTTGTCGACGTGGCCGTGATGGAAGTCAGCCGGACCCTGGAGCGAACCCTCGGGATCCAGCTGCCGCAGACCGGTTCGGTAAGCTTTCAGCAATCCAACGCCACGACTACGACGAGCAGCAGTTCGTCCTCTTCCGGCTCCTCGACCACTTCCACCACCGGGCTGACGCTGAACAACCTGGCGCACCTGAACTCGACCAACTTCGGCGTGACCATCGGCTCGGCCGCGGTCAACCTGCTGCTCTCAGACACCAGCACCAAGATCCTGCAGAACCCGCGCTTGCGCGCCTCCGACAACCAGAAGTCTTCGCTCAAGATCGGTGAGAAGCTGCCGGTGGCCACCGGCAGCTACCAGGCCGGCGTCGCCACCGCCGTGACCAGCTCGCTCGTCAATACGCAGTTCCAGTACCTCGACGTCGGCGTCAATATCGATATGACGCCCACGGTGCACTACGATCGCGACGTCTCGCTCAAGATGAAGATCGAGGTCTCCTCGACCAACGGCGTGTCCAACCTCGGCGGCATCAACGAACCCATCATCACCCAGCGCACCATCGACCAGGTCATTCGCCTGCGCGAGGGGGAGGCGTCAATCCTGTCCGGCATCCTTGAGCACCAGGAGTCGAGGAGCGCCAGCGGCACCCCGGGGCTGGGCGAGTTACCTATCCTGAAGTACATCTTTAGCTCGCGCGACAAGACCAACACCGATGACGAGATCGTCTTCCTGCTGATCCCGCACGTGGTGCGCGCGGCCGATATCAGCCCGCTCAACCTGCGCCAGCTCGACACCGGGACGACCAACTCGATCGAGCTGCGCCACCTGCGCGCCATGCAGGACGAGGACACACCCTCGGCGCAGGGCGTCGCGACCAATGTTCCCAACCTGACCGCGCCGGCCGCTCCCGCCGCGCCCGGCATGCAGAGCGGCGCCGCCGGCTCGGCCGCCGAGGCGCTTGCCGGCATGCAGGGCCAGCAGGCAGCCGCGAGTACGCCGGTCACCCTGCAGCTGGTCGGGGCGGACAAGGCGCAGGCCGTGGGATCGACCTTCAAGGTGCAGCTGATGCTGCATGGCGGCGTCGATGCCTACTCGGCCTGGTCGCAGATGCAGTACGACGCGACCCGGCTCAGCCTGGTCAACGTGGATGTGGGCGACCTCCTGGGCAGGGACGGCCAGCCGGTCGCGCTCGTGCATCGGGACGATGGCGGCGGCAATGTGACCATCTCGGCTTCGAGGCCGCCGGGTGTTGCGGGCGTCACCGGGGCGGGCACGGTCTGCACGCTTACCTTCCAGAGCAAGGCTCCGGGGGATGCATCGATTGCGATCACGCGGCCGGTCATCCGGAACAGCAAGCAGCAGCAGTTGAGTGCAGCCGGGTCGCAGGCGGTTGTCCACATTCAGTGATGGCAGGCATGAGCAGATACGGCAGCGACGTCGCGGGGCAGCGGTCGGGGATCAGCCGGGACCGGGACCCGCGCCGGGAGCAGGCGCAGGGCCCGCTCCAGGATCGGGGCCGGGGCCGGGGCCGGGATCAGGATCAGGATCAGGTTCGGGGCCGGGAAGCAGGGCTCTCGCTGGTCGAGTTGATCGTGACCGTCGCCATCCTCTCGATTCTCGCGACGGCCGCAATCCCGATCACGCGCTTTGAGCGCAAGCGGCAGAACGAGCGAATCCTGCGCGATGATCTCTGGATGATGCGGGCGGCCATCGACCGGTACAAGGACGCGGCGGACAAGAACGCCTTCATCACCAAGGTGGACAGCATGAACTACCCGCCCGATCTGCAGACGCTGGTCACCGGGGTGGACGTGCAGGGCAAGAAGGTCAAGTTCCTGCGGCGCATCCCGATCGATCCGATGACGGGCAAGGATGATTGGGGCATGCGCTCGATGCAGGACGATCCGAAGTCGGACTCGTTCGGCGGGCAGAACCTTTTCGACGTGTACAGCAAGTCGACCGGCACGGCGCTGGATGGAACCAAGTATGCGGACTGGTAGAGGGCGGGTGAGCTTCGGAGGCTCGACGGCAGCCGAGCAGGGCTTTACGCTGGTCGAGCTGATGATCGTGATGCTGATCATCGGGGTGCTGGCGGCGATCGCCATCCCGAGCTATGTGTCGTCGCTGAAGAGCGCGAAAGAGGCGGTGCTGCGCGAAGACCTGCACGTGATGCGACAGGCGATCGACTCCTACACGATGGACAAGGAGAAGGCCCCCGAGTCGCTCGACGACCTGGTGCAGGCCGGCTATCTGAAGGTGATCCCGAACGACCCGATGACCCACTCGAACACGACCTGGACGCCCGATCAGGAAGACTCGCTGATGAGTGTGGATCAGACGGCGGCCGGCATCGGCAACGTGCACAGCGGTTCCGGGGAGACCGGGACCGATGGGCAGCCCTACAGCAGCTGGTAGGCGGGGTCGGCCTGGCGCCCGGCGGCTTTGCCTGCAGAGCTGGTTCGCCTGAGCGAGACAAAGGGTCCGGGGCTCCATTGTGTCTTGGGGCAGCCTGCCCGGCCGGGAAAGATCGACCCCGGATCCCTGGCTGCGCTCAGCGGGACGGGCTGAAGCCGCTGCGCTGAGGAGGATAGCTTTCCGCCGCCGCGCATGGCCCGACCGACTTCGAGCCCTGGACTGAGAGCACGCGCCTGCGGGTTTGCTTCAGAGCAGGACAAGGCTTGG